>JAEZDR010000048.1 GCA_023433265.1 Bacteroidota bacterium | reverse complement strand
CTGCAATACCCACATCGGCTTGTTTTAATGCACCTGCATCGTTGAGTCCATCACCTATCATCATTACTTTCCTGCCTTGTTGCTGCAGGCGTTTCACAGCTTCTAATTTATCCTCCGGCTTTTGATTGAACACAAGATGTGCATCAAAGCCTAGCATATCCTGCAACGCCTGGCGCTCGCCACTGTTGTCGCCACTGATGACTGCAAGATCGTATTTACCCTGCAGGGAGCGGATCATTGCCGGCACATCTCTACGGTAATGGTTTTTGAAGATAAACTTGCCAAGGACTTTGTTGTTGATAGCCACATATACAACACTTTCCTGGTCTTCGGTTTTATTGGATGATCCACTTACAAAGGAACGGCTGCCGATGGTAATAAAGTCGTCGGCGATAATTCCTTCTATTCCTTTTCCCGGTACTTCTTTGTATGCGTGAACGGTGATCGTTGTCTTGGTTTCAAGAAAAGAAACGATGGCTTTGCTCATAGGATGGGTAGACTGCGATGCCACGGCAACAAGCTGCTGCTTCATGATATACGTGAGGTCTTTGCCATCGTAGCTAACGTGCTGATAGCCGTATGATGTAAGGGTTCCCGTCTTGTCGAAGATGATATAGTCTACGTTCCCTATCTCTTCTATGGCCTGTGCATTGCGCAGGTAAAGATTGTTTTTACCAAGAATGCGTAGGATGTTACCGTTAGTAAACGTGTTGCAGAGCAATAAGGCACAAGGGCAGGCCACGATGAGTACAGCCGTAACAGAAGGCCATATTTTAGCTGGATCGTTGAAGTACCAATAGGCTGCTGTAACAGCAGTTATTGCAAATAAAATAACCGTAAAGTACCTTGCAAGAAGGTGTACAAACGACTTTTCTTCGTACTTGTTGGTAACCTTTAGCTCATCCCTGTTCCAAAGGCGGGTAAGGTAACTTTGTGCAACCTCTTTAATTACAAGCACCTCGATGTTACCGCCCATCTGCTTGCCTCCTGCGTAAATAATTTCTCCCATTTCCTTTACAACAGGCATGCTTTCGCCGGTTACGAAGCTATAATCTATTAACGCTTTGCCTTTTGTAAGGATACCGTCCGCAGGTATTAACTCTTCATTATGAATCAGGAGCGTATCGTCAAGCCTGATATCCGGGAGGGTAAGGCTTTGCTCTGTGCCGTCTTTATTTACCCGCGTAACGGCAATTGGGAAATAAGATGTGTAATCTCTTTCAAAGTTCAGCTGATCAAAGGTTTTGCTTTGTATAACCCTGCCTACCAGCATGAAGAACACGATGCCGGCAAGGCTGTCGAAAAAACCGGCACCGGTACCTGTGGCCACTTCGTATATACTACGCAAGAAAGTAACCACAATGGCTACCACGATTGGCGCATGGATATTGAGGAACCCGTATTTAAGGCTTTTCCAGGCTCCTGTATAAAACTCCGTTGCACTATAGAAAACGATGGGTAATGAGAGGATAACATTGAAGAGCCTGAAAGTACTTGCAAGGTTTGCATCTTTAGCATCTATGCCCAGGTATTCAGGGAAACTAAAGAGCATGATGTTGGCAAAGCAGAAACCTGCTACGCCCATTTTGTAAACCTTGCTTTTATCCGCCCTGGGTTTCTTTCCGTTCAGGTCGTTGAAGCTGATGTAGGGTTCGTAGCCAATGCTTGTGAGCAGTTCCGCAACCTGCCTGATGGTTATTTTAGACGGACTAAAAACAATATATGCTTCTTTACGGGTGAAGTCAACTTTAGAGGAGGCTATGCCGGGGTTAATCCGGTAAAGGTTTTCGAGCAGCCATAAACAACTGCTGCAGTGCATTTGCGGAAGATAGAACGATACGTGTGTTTCATTATTATCCTGGAAGTTAATGAGTGTACGGGCTATATCAGCATCGTCGAGGAAGGAAAACTTGTCCTCTCTTACCTTGATACGCTGGCTGGCTCCGGGGTTTTTGCTTATGCTGTAGTAATCGCAGAGGCCATTCTTGTTTAAAATATCGTAAACCATTTTACAGCCGTCGCAACAAAAGGGTTTATCGTCGACTATAATGGGTTTAGAAGTACATTCTTCACCACAGTGGTAACAGGATTGGGCAACGGCGGCACCGGAAGTCTTACTCATGTCAGATAATTGAAAATGCGGTGCCTGCAAGAAAAAGAGAAAGGGGGGTAGAAAAGATGACAATTGTCATATTAAGGACTAATTCAGGGCAAGGTTAAGGGGCCGCAGGGTTGCGTTCCGGGGCATGCAAATACGTCGCTCTGGCTGAGGGTATGGTGCCCTTTCGGGGCTGGTGTGGAATGAGGAGGGGGATTGCTGGCAGGCTGTGTTATCTTTGCAAAAACACTCAAGTGTCTGAACGTAACAACTTTATTGATTATATAAGGATTTTCTGCAAAAGCGGTAAGGGTGGCGCCGGCAGCAGGCATTTTATGCGCACCAAATACAATGCTATGGCCGGTCCTGACGGAGGTGATGGCGGCAGGGGCGGACATATTATCCTTAAAGGAAACAAGCAGCTATGGACGCTTCTGCATCTTCGCTACCATAAAAACGTGCTTGCCGAAAACGGGGAGGGCGGGAGTAAAAACAATAGTACGGGAAGGCAGGGAGAAGATGTGATACTGGAGGTTCCGCTCGGAACGGTGGCGCGCGATGAAGAAACAGGCGAAATAGAAGCTGAGATTCTTGAAGACGGGCAGGAGATTGTTTGGTTGAAAGGCGGCCGTGGTGGACTGGGCAACAGCAATTTTGCCACAGCTACTAACCAGGCACCTGAATATGCTCAGCCCGGCGAAGAGGGCGTGGAAGGCTGGAAAACCCTGGAATTAAAGGTACTTGCCGATGTAGGTCTGGTTGGCTTTCCCAATGCAGGTAAAAGCACCCTGCTTTCTGTAATAACGGCAGCCAGGCCCAAAATAGCAGACTATGCGTTTACGACGATCATCCCCCAGCTTGGAATGGTTGAGTACCGTGACGGAAGATCGTTTTGTGTGGCAGACCTGCCCGGCATTATAGAAGGTGCGGCGGAAGGTAAAGGGCTTGGCCACCGGTTTTTAAGACATATAGAAAGGAATTCAATCCTTCTTTTCCTGATTCCGGCCGATAGTAAGAACCATGGTAAAGAATATGGGGTTCTGCGCAACGAATTAGAACAATATAACCCGGAAATGCTGGATAAGGATTTTGTGATCGCGATTAGTAAGAGCGATATGCTGGACGATGAGTTGAAACAAGCCATCAGCCGGGAACTACCTGAAAATGTACCCCACCTGTTTATCTCGTCTGTTACAAACCAGGGTATACAGGAGTTGAAAGATGTGTTGTGGAAGACGCTGAATAGGTAGGGCTTACTTTTTCTCTATAGTTGCAAGAATTGATACCTGGACGCAACTGCCGAAACTTACTCATCCGCAACAACTGTCTTAGAAGTAAAAGTCAGGTTTACCTGGAACCGAAGAGGTATTGTATACCTAATTGAATACTTTCATGTCTTATCCTGTATTTCGATTCTTTAAAGGTATCCGGTACTCGTGAATAAGAGGCCCAGGCATTGAATTTATCCTTAATTATTAATCCGGTTTGTAGCCTATAGCCCATCGCTGTCTCCCGGCCTTTATTATCTACATGATATTCCCATTGTTCCGAGGCATTCTTTAGGAAGAAATGAAGAGCGGGTGCGGCCGACGTATACCAGCTAAAGTTGCTGGTTCTTATCCACTGCCTGCCAATATGTAACTCAACAATCACAATACTTGCTTTTATAATACCAGTATCACCGGGATATGTTCCATAGAAGTAGGTTTTTGGCTTGGCGATACCCTCGTGCTTGTATGAGAGAATGGAAAGCTGGGGAGATATGAAGTTTTTACCAAAATTTCTTTGACTAAAGAAATATGCTGATAACGTAACTACAGGACTAATTTTTTTCTCGAATACAGCACGGCTTATAGGAATGTCGTCAGCAGGCGGGCTTATCTTAGCCATATTAATTGCCAGTCCGCCACCGATGCCAAATCTCGGCTTATATTTCTTCTTCTCCGGCTTTTGGTTCAGGAGCCTTTTCAAAAACATCACTAGGTTTTCGTTGTAGCTTACGTTCATAAATTGCCGCCTGGCAGCCGGATTCTTTTCCAACTCAGGCGCAAAAATTTCCTGTAGCTGCACCAGGTAATCTTTAACTTGTACCTCCATAGCTCGTTTTGTATCAAAGAACACTTTGTACCTGAGCTGAATAAAACGGTTACTCCTGTCAGTAATGAAATAGTTTATTCTCAAGCCGTCCCTGAATTCATACATAGTGATACCTTCTGCCTGGAACAGCACGCGAAGAAAGGCTGTAACTGTTTGGAAAGTATCTTCAACCCTTGTTTCGATAGGATGGTAAATATCACCCACTGCCCCTTTATTCTCTATAGAAATTAGATTCACCTGTCTCTCGAAGGTTTTTGACACATACTTATCCCATCCCTCAACTAAAAACTCAAGTGTATTTGCTGGAGTAAGAAATGATAACATCCTTAGGATCTCCTGACGCGCTGAACTTTACCTCAACCGGATTTGTGCTCCATTGTGCGAAGCCGGGAAAGGTTCCTGAAACGGATTCCTTGCTTGTATTGATGTAATAACCCTTGTACACTCTTTCAACTGTCTGGGCAAACAGCAGGGTTACAGTACAAGTAAAAATTGAGAATAATAATATCGTTTTGAAAGTTGCAGTAGTCATGGTTCTCCTGTAACCCATAAAAAAAGCTTTGATCCAAAAATAAGATCAAAGCTGCTATTGTCCAGTGATGAATGTCAGCTTTTACTGTCGCTTGGCAAGGCTATAAGACCTGTTGCCGTTCTGCTCTTTTAAAATTGCCATTGAGCATACCTTGAGGTCTTCAACAATCCTCCTTTGTAAGTCAGGTATTTCCTTTTGAGTGATTTCCTCATCGCCGGAACTTTCGAGCCGGCAAGTTTACTGGTTAACGACCGGAGTTTTTGCTGTTGCTAATAGTACCACCTTAAGCGAACAGGGACCTTTAGCTTCCGCACCCATTAATGCGTTGGACAACGCGTGTAAACACTTAAGTAGAAGTGTATGGAACCGGTGAAATACGTAGGAAATACGTAGGAAAATAAGGGTATTATAAGCTAGGCATAAGCTAGGTATAAGCTAGGTATAAGCTAGGCATAAGAGAAGCATAAGAGGGAGGTTAGGGAAAGTGCAAAAGATTATAATTGAAAGCCTATTTGTACGGTTTGTTCATTGTCATCAATAAAAAGGCGTCCCCTGTACGGGACACCCGTTGGATAGATGTATCCCCTTGCTACAATCAGGTACCGGGAATAGCTATCATGTATTGCACCCCGAACTGAACGTCGTCGTGGCGAACGTGGTACTTCATCTTAAACTGTGTGCTAAAGATGCGGTTGGCAGCAACATAAAGATTCCAGTTCTTGTAAATAACTATGCCCGTTTGTAACATAACACTAAAGGTCATAGACCTGCCCGTAGTAGAGGTAGTACCCCAGCTATGAATCCTGTTGCCATTTAGAACTTGTACAGACGGGGCAATTGAGGTATACCAGCTAAAGTTTTCTTTTTTTACCCAATGCCTGCCAGCATGAAAATTGAAAAAGATAACGCTCGACTCAACATAACCTGAATCGGCCTGGTGATAGCCATAAGCGTGCTTCTTGCGATCAGCGTGTCCATAGTTTTTATACTTAAAAAACAAGACTTGCGGAGAAAAGAAGTTTTTGCCGAAGTTGCGCTTGCTATAAAAATAAAACGATAAGGCTATTACAGGGCTCGCCTGTGTTTTGAATTTTGCCCTGGTGATTGCTTCATCTTCCTGGTAGGGTGTAACTTTTGCCATATTCAAAGACACACCACCCCCCACTGCGAAGTGAGCAGGATAGGAGCTCATCTCCACCTGCTTAGCTGAAACAACAGGTTTTTCCTTTTCTACCTGTAAAAGTTCCTCTACGAATTCTATCAATTGGTTGTCATAATCGATAAACATCAACCTACGTTGGGCCGATTGGTTTTTCGCCAGCTTATCAGCAAATATTTCATTTAATTGTACGAGGTAATCTTTTTGCGGAACGATGAGATTCTTTTCGACGCTCTCCCTTTGATGGGCAAATACTTTGAACCTGAGCGGGACGATTTCTCCGTTGCCCTGTTGTATGAAAAAGTTGCGTCGAAGTTCATCTTTGTACTCGTAAAGTGTATACCCACTGCCGTCAACTACTTTACGCAAGAACCCTGTAACGGTAACAAAGCTGTCTTCTTTTAATCGTTCGTAATCGCTATATCCCGTAAAGTTCACGGGCTTGTTCTCAATCGTCACGAGGTTTACCTGCCGCTGAAAAGTGCGGCTGATATAGCTATCCCATCCCTCTACATGAAATTCTTTAAGGTCGCCTGGTTTGAGGTTTATTACACTATTTTGGTCGCCTCCGGGAGCAAACTTTATTTCGGATGGTGTGTTGATCCAGTTTCCGTAGGTTGGGAAAGTACCAACAACTTTATTTCCCTTGGTATCAATATAATATCCTTCATATTTCCCGGATGACTGCGCCATTGCAATAAGGCTAATCAGGGAAAGCATCATCGATAAAACAGTGTTTCGGATCATAAATTTGGTTTAGGATGGGTAGCTTAATAGCCACTTAAAAAAAGTGATCTCAAAATAAGCAGGTTGTCGTCAAAGAAAAAATGACATTCATCAAATGGCCGAAAACCACGTAGGCCGGAGTTCCTAACCGGAGGTTCCGGCGGCACGGGTGCGCCGGCCGTAAGAATAGCCGGCGCACTGTCTTTTTGAAATAATAAATTCTTTATTGTCCCTGGGCGAGGCTGTAGGCTTTTTTGCCGTCCCATTCGTTGAGAAGTTCTATCGAACACACTTTGAAGGTGGATGTTATGCGCTTATAAAGCTCCATTACATCTACCTGTGTTACGGCGCCATCGGCTGTGCCTTCAAACCGGCAGGTGTATTGGTTTACGAGGTTGGTATATACCGATCCTTTAGGCCAAACCTGGGTTCCGCGGTTGCTGATGGTAACCAGTTTAAACACACCCGCTGCATGTTTGAGGCATTGTTCCGCAACTTCGTTGGGAGTTGCATTGCATTCGAGGAATACATCGGCTCCTACAATGCGCTCATCTTCCATTTCCTTGCTCATGAGCATTGGATTTTTTTCGAGCTTGAAGTTGGTAGGCGTTGCCTGCTTGTCTTCCAGCATGGGGCGGGGATTGTTGGAAGGCTGCTTACCAAAGTTGCCAATGATAGCATCGGCGAACTGGGTGGTATTTAACGCGGCTTTCGACTTGTCGCCAAAATCACCTGTCCTTACACCGCTTTCGAGGGTATAAAGCAAGGCGTTCTCAATGGTGGCAGCGCTCTTCATCAAACCCAGGTGCCTTAACATGGCAATACCGCTTAACAACAAGGCCGTAGGATTTGCGATATTTTTACCCGCGATATCGGGCGCTGTGCCATGGACAGCTTCGAAAATAGAGATATGATCGCCGATGTTGGCTGAAGGAGCAAAGCCCAGCCCGCCAACCAATCCTGCACAGAGATCGCTTACGATGTCGCCCTGGAGGTTAGTTAACACCACCACATCGAATGTATCGGGCCTTGTAACCAGCTTCATGCAGAGATCGTCCACTATAATATCATCTGCCTTCAGGTGAGGATACTCTTTTGCCACTTCATAAAAACACTCGAGGAACAAGCCATCGGTTATTTTCATGATGTTGGCTTTGTGGCCGCAGGTGATGCGCTTAGTGCCTTTCTTACTTGCCATTTCAAAAGCATACTTAATCACCTGCATGCTTCCGGGCCTTGTAATAAAGCGACGGCTAAGTGCCACATCGTGGGTTAGCATGTGTTCTACGCCACCATAAGTATCCTCAATGTTTTCGCGAACAATTGTAATGTCGATAGGAATACCTGCCTTGCTAAACACGGTATCAACGCCGTGCAATGTTTGAAACACCCTTTTGTTTGCATAAGTATTCCAGGTTTTACGCGCCGTAACATTTACGCTCTTGACCCCTTTGCCTTTAGGCGTTTCCATAGGTCCTTTGAAAAGAATACCCAGTTTCTCGATTGCTTCCTGTGCTTCGGGAGTCATGCCGTTGCTGTAGCCTTTGTCGAAAACCCATTTGCCCATTTCTACGTATTCATATTCAAGGGGCACTTTCGCAGCGTTGAAGATGGCAATAACGGCTTCCATGATGCCGGGTCCTATTCCATCGCCTTTAGCTACTGCAATACGTGTACTCATGTTTATCTTCGGTGTTTTTATGTTAGGGGCACAAAGTTAAGGTGTGGATATTATAGTTGTCTTAACACCATGACGAATTGTTTTTCACGTAGTTACATGCTCTTAGAGGTTTTGGTATCTAAATTGAATAGGTAAGGTTGTGGAGAAGTTCACGAACAGAAACAAAGATTATTAAACCGTAAAGTAGAATGAAGATGATTTCAAAAATATCTGAGGGAGTGGAGATAAGTGTGGAGACTTTCTACCAAGTGGATTACAGTAACCCTGTGAACAACGAGTTCATGTTTGCTTACAGGATAACAATAGAGAACCATAATAATTTTCCCCTGCAACTGTTGAGGAGGCACTGGTATATCTTCGACAGCAATGGAGAACAGAGAGAAGTGGAGGGAGAAGGCGTAGTAGGTGTACAACCTATATTACAACCCGGCGAACAGTTTCAATATGTAAGCGGATGTAACCTGCGTACCGAAATGGGTAAGATGCACGGTATGTACACAATGGAAAACATTGATGATAAGGCGAGGATAGAAGTAAACATCCCTCCCTTTGAAATGATTGTTCCGCAAAAGCTGAACTAATCAGCTATTAACCCTCCCCCATTTATTTAGGTTTATATTTTGCATCCTGGAATAACTCCTGTGCAGGCACTTGTAAGAGCTGCCCCGGGGTGATTCCGGGATTTTCTTTTACATACTTCTTTACAATCTGCCAACCTACGAACTGCGCAATATTCCCTGGAGATTCACTTCCGAAAACCGGAGTAGAAGGTCCATCGTTTACATAGTCTCTTATGAGTGGTGGATCGGCTTTAAAGAGCAGCCCGTTTTCGATAAAAAATGCCCAGATATAGGCTTCGTTTTCCCGGCAGGCTTCCAATTGTTTTTCGGTGTAACCTGTTTTAAGCGTGTCAGCAGTTTCCGGTAAGAAAATATCGAGGAGATACATCCTTTTGCCCTGCTCCACCATGTTTTCTACCAATACCTTTCCTGCAAGGTTTGCGGGATAAAGGTCATCAACAATATTTTTTACGCAGTTTACGGGAATGTACTCCTGTTTAAAGCGCCTGCTTTGGTAGGTTGGGTAAATATCACGCACATGTTCTGAGTGGTATATGGCATTAGAAGCGCCAAGATACATGTGCAGCCCTACAGCGAGCCCACTTTCGGTGAGCACATTGCCAAAGCCTTCAACCGGGCCAATGAAAGTGATGAATGCCGGCGGCAGGGGGTAAGCCGGGAAGTAATGTTTCACATAGCGCATGGCCTGCTCTACTTGTTTGTGGTGCTCTTTTAAGTTGTTGATATTTTTCTGCGAGTACTGGTATACATCTTTATAGTCGCGTATAAAGCTGTTAACAATACTGATGATGCTGTCTTTTTCGGGTGGTAACTGAAGGATATTGTAGAGGTAGTCCTGCAAAAAAGAACCGTATGCCTGTTGCAACCTGTCTAGTTCTGCGGCTGTGCGAGCGGTGTCGATAGAGAAAAAGTCTTTCTCGAAATGCCGGAGGGGCATATTTACCTGTATATGGGAAACATCTGGTGCAGGCGGTTTGTCGCTGCCGCAACCAAGGATAAAAAGAAGCAATAATGAAAATAAGTACCGGTTCATAGCATGCAAAGATATTAGTACCTGGATGTTAGTATATAGATAGAAGGGGCGTGGGAAAATGGGAGTAGTTGATTGAGGGTTATTTAGTATAACCTATATAGTAGCCAGGTGTGCAATATGAATACGGTGGATATAACCGGGTGGTAAGGTGGATATAACCTTGAGAAAAGATGAACCCTTGCTTAAACCTGGCTAGAACCTAGGTGAAACCTAGCTAAGACCTAGCTGGAACTCCGGTCAGTGGCTTTGCTAGCTCCTCCCCTACCCCAGGGGTAGTTGGTGATTACAGGTTTGTTGGTGGTACAAGTGGGATGGGTAAGACCCATGGTTTAGCAATCAATTGTCACTGGAGTGCACAATTCCTCCTGTCTTCTCCCTTTCAACGTAGGCAGGTGCCTTTTCGGGGCACAAATTTGCTTATGCATTGAACTTTCGGCATTTAATACAGAAAAATCCTTCGGCTTCGCCTCTCCTGCGTCAAGGGCTTAGCTAAGTATGAAGGTTGCTGAAAAAGCAGCATAACGCCAGGCCTTATGGCAATGATGCCCGACTAATACAGATCGTCCAGCTTCATCTTCAAATACTTGATGACACTTCGGTGTGTACTGAAGTAAGCAATGCCTACGCCGAGGAGGATCATGCCTCCAAACAATAACAACATCTGGTTATTGTTTCGTAATGCTTTTAGCTGGGGTGCCTGGTTTTCCGTCCATTGAATGAGTGCAAACAGAAGCGCAATGGCAATTAATGCGCTGATGAGTCCGTTGAGTACTGCCCTTAAATCGAGTGGCCTTGCGATGAATCCTCTCGTGGCACCGACCATCTGCATGGTTTTAATGAGAAAACGGTTGCTATACATGGCAAGCCGGATGGTATTGTCGATGCTGACGATTACAATGGCACATAAGAGCACTGCAACCACAATAAAAATGAGCCCAAACTTGCCCGCCTTCTCATCAAGGTTTGATACAAGCGTAGTGGGATATTGCAGGTCGCTGATCTGGTCGCCGAACTTGTTCATCAAGGCGCGATTGATTTTTGCCAGGCTGTCGGGTACAACATAATCTGCCTTGGCGTAGAAATCGATGCTCTCCGGCAAAGGATTAAATTCAAGGATGTTTGACCAATCCTCGTTATTGTCCCTGTTCCATATTTCACGTGCGGTTTGCTTGTTTACGTAAGTCACATTCTTTGCATAAGGCTGCGCGGAGATGTACCGCTGAATCATATTGATCGTGTCCTTATTGGCGGTACGCAGGTAAGCGCTGATCCTAATATCCTCCTTGAAGGAAGTGGCCACCTGCCTGAAGTTCAGGAATATCCATCCCATCACCCCTAAAATAAACAGAACAAGTGCTACGCCTATAACGGTATATAGGTAACTAGGCTTACTTCTCCTTGCTGATGCTTTTCCAATTTGAGCCATGTAGAATGAGTTGTGTTAGGTAACTGCTCCCTTGGGCAAATTTAGGGCTTTTGAAAAGCTGATAACCTACATTTGCAGGCAGCTATAAAAAAGCTTTAATTATAATAACGCAGGTATCGTTAAAGATATTGCAGCGGGTATAAATAGCAGGACCGGCATCTATGGAATATAACTTCAGGCAGATAGAAAAAAACTGGCAGCAGCAGTGGCAGGCAACGCGTGTGTACGAAGTGCCAAACAAGAGTGATAAGGCCAAATATTACGTGCTGGATATGTTTCCCTACCCAAGCGGGGCTGGGCTACATGTAGGGCATCCCCTGGGTTATATTGCCTCAGATATTTTTTCACGTTTCAAACGCCTGCAGGGATACAATGTATTGCATCCTATGGGCTATGATGCTTTCGGGCTGCCGGCTGAGCAATACGCGCTGGAGCATGGCGTACACCCTGCAAAGAGTACTGAACAGAACATCAACAACTTTAGAAGACAACTGGATAATATTGGTTTCTGCTACGATTGGAGCAGGGAAATCCGCACCTCCGATGCCCAGTATTATAAGTGGACACAATGGATTTTCCTGCAACTTTATAAGAGCTTTTATAACCGCAATACCAACAAGGCTGAGCCCATTGAAAACCTCGTGAAAGCTTTTGAGGAGCAGGGTAATGCCCAACATCCTGTGCCTAATGAAAAGTTTACCCTGCCTTCGATTAGCGGCGTTGCGCCTTTCGAATTTACCGCTGCCGACTGGAAGCAAATGAAAGAAAAAGAGCAGCAGGTAATCCTAATGGAATATCGCCTTGCTTACTGTGGCTACGGTGAGGTGAATTGGTGTGAAGCGTTGGGAACTGTGCTGGCTAACGATGAGGTGGTAAATGGTGTGAGCGAGCGTGGCGGCCATCCTGTAATTAAAAAGAAACTTCGGCAGTGGTACCTCCGCATATCGGAATATGCTGACAGGTTGCTGCAAGGTCTGGATACAGTAGCCTTTAGCGATGCCATGAAAGAAATGCAAGGCAACTGGATTGGCAAGAGCGAAGGCGCTGAAATTTATTTTAGTATAAAAGACACTGCTCAACAACTGCTTGTTTATACCACAAGGCCCGATACAATATTCGGGGTTGATTTTATGGTGGTTGCACCCGAGCATGAATTGGTAGAAAGCATTACCACAGCCGCGCAGAAAGCTGATGTACTGGCCTATATAGAACATGTGAAAAGCCGCAGCGAGCGGGAGCGAATGGCGGAAAAGAAGATAAGCGGCGTGTTTACAGGAGCTTATGCTCTCCATCCTTTCGATAGCACAAAGCAAATCCCTATCTGGATTTCGGAATATGTACTTGCAGGTTATGGTACCGGCGCCATCATGGCCGTGCCTTGCGGCGATGAGCGTGACCACAAGTTTGCAAAGCATTTCAATATACCCATAACGAATATTATAGGTGACGCTTACCAGGGCGAAGAAGCTAATGCCACCAAAGAAGCTTTGCTGCAAAACAGCGGTTTCCTGGATGGGATAAAGATGAAGGATGCTATTGCGGTGGTGCTTAAAAAACTGGAAGCAGAAAAGCTGGGCAGGAGAAAAACAAACTATAAGATGCGCGATGCAGCTTTTAGCCGGCAGCGTTATTGGGGCGAGCCGTTTCCGATAGTTTGGAAAGACGGCATTAGTTATCCACTCGATGAAACAGAATTACCACTGGAATTGCCGCATGTAGAAAGTTATAAACCCGGCCCTGAAGGCGAAGGACCACTGGCCAATGTGCCGGAATGGACAAGCCGTGGCCTGGAGACCAACACAATGCCCGGCTATGCCGGATCGTCGTGGTATTTTCTGCGTTATATGGATCCAGGCAATAAAGAAACGTTCTGCGACAGGGCGATAGCAGACTATTGGGGACAAGTGGACTTATATATTGGCGGTACTGAACATGCAGTGGGCCACTTGTTGTACAGCCGCATGTGGACGAAGTTTCTTTACGATCGCGGCTGGATAAGTTTTGATGAACCCTTTAAGCGCCTTCTCAACCAGGGTATGATACAGGGCAGCAGCCGTTTTGTTTACCGCATCAGGGGGAGCAAAACCTTTGTATCTGCAGGATTGAAAGATCAATATGACACTGATGCTTTACATGTGGATGTGAACATAGTGGATGGGCTTGAGCTGAACAGGGAAGCGTTTAAGACCTGGAGAAATGCCGAGCATGGAGATGCTGAATTTATATTGGAAGATGGCAAATACATCTGCGGGACAGAGGTGGAGAAGATGTCGAAGAGTAAATTCAACACCGTAAACCCGGACGACCTTGTTGAAAAATACGGTGCTGATACTTTTCGCATGTACGAAATGTTCCTCGGGCCGGTAGAGCAAAGCAAGCCCTGGGATACCAAGGGTATTGAAGGTGTGCACCGCTTCCTAAAGAAGCTATGGAGATTGTTTTTTGATGAGAAATCAGGAAACATAACTAACAGCGGGGCTGCAACAGCCGCGGAACTAAAAGTGCTGCACAAAACGATCAGGAAGATTACAGAAGATACCGAACGGTTTAGTTTTAATACGGCAGTGAGCGCGTTCATGGTCTGTGTAAACGAGCTAACAGAACTCAAGTGTTCTAAAAAAGAAATATTAGAGCCCTTACTTATTTTACTTGCCCCTTACGCACCGCATATAGCGGAAGAATTATGGAGGCAACTTGGCAACGCATCAACCATACTTGATAGCACGTTTCCGCAGTTTGATGCTAAACATGTAACGGAAAGTGAAAAAGAATATCCTGTGAGCATTAATGGTAAGCTGCGAACTACGCTATTGCTACCGCTGGATGCAGAAGAATCGTTTGTTCAAAGCGAGGTACTCGCAAATGACGTTGTGAAGCGATGGATGGAAGGCAAGGCGTTGAAGAAACTCATTTTCGTCAAGGGAAAGATGATCAACGTGGTAATCTAGGCCATCCGGATCAGCTCAATACGGGAGGAGACTTTCAGTTTCTTGTAGATCGTCTTCAGGTGCTGGTTGACCGTATAAGGCGATATCCAAAGCCTTTCGGAAATAATCTTGTTAGGGTGCCCCTGGATGAGCAGTTCGAATATCTCGCGTTCCCTCTCGCTTAAAAGCGAAAGGTTGCTTTGTATCTGTGTATAGTTAAGTGGTCGCAGAACTATTTTCCGGTCCCTGTCGATGCTTATATACCAATTACCCTTTGCCACCGTAGCTATGCACTCATTAAGCAGGGATGGCAGATTGTTTCTCAACAGGTAGCCTGCTACCTCGTACTGAAACCATTTTAGCGGGATATAGCTTTGCAATCCTTCGAACAGCAAAACGATTTTAGCTTCGGGATACAACTCTTTAACCTTGTTGAGCATTTCCTCAATGCTATTGGTTTCTGCATTCAATATAAAGATGTCGGTGTCGGACGTTGCAGCAATGTCACTGAGTATGTTCGGATGGTTAATAACAGACACAACGTTAAAGGCCGGTTCCTTATTGGACATCCCGTTGAATTGGTCTAAGAAAGCCCCGTCATCGTCTATTATCACAATCTTCTGCATCGCTCTTTTCTGTTTTATATCGTCAGCCAACGCTTCCATGTCCTGCCTAATTGAAGGGTTTAAAAACTTTCGAGCTTCTATTTCCAAAATAGTGTTTCACAAGCTATTTATCGTTATGCCCAATGCTTACCCTTTAGTGGGTAATCGAACAAAAATAAAACCTCATTCTAATACATATATACCTCGTATGAGGCAATTTAGAGAGAGAAGAGGGTTTCCGCTAAAGGTAAACGAATGAAGTTGAACTACCTATATTGTTACATTGATGCCGACAGATAATGCGCTAAAAGAACAGTGTTTTTACACTCTTAACAAAGCATATTGATGAGGCGGCGCGCGCTTAAAACAACCGGGCCTCAATCTGTTTGAAACCTTCGCCGGGAGGCAGTTGCTGCCAGAGAATTTGGTAAATGGTTTCAGCAATTGGAATGTTGATCTCCAGGCCACTGTTTACGGTATGGATACAGCGGCTTGCGTTATACCCCTCTGCAATCATGTTAAGTTCCAGTTGAGCGGCCTTTACCGAGTAGCCTTTGCCTATCATATTGCCAAACATACGGTTACGGCTATGCAGAGAATAACAAGTTACCAGAAGGTCACCAAGATAAACGGAAGCCGCATAGCTAACTGATTTGGTTTCATCAGGGTGCAACAGCAGCATTGGCTTCAAAAAGGTGCGCATTTCGTTTGCGCAGTTAGCTATGTAAACGCTGAGGAAATTGTCGCCATATTCAAGGCCATGGGCAATACCAGCCCCAACAGCATAAATGTTTTTCAATACGGCTGCATATTGAACGCCCCAAACATCATGGTTGACTAATGTGTTAATATAGGGGCCATTAAAGTGGGAGGCGATGCGTTGGGCAAGTTCTTCGTCAAGCCCTGAAAACGTTAGATAGGACAGCTTTTCGGCTGCCACTTCTTCTGCATGGCAGGGGCCGAGGAGCGTGACGTAGTTTTCAAGTACTACGCCAAAAGCTTCCTGGAGATATTCGTTGAGTAATTTGTTGTTTTCAGGAATAATGCCTTTTACTGCAGACACCACTTTCTTTCCTTCCAGGGCTTTGGGATGAAGGCTATTAAGGGCATCTAACAAGTAAGCTGATGGTACCACGATGATTACTACATCAACATCCTGTACCACGGTATTGATGTTAGTAGATACGGCAAGAAGGGAAGTATCAAAGTAGGCCGTTGGCAGGTATTGCGGATTATGATGCCTCTTTACAATGTGCTCAACACTTTTTTCCGTCCGCACCCACCAATTAATGGAATTCCTGTTGTCAGTAAGAATTTTCGCAATGGCAGTAGCCCAACTTCCGCTTCCTATAATACCGAACTTCATAGTTAACGCTATTGAGCAGCAAACTTATACTATTGTTGTGTTAGCAGCGAACCTGGGGACTCACACTTAGTGATACCAGAGCCAGACAAGAAGATTTTTCAGGATAAACAAATCCCTATAAAAAAACATGGGGCCACGGTAGACACTGTAGCCCCAGCATTAGTTACAACCAAAACCAATGCACATGAGGTTACAAAGTTAACCAGGAGCAACTGTTATTTACATCTGTCTAGATGTAAGCCAACAGTTTGCCGATGAAGCAGGTATTCTGTAAGACAGCGGCAGAGTTATGTCATCTGCGCGTCATCTAACGATAGGAGAAGAGCCGAGCATTGCCAGCGTTTCCATTGCTGCGCTTTGATTATACTCATAGGCTACTTTCTTATAATTTATGGTGTCGATGATTGTTCCAATGAAGCACAGTCCAGCGGTGAACAAATAAAGTAATCCCATTCCAATTTGCCCCGTAATAAAGCGTTGCACACCTGCCACTCCTACAAAACCCAGGATACAGCAGATGAGGATTGTGTCAGCGCTTTTGCGCCTGCCAATATAGACGGTAACAAATGTTCTTAGCTGGTCTTCATTTAAATCCTTGGTAAGGTGTTGCAGGAATAAAAGTTCTTCAGAGTCAAGACCCGGTATCATGTGAAGAAATGTAGACATATTGTTTTTGTTTTATGGTTAGGTAAAAAATCCTGTAAATAAGAATTAGTACAGCAGGAACTCCAAACAAGTGGTGCTCTAAAGATGCAGCAAACCGCATGTGCATTGCCTCATGCATGGCATGGCCAATGCCGCAGCCAGGACAGCTTATTCCAAATAAATATTTTGACAGACATAAAGTTCCGGAAGAACCGAAAGGCATGAAAAACAGTAGAACAAGCGCTACTGCCCATACGGCTATTTCGAAAAAGCGGTAGTTGCGTTTAGGGAGTTTGGAAAACACGATTAAAGATAATGATTAGCAACATATGTTAATCCTGTTTCGCCGCATGCCGGAGAAAGCAGCAGCGACCGGGTAATCTTTTATTAAACCTCTACTGCTCGATGTAAATGCGCTTTACCCTGTGACTGATCCCTGTTAATATTTCGTAAGGTATTGTATCGCAGTTTGCTGCTACTTCTTCTACGCTGATGTTATTGCCAAATATCTCAACTACGTCACCTTCCGCTACACCAGGAATATCCGTTACATCTATCATCACCATATCCATGCACACACTTCCCACTACCCGTGCAAACTGGTCGTGGAGGTAAACCCGGCCCTTTCCATTGCCGAGTTGGCGGCTGAAGCCATCTGCATATCCGATGCGGATGGTAGCAATTACAGAATCCCGTTGCAATACACCCCTCCGGCTGTAGCCAACGGTTTCGCCTGCCTTTAATTGTTTCACCTGTGCAACGGTGGTTTTGAGCGTTGCTACCGGTTGCAGTTGCAGCTGCTGTGTCAGGTCCACGCCATATAAACCTATACCCAGCCTTACCATATCCATCTGCATCTGTTTATGCCGGTAGATGGCTGCTGAGTTTCCAATATGCTTTATGAAGTTATATCCCACAGCGGCTTCAATGGCTGAACAACATTGGCTGAACAGCTCAAATTGCTGATTTGTATAGCTATCATGCACCGCATCTTCGCTGGCTGCAAAATGGCTTAATACTGACTGCACCTTTACCTGTTGGTTCCTACTTAGTTCAAGCGTGAGCCGCTCGAACTCGCTTTCCTCAAACCCAAGGCGGTGCATGCCCGTGTCGAGCTTAATATGAACCGGGTAGCGATGTAGGCCATGCCGCATCAGGTACAGGGAAAATGACCGAAGCAGGGTGAAAGAAAATATTTCAGGTTCCAGGTTATAGTCGACAATTGAATTGAACGCTGCTTCGTCTATGTTTAAAACCAGTATAGGGATATGAATACCTGCTTTTCGCAGTTCTACCCCCTCATCGGCATAGGCTACAGCCAGGTAATCCACTTTATGAAACTGCAGGATGTTGGCTATTTCTGCACTGCCACTTCCGTAACCGAAAGCTTTGACCATGGCCATCATCTTTGTTCCGGGCTGCAATAGTTTTTTATGCTGGTTAAGGTTGTGCACCATCGCATTCAGGTTAATCTCCAGCAGCGTCTGATGCACTTTGATGTCGAGGAGCGCAGCTATCTTTTCGAACTCGAAAACCCTTGCACCCTTTAGCAAAATGATTTCGTTCCTAAATTGCGTCTCGTTAAACTGATTGATGAAAGATTGTGTGGACGAATAATGTTCTATTGCATTAAAGTCTCCCTGGAAAAGGTTGAGGTGCCGTTCCCAGTCGGGACCTATCAACACCACCCGCCCTATTCTACTTTCAGCAAGCGTATGGGCAATGTGTTGGTATTGGAAAAAGTCGTTCCCTTTCGGCAGGTCAGATAAGATCACCGTCTTATTAGCGGACTGCTTTTGATTTAATAGAAAATCCAGCGCAATGGAAAGAGAACTCACATCCATGCTATACGCATCGTTTATGAGGTAACAACCATTAATGGATTGCTTGAGTTGCATGCGCATATCCACCGAGTGCAGGTGCAGCATGCGTTCTGCAATAGCAGCATCGGGTATGCTGAAATGCAAGAGTATGCACCAGCAGATGATAGCGTTCTGCACGGAGGCATCGTCTGTTAAAGGAATAGTGGCCTGGATTTCTCTGTTTTTAAACTGCGCAACTATTGTAGTCTGGTTATCTGTCTTATTAATACTGAGTATCCTTAGCGTAGCACCTTCTGCTAACCCATAGCTGAACTTCTCTCTTGTAAACCTGAAGTTGACGGATTGCGTTATCAGCTTATCATCTGCATTGTATACCAACAGTTCAACATGGTTGAAGAGTTCCATCTTCTCACTTACCTTCTGGCTCATGTTGATGAAACCTTCGTTGTGAGCTTCGCCGATGTTAGTGAAGATTCCTATTGTAGGGCGGATTACCTTTTCCAGTTTTTGCATTTCTCCCGGCTGGGAGATGCCTGCTTCGAACAAAGCAAGGCTGTGCTTCTTATGGAGCTGCCAGACGCTTAGGGGTACACCTACCTGCGAGTTGTAACTCCTTGGGCTTCTGGCTATCTCAAACTCCTGCTGCAACAGTTGGGCGAGCCATTCCTTTACAATGGTTTTACCATTGCTGCCTGTGATGCCTATTACGGGGATGTTGAAATGTCCCCGGTGAAAGGCGGCAGCCTGCTGAAGGGCTGTCAACGTATCGTTTACAAACAGAAAGTTACCCTCAGGGAAAGACTCTATGCCGAAGCCTTCTTTAACAACGAAGTTTCTAACACCACGGTGGTACGATTCGGCGATGAAATCGTGCCCGTTTCGCTGCCTAGTTTCCAACGCAAAGAATAGCACAGAGGTTGGGAAGGAAATCCTCCTGCTATCTGTAGAAAGGTATTGAATTGCAGCATCTCTATCTTTCAAAGATGACTGCCTCGAGATGGCTGCAGCTATGTCGCTAATCTTATACACGAAATCGGCTTATTCTTTTACCTTGGGTACACCCTTGCGCCTATGATAGTGTGAGTACCAGATAGATCCGCCAATGCTAAGGAGGATAACCACAAGTGAAAGGTAAATAGATATGTGAATACCAAAGAATTCCACTAACATCTTTAAACCGATGAACACCAGTACAATGGCTATACCCTGCTGCAGGTAATCGAACTCGTCCGCGGCGCCGCGCAGAAGAAAGAACAGGCTACGCAGCCCCAATACGGCAAAAATGTTACTCGAGTAGATAACCATAATATCATCAGGAGTAAAAGGTGTTTGTGCATTCTCTCTTACCAAAGACACTACAGTAGGTATGCTGTCTACGGCGAATACTACGTCGGTGGCAGCAAGCATCACAACAACAATAAGCAAAGGAGTAATGAAAATCTTTTGGTTTCTTGTAATGAAATACCGGCCTGAAGGTGCATCATGCGCTACCCTGAACAACCTGTTCATCACTTTGTACACCATTGTCTCGTTTGGATTAAACTCCTGCTCGTCCTGTTTTGCAAACAGCTTAACGCCTGTATAAACCAGGAAAGCGCCAAATATGTACAAGAGCCAATGAAAACGGTCAAGCAATTCCACACCCAGCGCGATGAAGGCGATCCGGAATACGATGGCCAGCAGGATGCCGACAAATAAAGCCCGGCTGGCATTTAATTCATCCACCTTGAAATAGCTGAAGATGAGAATAAACACGAAGATGTTATCGATGCTGAGGCTTTTTTCCATCAGGTAGGCCGTGATGTATTTGGTAGCCACAATATCAGGTTTCTGACTCCAGATAAAAATCCAGAAACCTAAGGCCAGGACAACCCAGAAAACGCTTTGCCAAAAGGCCGTCTTCATGGTCATCTTAGTGTTTTTCTTGCTGATAAATCCGAGATCAAAAATGATCGCCAACAGCAGGACTGCCGCGAAAATGAGGTAGATTAACTGGTTTTCTGACATTAAATCTGTGCTTTTAGTGGCTGTACGCCCGCTTTCTCAGGTACAGGAATATCACGCCAAAAATAGCTATGATAACCAAAGGAACTACTATGTTTATAATCTGCCAGGTTTGCTTAGTGGTTTCCAACTTTCCTTTGTCGAGTAACCTTAAAGTAAAATCCTTGTTCCGGGATTCAAAGATGCCGGAATTACTAACGAGGTAATCCACCGCGTTCAGGAAGAACTCTTTATTGGCAAAACGATAATCTTCAAAAGGTATCATGCCCATTGGCAGTGGACCCTGGCTTTGGGTGATGGCATTGGTTACAATATCTGCATCCGAAACAACTACCTGCTTGCCTTCCCTGCTTGCTTTGGGGAGGAAGGGCTTGCCCGTTGCTGCCGTAAGTGAGTCCTGCAATGCAGTCGTTAGCCGGTTTGCAAAGAGCGATGAGAATTGCCCCTCCAGCAGTACCGCCACCGGCACGTGCGACCTATTGAACATCATGAGGTCTTCTTCGCTTTTTACGGTTTCTAACTGCACCATGGCCGGAGTGGACAGCTTCCTGCTATTGGTATCGGTGGCAAGCAACACGGTCTTCTTGATTCCGGGAGCCTGAACGGTGTCGATGCTTGATGGAAAAATTGGAAGTACGCGGTCCAGGTTTTTAGCTATAGGGTTATCGCTCCTGGAAGAAAGAAAAGGGTAATAAGGCCAGGGATGACGCTGCATGCGGG
>JAEZDR010000109.1 GCA_023433265.1 Bacteroidota bacterium | reverse complement strand
CGAAGTAATCCACTGCGTCATTCGCTTTTTCTTTAAACTCCTTATAAAGTGCAGTGCCCGGTACCGCCTGGAATTTGCCTGTAAACGCGCGTACATACCGCGGCGACCGTTCCTGGTTCTCTACAATCGAGCTCCAGAAACCTATGCGTTTGTCGATATTACCCCTCACCATTATGCCCCTCGCGCTTTGGAATACTTTGGTGCCATCGTTCGACTTCCCATAGTTCAGGTTGAGCATGGGGTTCACTGACAGGAAGAAATCCCCCGTCTTTATAGAATAGAAGTGAGCCTGGTTGCGGTAAAAATGTTCGAAGAAAGGCTCATTGGTCTGGAAAAGCCGGTTGTGTTTATCCGTCCAGTCCACATTGGAAAGAAAAGAACTCCTCAGGTTGTGCCTGTCAATGGCACTTAATTGCAGCAACTTGCTGCCCGATTTGTCCAGCGAATCAATATAATCTAACCGTTGGGTAATAATCCTCCTGTTGAAGGGTTTTATGGTGCTGAATCCCAAAACGGAGTCGTCACGCAATTTGATGTCTAACCGGTTGATTAGTAAATACTGTTTCGTATTAAGCGGGATAGGGTCTGCTTGTGCAATGGATACTATCGAACTTATTACAAGTGAAAAAACGATCAGTCCTCTTTTCATACCTTGCAGATAATAGTTTTGTTTTCTATGAGTTATGTAATTAAAGAAGCAAGTATTGTAAACGAAGGTAGAATTATACAGGCTGATTTGTATATCAGGGAGGGTATTATTGAAAAAATAGGGCAGGGGCTGCAGCTTCCAAACAACGTAACCGAGGTATATGCCGCAGGGCTATTCCTCTTACCGGGGGTTATTGACGACCAGGTTCATTTTCGCGAACCGGGCCTCACTCACAAAGCGGATATCTACACAGAATCCAGGGCCGCGGTGGCCGGGGGTGTAACCAGTTTTATGGAAATGCCGAATACGGTACCGCCCGCCGTTACGGTAGACCTGCTGGAGGAAAAGTATGCGATTGCGGCTGAGAAATCGCTGGCCAATTATTCTTTTTACATGGGGGTTTCTAACGATAACGCCGAAGAAGTGTTGAAGGTAAATGCAATGAAACAGGATGTTTGCGGGGTTAAGATTTTTATGGGTTCTTCCACAGGTAATATGCTGGTTAATAATTCACTCACGCTCGAAAAGATCTTCTCAGGCACGGAGCTTCTCATTGCGACCCATTGCGAGGAGGAAACCATCATCAAGGCAAACCTTGAAAAACTTAAGCGTGAAAAGGGCCTGCTTTTCCCCTACGATCATCCGATTATCAGAAGTGAAGAAGCATGTTTTGAGTCCAGCTTTAAAGCGATACAGTTTGCTAAACGCCATAACGCGAGGCTGCATATTCTTCACATTTCCACTCAAAAAGAGCTTCAATTGTTTAGTAATATGTTGCCGCTTAAGGAAAAGCGTATCACCGCCGAAGTCTGCGTGCATCACCTGCATTTTACCAGTGAAGACTACGATAGCAAAAAGAACCTGATAAAATGTAATCCGGCCATCAAAGACCCTCACCACCGGGAAGCTTTATGGGAAGCCCTGCTTGATGACAGGCTTGACGTAATTGCCACCGACCACGCTCCACACACCTGGGATGAAAAACATCATACCTACGAGAATGCACATTCCGGCCTTCCGCTTGTGCAACACTCTTTATTGATGATGCTTGGATACGTGCAGCAGAAAAGGATATCGCTGGAAAAGGTGGTAGAAAAGATGTGTCATGCGGTTGCTGACTGTTTCCAGGTGAGCAAGAGGGGTTATATTAGGGAAGGCTACGCCGCCGACCTTGTACTGGTGAACCTGAACGACACAACAACAGTTACCAAAGAAAATCAATTGTATAAATGTGGTTGGAGCCCACTGGAAGGTGAGTCTTTCCCGGCCTGCATTGTCTCCACATTTGTAAATGGCCATAGGGTATTTCATAATCCAGATTGTGGAATTGGAACCTTTGATGAATCTAATAGAGGCCAGCGGCTGAAGTTTAACCGGTAAAATGTTTCGATGCAATCAGACAAGGTAACGCAAAACGATCTTTCAATTTTTCACCCCGAGGAGGAACAGTCTGTATTCCATTATTTAAACTTCACGAATACTGCAGGCGGCAAAGAATGGCTCAGAATACTGCTCTCAAGACCATTACCCGATGTAAAGCAGATAAAGGACACACAACAACTGCTCGGCACTTTGCTTTCAGTCCTCGACCACAGGGACACCGGTATCAGCAACGGGACAATCATGGTGGTTCAAAAGTTTTATGAAACTGCTTTTGAAGAAATGCCAAGAGAGGCAAATTCCGTAAACAGCTTTTTATACAAGCTGGTAAATGGCGCCGACTTCTCCCTAATCAAATATTCAGTTGAACATTTTATAGCTTTTATTAAAGGCATCAACCAGCTTTACCAGCTTTTGAACGGGCAGCCGCAAACGGGTTCGCTGGCTGTGATAATGGAAAGGATAAACATGCTGCTGCAAAAAAAAGTAGCAAGCGAAGCACTAGCGTTGAACAACTTTAACCAGTTACCACAAAAAGCTGTCCTTCATTTTGGTTTCAATATGCGTCGTTACTACAAGCATGAAACCCTCGAGTTGATTGATATTTATTGCAGGATAGATGCTTACTTCTCGTTGGCCGCTGCTATCAGAAAGTTCAACCTTGCCTTCCCTGTTTTTCTTGAACAAGATACCCCGCAGTTTGAGGCGAAGCAACTTTATCATCCCTTATTAACAGGTGCTGTTTCCTATGATGTTTGTTTAGATGCAACACGCAACTTTGTTTTTCTAACCGGCGCCAACATGGCGGGGAAAAGCACCTTTATCAAAGCCGTGGGTGTAGCAGCATACCTTGCCCACATTGGTATGGCGGTACCTGCCCAAAGCATGCGGCTTACCTTGTACGATGGCCTTCTCTCTAATATCCAGGTAACGGACAACATTGTAAAAGGCGAGAGTTATTTCTTTAATGAAGTGCAACGCATCAGGAAAACAATAGAAAAAATAAGCGATGGCCGCAAATGGCTTACCCTCATCGATGAATTGTTCAAAGGCACAAACGTACAGGATGCCATGCGTTGCAGCACTGCTGTAATTGAAGGATTGCGCAAAATGTCCAATGGCCTGTTCATCGTAAGCACTCACCTTTACGAAATCAGTGAACAGCTAAAGCAATATCCCAATATACAGTTCAGGTACTTTGAAACCAGTGTAGTGGAGGATCAACTCATTTTTAACTATAAACTACAGGAAGGCATCAGCAACGACCGCCTCGGTTATCTTATTCTAAAGCGCGAAGGAGTGGTTGATTTGTTGGAAAAGCTATAACGATTGCGTCTTCAGCTAAATAGTTGTTTCAGGAAATCCTCGCGCTTGCCCTTATTATCACCCTGCATCCTTATTTGTATTTGTCGGTAAAGGGGCTTCATATTTGTAAAAGCAAATGAAAAAGTAGCCATGCCTGAGGGTCCATCCCTTGTTATATTGAAGGAAGAAGTTCAACAGTTCATCAATAAGAAAGTAGTGCTTGCTACCGGTAATACCAAAGCATTTGATGCCAGTTTAATGAACAATAAAAAGATACTGGACTTCAAAACATGGGGGAAGCACTTTCTCATTTGCTTTAACACATTTACCATTCGCATACATTTCATGCTCTTTGGCAGCTACCGTATTAATGAACAGAAAGACGCTATACCCCGGCTGAGCTTGAAGTTTGCAAAAGGGGAATTAAACTTTTATGCCTGTTCAGTAAAAAAGATTGAGGAAGACCTGGACAGTTTGTACGACTGGAGAGCGGATGTTATGAGCGATTTATGGGATAAAAAGCTGGCTAGGCAAAAACTTAAACAACAACCCGAGATGCTGGCCTGTGATGCACTACTGGATCAAAACATTTTTGCCGGAGTGGGGAACATTATCAAGAATGAAGTTTTGTTTAGGATAAAAGTGCATCCTTTGAGTAAGGTGGGCGCTTTGCCCCTTAAAAAGCTGAACCAATTGATTGAGGAGGCGCGTAAGTATAGCTTTGACTTTTTGAAATGGAAGAAAGCTTACGTGCTAAAAAAGCATTGGCTGGCGCACAGAAAGAAAATGTGCCCGGAAGATAACATCCCCTATATGATTAGCCACCTTGGCAAGACGCATCGTAAGAGTTATTATTGCGAAGTGTGCCAGGTGTTGTACGCGTAAGTGTACTTATCTTGCGGTAGTATGCGAAAGATTCCAATTAAGGTGGCTACCCAAGGCATGGTAATAATCTTCGTTCTCACCATTCTCTTTCACGTGTGCATTTTATTAAGGATACTTCCTGCGAACATCGTTTGGGGTGGCAACCTTAACGATAGGCAAGGTTTGATTGTTTTTGAGAGCATCTCTATTTTGCTTAATACGTTGATGCTGTTTTTTGTGCTGGCTTACGCGGGAAAGCTGAAACTTAGGATACATAGGAAGACAGCCCGCGTGGTTGCGTGGATGCTGTTTACCTTGTTCTTGCTTAACACCTTAGGAAACTTTTTCTCGAAGAACAGCTTAGAAACCTACCTGTTTACTCCTATAACAGCCCTCCTGGCGCTTTTCTCCTTAAGGATAGCGCTGGATAAAGCTGAAGAGCCAGTAATAAACAATTAGTGTTATCGCTTCAATGAATCTCTTATCTCCATCAATAGTTTTTCTTGTAAACTATAGACAGGAGCTTGTGGTTCGGTAACAGGTGCTTCTTTCTTACGCTTAAGGCTATTGATCCCTTTCAGCGCAATGAAAATAACAAATGCAATCACAAGAAACTTTAGAACGGCTGCCAGGAAGTTGCCATACTTAACTGCTCCCCAGGTAAGTTTCTCCAGGTCTTTAACGCCTGCTGCCTCCAAAGCCGGAGCTAAAATGAGAGGAGTTATTACATCGTCAACCAGGGAAGATACTATAGCTCCAAATGCAGCGCCTATAATAACCGCGACAGCAAGTTCAACTACATTTCCTTTAAGTGCAAATTCTTTAAACTCTTTAAGCATTCCCATTGTAAAGGTATTTTGGAATACCTAAGATAGCTGTTAGGACGATAAGCGTTACATTTTTCTTTCAGCCGCTCCGGGATAGTTGTAATTCTTAACGGCGTCCACAAACGCTTTAGCATGCTCTACGGGAACATTAGGCATAATACCATGCCCGAGGTTTGCGATATAGTTCTGAGCACCAAATCCATCAATCATTTCTTTCACCCACTTTTCTATTTGTGGTATTGGCGCCAACAACTTAGCAGGGTCGAAGTTGCCCTGGAGCGTAATCTTATTCCCGGTCATTTGCCTCGCCATCTGTGGGGTAACGCACCAGTCTATCCCAATACCGGATGCACTGCTGTTTGCAAGCTCTGGAAGAGCGTGCCAGGTGCCCTTTGGAAAAAGTATTACGGGTGCATCATCCTTCAATGCATCGGCTATCTTAATTAAATATGGCTGGGCAAAAATCCTGAAGTCTTCCGGGCTTAATGAGCCAGCCCAACTGTCAAAAACCTGCACAGTATCTGCCCCCGCTTTTACCTGAGCCTTGAGGTAATCAATTGTAATATCTGTTATCTTCTGCAACAGTGCGTGGGCAACCGCTGGCTGAGTGTACG
>JAEZDR010000087.1 GCA_023433265.1 Bacteroidota bacterium | reverse complement strand
CAGAAGCAGAAAGAAGGTAAGAAACGAATGAGGCAAATTGGCAACGTTGAGATACCACAGGAAGCTTTCCTGGCCGTGTTAAAGCTGGATTAACCAACGCCAGCCTCATAATTAAAAGCAGCACTGCTAATGGTTTGAAAAGGATAGCAATTGCATATTGGCCTTACTTTTTCTCAGCCTGCCTCCTGTTATATGCTTTCCAGGTAAACCTGGATTTAAGCAACGTAATGCCGGGCGATCTGCGCAACAGGGTGGTAGGCGCAAGACTTATTGAAGAGGGGGTCTCCCCTTACCTCTACAAGTGGAAGCCCGGTGATAGTTTCAGATATTACGACACTTCTAACCTTAACAAATACAAGGCGTCCAACATTACCGCCTCACCGCTGTTCCACCAACTTCTTATTCCACTTGGCAGGATGCCCTACACAGAAGCATCTAAACTTTGGTTTTTCTTGCAGCAAGTTATTCTTGTGTTTGCTGCTGCCATAGCTTTTTTTATAGCGCGAACTAAATCAAACAGGTCGGCTGTGTTAGTGTTAACTCCGCTATTAATGCTCACGTTCACATTTCAGCATCACCTTTTGCTGGGGCAGATTTACATTGTAAACCTCTTATTGCTCATTGCCATTGCTGCCTTGCTCGTTAAGAACCTGCAAGCAGCCGCCGCCGTTGCAACTGTTGCATTAATCCTGCTGAAGCCTACTACAGCTATCGCATTCATTCCTTTACTCCTCATAATATGGCAGTTAAAGCGCTTCTTTTTAGTTGCGTCGGTATTAGGATTGGCCTACCTCGGTTATTTGTTGGTTACACCTTTCCAGTTTGAGCTTTGGAAACACTATAAACTCAACATAGAGCAACAAGTAAAAATTCATCAGCAAGCTGATGCGGATACCTTTGTTGCACCCACGCCTCCAACTGTGTTGAGGCTTGAAGGATGGGATATAAAAGAGGCTTATGCAGCAAACCGGAAATACGGAAGCTCGTTATCAGAAAACGGTAATCTTTTTGTTATCTACAATAAGTTAACCGGTACTAGGCTCACGACTAACCAACTGGCTTTGCTCCTGGCGAGTAGCATCGTGATTCTTTTAGGCGCATTTTATTTTCGGCACAATAACAAAAGCCCTTCTGTTATCCAGTGCTTGTTGCTCGGCTTTGTGTTGTATGCGGTCACGGATTTCGCCTCACCGGTTTACCGCCACCAGTATTATGGCGTTCAGTATTTTTTTCCCTTACTGTTGGTGGCTGCAACGGGTTCGAAAACGATGAACAAGACGGCAATTGGCTTGTTGGGTATAGGCCTCTCCCTGAATTTGTTGACGGTTAAGATTATTCCCATGCAATACACTTTTGGGGAGATATTGATTTTAGCCGGGTCCCTGGTTGAGGCTTTCCGTAAACGGGGCTTACAATAGTTTTTTTACTCCACAGCAAGCCGGGGAAGCATTAGTTTACCGGCACAGGATATCCACCTGCTGAATACTAAATAAAGATCTCACCATACAACATTAGTAAGTTTGCGTATAGATGTTTGGCTCCACTTTTACACGCCGGTTTACGCGAAATTCCTGTTGGTACACTTGTGCCTGTCGTTAAACTTCATTAAACACCAGGACATCACCTTCGATGAGCCCGGATATGCCGACTATTCCAAACGCTGGTTAATGGGAGACAGCAGGAAAATCAAAGAGCTTGATGATAGCAAAACGCCACTAACGTTTATCGCATGGGTCCCCCGTGTTGCAAAGCAGGTATTCACGCCTGGATTTAAGGCAACTGATTGGGGGCAGGAAGATTTGCGAAATGGCCGGTACATGTTCTTATTTTATTTCTATGGAATTATACTATATGTCTTCTTATGGTCGCGAAGGCTTTATGGAAGCAGAGGCTTTTGGTTACCGGTCATCATGGTCTTGGTCGACCCGCTTTTCATGGTATATGGTATTCTTATCAACAGCGATATCATCAGCGCATTTGTAATGGTTGCTTGCTTATACCATTATTATAGATGGAGTGCTTCGCACTATCTTGAGAGGTTTCACCTTATAGCTTCTGCAGTTTTTTTTGGCGTCGCCCTGGCTACAAAACAAGGCTTTATATTTCTGCCGTTTGCCCTCGCTATGATTAGTCTGACGACTCTTTTAAGCAAGAGAAAATCATTGCATCTGTCTCACTGCATTTATTGCCTTGGCTTTTTGGTCATTGCCTGGTTTGTTTTAAATGCTGCCTTTTATTTCCAGGGCAGTGGAAAAGGCCTGCATACTTATCTTTTTTTAAGTAGCAAACTGCAAACCTTACAGGCAACATTTAGCTGGTACCGGCTACCAATGCTTATTCCTGAAGGATGGATGCAGGGAGTAGACCTGTTACAATATCACGCTGAAATCGGGCCTGGCTTTGAAACTAACCCGTTTGCTGGTGTTTATGTCAACGGGGTTTATAGTAAGGATGGCGTTTGGTACTATTATTTGCTTGTTTCACTGGTAAAGTTCCCAATTGGAATTCTATTCATAGCAACGGTTTCTATTGTCGTGTTTTTCAAAAGATTCAGAAGGCAAGGTTATTTATCGAAGTATCAATTTTTACTCGCTCCAATCATCGTTTATTTCATTGTAATGAGCTTTTTGAATCCTTTTCAAATAGGAGTGCGCCACCTTTTAATATTCCTGCCGCTCGTTTATCTGGGTCTTGGTTATCTTGCTGTAGTTAGATGGTGGAAATATAGAAATGCTTTTGTTACAGCGGCACTTTTCTTTTCTGTGCTTTCTGTTGCCGGGTATTACCCCGACCTGATTCCTTATACGAACGAATTGTTAGCTGACAAAAAAAAGGTACATGAGTTTATCTATGACTCCAGTATTGACTATGGTCAGGCTGATTCACATTACAAGCAATATATCCAGGATCATCCAAAGTATAAGTTTGCACCCCAACAACCTTCCGTTGGGAAGTTTATTGTACCGGCGCGTTTCGTCATGGACGAGTGGGATACTTATACAGCACCTTATAAATGGCTACGGAATTATCAGGTAACTGGAGTATATCGTGGGGTGTTCCTGTTGTACGACATTGAAACTCTCGGGCAAACTCCTAAATAATTATTGTTTCTTCTTTTTCGTCTTCTCCTTAGGCTTAGGCTGGTTTGCTTTCTCTTCTTCTAGTTCTTCAAACAACTTACCGCTTTTGTCCCTGATAGGCATCGGTAATGGTGCGTTGCCTATGGTAGGATCTACTCCGCGCATGTCAATCTGATAGTCGAATACCTTTTCAACATGAACCCACTGACCATTCACCCACCTGAACCCTTCATAATCACCGTCGGGTATTAATGTGTATTTGTCCTCGGGTCTATTTGTTTCGCTAATGAGGTGTTCGAATATAATCATATCCATTTCGGGGTCGTAGGTTAGCCTCGCCCTTCCTTGTTTTTTAAATTCAAGAGGGAATCGGGCGACAGGTTGTTTAGGTTTTAGAATATCTTGTTTGTACATGAATATCCTCCCACCAAACCTCGGGGTACCATCTTCAGCAAACGTTAGAATTTCTATCCACTTTTTTGTTGTCAACTCATCGTTGTCATCATACCCAAGCAGTGTATAGTAGCTCTTGTTATTATGTGTTTTCTTAATGATGCCCCCATAGTAAATAGCACCAATCCAGTTACTAAAAGTGCGTATCGAATCATTTGGATTGAGCGAGTAATCTGAGCCATCAAACAGGGGAAACAGTTTTAAACTGCCGTCTTTCGTGTTCATCTGAATTGCCCCACGTTGCCTGAAATGTCCCGGGTCTCTTTCTATTTGCCATGTAAAAATCCTGAATGTACTATCGGGAGCATACAGTCTTGATACTGTGATGAGTGAATCAAACGGATAATAAAAAGAGCCTTGCGTTTTCAAAGCCTTTACAAGACCTTTTGTAAACACACTGTCCGCTATAAACCTGTTGAAATTGAAAGAGTCCTGTATCATTTGAAGGGCAGGCTTCCTAATCTCCAACTCTGTTTGTTGCAGAAACTTCAAATTATCTCCTGTAGGACGTTGTCCTGCAGAAGAATATGAAACACTTATTAAGAATATTAAGAATAGATGTCTGTTCATAACCGGTAGAGTACTAAAAATACAACAGCTTTTCTACTATGAAAACCCATTCAGAATATTTAAGATAACATTAGTGGAACCAGACAGTCAGCGGAGCGAAGCTACTATCTGAGCTTAGATAATACGTTACTCCCTCTCTTAAGGTAGTTGAAACGATGTTGTAGCGATGTTGTAGCGATGTTATAGCTGTGCTGTAGCGATGTTGTAGCGGTCTAACTCCGTAGCTATTCCGAAGCAACTCCTTCGCAATAGTGTACTAACTCCCTACTTAGGCCACCCATAGCTTGGTATAAAAGACAGGCCCTGGTATTCTATCACTGCTATGCCGGTATAAGAGCAGCCCCCGCATGCAGTTGGCGATGCAATAAAGAAAGCATTAAGCCACAACTGCCGCAGCAAAAGCATAGAGGCTATCGAAACGTAAATCTATAAGAGGGTGGGGGTAGGGTACTTCCGGGTTTGTACTGGCAATGTACACTGTGTGCATGCCTGCATTACGTCCAAACTGCATATCCGAAAGTTTATTGCCAACAATAATGCTCTCTTCAAAGTTGATGTGTGGATGTTCCTCTTTTGCCTGGTAGGCCATCCCCGGGTTTGGCTTGCGCGAAGGGGCGGAATTGTCAAGTTCAGGACAGTAGTAAATTTTATCAATCCTGCCGCCGGCAGCCACTATATGTTCCATCATATAATCGTGCAGCAGGTGGAGGTCGTCTGTGGTCATCAGTCCTTTACCAATGCCGCGTTGGTTGGTTACAAGCACAATTGTATTAAACATGCCGGCAAGCACACGCAGCGCTGCTAAAGCATCTTCATAAAATTCAAACTCATCCTTATTGTAAATGTAGTCGTCTTTCTTTTCTCTATTTAGAACTCCGTCGCGGTCGAGGAAAAGAGTCCAGCTTTTGTTTATGGCTTTTAGATCAAGCATTGTCAATACTTTTAAGATCCGCCTGTGCCCTGTCAAAATCTGCCGGGATACCTATGTCAATAAAATAACCATTGTCAATACATCCGTAAAACTTTTTCTCTGTTACATATCGCTCTAGGTAATCTTTTTCAAAAGAGAATTTCGTAGCAAATACAAGCTGTCGGAATTGAGGTACGTTTAATAGGTAAACACCACCGTTGATGAGTCCCTCGGCTACTTGTCTTTTTTCATGGAACGACGTAATCACTCCTTCTTCGCCAATTGTTACAATGCCGTACCTATCAAAGTTTTCCATCGGCTTAAGCGCAATTGTACATGCAGCATTCACACTTTCGTGCACCACAGCAAGCGAGGCAATGTTAGCAAGAAAGAGAGTGTCTCCGTTTACAATCAAAACATCTGTGCTTACTACAGCCTTTAATGAAAGCGCTATACCTCCTCCGGTCCCCAGGGGCTCTTTCTCAACAACGGTAACGTAGTCATTTTCGTCCAATGATTCTTTTAGAAAAGCTTCAACCAATTCGCTTTTATAACCCAGAGAAAAAACAAATCGTTGAATGCCCTGTTTCTTTAAAGAGGCAATCACATAATATAGAAAAGGTTTGCCTGCTACCGGTGCGAGGCATTTAGGCAGATCGGGAACAACATCGCGCAAACGTGTACCCAAACCACCTGCCAGTACGATAGCTTCAGTAATCATGAAGAAAACAATTTAGATTCTACCATCTCGCAGATAATGTGCCCAATCATTATATGGCACTCCTGTATCCGCGGCGTATCAGATGAGGGTACATCAAACAGGTAGTCCGAAAGGTTTTTCATTCGCCCTCCGTTACTGCCAGTGAAGCCTATTGTAATAAGTCGCTTTTGCTTTGCAGATTCAAAAGCCTTCACAATGTTCACTGAGTTTCCAGAAGTACTCAATCCAACAAGGATATCTCCTTCATTACCGATGCCTTCCACAAGGCGGCTATAAATTACATCGTAGCTATAGTCGTTTGCCACTGCGGTTAGGTACGAAGTGTTGCAATGCAAGGCTTCAGCGGGCAAAGCATCTCTATTTTTATAAAAACGTCCTGAGAATTCGGCTGCAAGGTGTTGTGCGTCGGCTGCACTGCCGCCATTGCCGCAGAACAAAACTTTGTTTCCTTTTTTAAAAGCTGATGCAATTGTGAGAACAGACGCCTGAATTCTTTCAATTAGCTCATTATCTGCCAGTACCTGTTGTTTAACCTGGACTGATGCAGCAATAATTTCTTTTATCCTTGTACTTAGCATTTATTGAGTTGTCCATGTAGTAAGACCTGTACTTGTAAACTGGTAAGGTTTTACATGACCACCAAATTTAGCAAGGGTTTCAATCACTTTGTAACGGGAATTGCGTGGGCAATAGAAAGTCATAAAACCTCCACCGCCTGCACCGCTTATTTTGCCACCGGTTGCTCCCGCCTTCTTGGCCGCTTCATAGATGTCCTCTATAAGGTTGTTTGATATGTTTGCAGCCATATTGCGTTTCTGCTGAAAGCCATAATCGAGTATCTCACCAAATTCATTCAATTTTCCCTTAAGCAAAGCTTCTTTAAGCATTCGGGCTTGTTCTTTCAGATGATGCATCGCTTCGATCGACTTTTCGTTTCGTTCGGTTACATTCTTCTGTTGCTCTTTGATGATAGTGGCAGACTCACGGCTGGTTGCCGTAAAGTACAGCACAAGGTTGTGTTCCAACTCACTCAGGTACTCCTGTCTTATGCGGAGTGGATTGACTATTACTTTATCATCGCCATAGAACTCCATAAAGTTCACACCCCCGAAGGTGGCAGCATATTGATCCTGTTTTCCGCCGGCCAATCCCAGGTCCTGTCGCTCTATTTCATACGCATAGTGTGCAATGTCATAGTCACCGAGAGGTAGCTTAAGCATTTCTACAAAAGCTCCTATAATGGCCACTACCAGTGTTGAAGACGTGCCGAGTCCACTGCCCGCAGGTGCATCTACATAAGTGGAAAGTCGGAAATTCTTATTTGGGATGCCGAAGTCTTTTTGGATTCTGTTAAATACACCTTTTAAAAGGTCAAGTTCTCCATCAATTGGCAGCAAATCACCGGATGCATAGCCCTGTTTTTCACCCCTGTCAGTGGCTTCTATTTCAATACCCTTATCAATGGTTTCTATGCTTGCATAGGCAAACAACGAAACGGTGGCATTCAAGATAGCGCCGCCATATTCGTCGCTGTAGGGACTTACGTCAGTACCACCGCCGGCAAGTCCTATTCTTAAAGGTGCTCTGCTTCTGTATATCATCTCCAGATGTTTGCGATTGGCTAGCTGTCCCGAAGAAATTGCACAATAGCGTTTACCAGGTTTTGCCAGCTATATTTCTTTTTCTCTTCACGAAGGTGCGGTAAAAAATGCGCTTCTCCCAAACGGTAAAGTTCTAGTATCCCGTCAGTAATGGCTTTAGGTTCAGGCTCTGCTACAACGCCTACTTTGCCATTGGGTACAAGATCGGGTAGCGCACCTACGTTGGTGACGAGCATAGGTTTTTCAAAGTGATAGGCGAGAGGGGTGACGCCGCTTTGCGTTGCATTTTTATAGGGCTGAATAACGAAGTCGGCGGCACTTAGGTAATACCTCACTTCGCTATCCTGTATAAAATCTGTTCTTAGAATGAGGCGGTCGGATATACCGAGGCTCTCAACCTGCTTGTTGTATGCCTCCCTATCTTCATAAAACTCACCTGCTACCAGCAGTTTGATGCCTTGCTGCCGGATGCGCTCATCAGCCATTGCTTCAAACAGGAGATCAAGCCCCTTGTATTTTCTTATGAACCCAAAAAACATGATGATTCGTTCGTGGGCTGGCAAGGAAAGTTTAGCTCTTGCCTCTTGTTTTGATACTCCCGCTCCAAAGTTATCATACAAGGGATGCTCAACCTTAACGGCAGGTTTCTGCGTAAAATCCCTTAACTGTTTCATCACCTTATCGCTCATGGTAATGAATGCATGGCAGGAACCAACAAAATATTGTGTAAACTGTTTGTCGCCTATTCTTTTTTCGTGCGGAGTTACATTGTCTGCTATGCAAACCACTCTTGTGTGTTTGTTGGCTCGAACGCGGCGCAGAATGGTACCAAGCGCCGGGCCCATGAATGGCAGCCAATAACGAACCACGATGAGGTCTGGTTTTTCTTTCTTTAGCTTGTTGCCAACGGATAACCAGTTCAGTGGGTTTACGGAATTGATAACAACCTTAATGTGGAGGTCAGTGGGCGCCGGTTCAGCAGAGTATTGGGTGGTTCCGGGAAAAAGGAAACCAGGATACTGCAGCGAAAAAGTATAGATGCTCGTATTCCAACCCTCAGCTATAAACTGCCGCGCAAGTCGTTCGTTGAATGAAGCAAGGCCGCCCCTCAGAGGGTGGGCCGGTCCAATAATGACGACTGATTTAGACCCGGACATCAAGATATACCAATCTTTTCTTCTACAAGATAACTGTTTCGCTCCGTGCTGTTCCTCGTAACAAGTTCTGCTACAAAGCCTGCAAGAAATAACTGCATACCAATAATCATAGCCGTGAGCGCTATGTAAAACATCGGCCTGTTCGTTAGCGGAAACTCTGGTAAGATTATTCGCGCAATAATGAGGTAGATGCTAATGAGGGAACCAAGGGTAAAACAGAGCGTGCCATAAAGCCCGAAGAAGTGCATAGGCCGCTTTCCAAACTTGCTTACAAACGTGATGGTAGCAAGGTCTAGAAAACCATTGATGAAACGCTCCCAGCCAAATTTAGTAATACCGTACTTTCTTGCGCGGTGTTCAACTACTTTTTCACCTATTCTTCTAAAGCCTGCCCACTTGGCAATAACAGGTATATACCGGTGCATTTCGCCATACACCTCTATACTTTTTACTACCTTTTTCTTATAAGCTTTTAGTCCGCAGTTAAAGTCGTGCAGGTAGATGCCGCTTGCCTTACGGGTAGCGGCATTGAAGAATTTGGTAGGAATGGTTTTAGTGATTGGGTCGTATCTTTTTTTCTTCCAGCCGCTTACTATGTCGTAGTTATCCTCTACAATCATTTTTCTAAGCTCAGGAATTTCATCGGGCGAGTCCTGCATATCAGCATCCATGGTAATCACCACTTCTCCTTCCGCAGCCTTGAAGCCTTCGTTTAAAGCGGCAGACTTGCCATAGTTTCGTTGAAATTTGATGCCCTTTATCCCGGGGTTTTTATTACTGAGCTCCTGGATGATGCGCCAGCTATCATCGCTACTACCATCATCTACAAGAATTATTTCGTAAGACAAATTGTGCTGCAAGGCCACCCGGTTGATCCACTCGGTTAACTCCGGCAACGATTCTTCTTCATTAAACAGCGGAACAACTACTGATACGTCCATTTATTGTGGTTGAGTAAAATCTTCCTGGAATGCAGGTTTTTCTTTCCTGATGATTAAGGAGATTAATAATGACTTCACAAAATCCCAGATGAGGCCAAGGCCAAAACCAAGTAAGATGTTTTTGATGCCTGTTTCTTTAGCCTGCTCTCTGGATTTCTCTATTTGCTCATCGATTTTATCATCCGGGGTACCGAACTTTTCCATCATTCCCCGCATCTTTTCAACGCCGGCTTCAAAAGATCTTTTTGTCAGTTCCGGATCTATGATATTATATAGAACATAGGTTCCCACTGCAACAATTACACCTGCGATAACATAGGACAGGAACGTAAACTTAAGCGCTTCTTTAAAGCTAAGGTAACCTCCGTTACTCTTTCTTAGTGCAAAGCCACCAATGAGCAGAATGATTATCATGTAAGGAAACCACATGCCCCACAGCTGTGCTGTAACAAATGTGTTGATGTCAATTGCCCATGTGCCGTACATAATCAGCAAAGCAATCAAGCCATTAATGATTCCATATTTTACTGCTTCATTATTGATGTTCACCATATTCCCTTATTTTATTTAGTTTCAGTATTCCTTTATTTATAACACCCAGCACTGTGCCTTTAAGCTCGCGGTTCATAAATGGAGAGTTGGCACTCTTGCTTCGGTTGTTGTCTGCATCTAAGGTAAACGTTCCAGACGGTGTAAAAATAGTAAGTTCAGCAATCTGCCCTTCAGCAATTGTGGCAGGAGGCAACCTGAATATTTTTCTAGCGTTAGTTGATAATAATTGAACAAGCCTCGTTTCGGATATTCCAGGCAAGGCAGTATTTAACACGCTGAACGCTGTTTGCAAACCTATCATACAATCACCTGCTGATTGGAATTCGCATTGTTTGGCATCGAGGTCCTGGGGAATATGATGAGTCGCAATGCAATCAACTACGTGGCTATCGATGGCCTTGCGGGTAGCAAGCATGTCTTTGCGGCTCCTGATAGGAGGCAACACCTTTAGCATTGTATCATAGCCGGCCAGGTCTTCATCACAGAAGAAAAGATGGTAGGGTGTAATTGAACAGGTTACGTTCAGGCCCCTGTCTTTTGCATCAGCAATGAGGTTAAACCCTTTTTCTGTAGACACCCCGGTAAAATGCACAGCACTTCTTGTGTAATCAAGCAGCTCAAGGTCGCGCTTTATCATTAATTCTTCGCCAATAGCAGGGATGCCCGGCATTCCCATCCTGGTTGACATTACCCCTTCGTTCATCAGCCCATGACGGGAGAGAGAAAAGTCAACCGGCACTTGTACAACGATACCATGAAAGCCCCGTACGTATTGCAACGCTTTCAAAAACAGGGCAGAAGATTGCACAGGTTTCAACCCATCGGTAAAGGCCACAGCGCCCGCCTGCAACATGTCGTACATTTCAGCAAGCTCTTTACCTTCCGCGTGCTTTGATATAGCACCCAACGGATGCAGCAGGGTAGCCCTATTGGTTTTGCCGCCCTGTACATACTGTACCTGGCTCTTGTTGTCAATAACAGGGGTCGTATTTGGCACACAGAATACACGAGTATAGCCACCTGCCGCTGCGGCAGCGGCACCGGATTCAAGGGTTTCCCTGTGCTCATAGCCTGGATCGCAGAGGAAGGCAAATGGATCAACCCAGCCCGGGCTTACAGCAAGCCCTTCGGCTTCTACTACTTCATCGCAGTCATTTGTTTGTAACTGTTCTGCTATTGCAGCAATCTTCCCGTCTTTAATTAAAATGTCTGAAACTGTGAGGTTGAACGGGGAATTGGAGTCAACTACCTGGCAGTTTTTTAGAACAATGTTCATTAAGGGGCTTGTGAAATTATGTGCAAGATAAACAGTAAATCGCTAAAAGCTAGTAGATTTGCAGCCCAAAACAGACTCGGGTGGTAGCGCAGTCCGGTAGCGCATCAGCATGGGGTGCTGGGGGTCGCTGGTTCGAATCCAGTTCACCCGACGAGAAGGTAAAGGGTCGTTGCTATAGCAATGACCCTTTTTCTTTTCTGGATCGCTTGTGAATGAGTAAGTAGCGGGTTCGGCAGCTTCAAAGCAGGATGACTGTTACCTATAGGACGGGTAACCGGGTTGTTTTAGAGAGGGCAAAGAGTAGCTTAATAGTAGAGTAAGAGAAAGGAAAGTGATGTTGTGTGATTTTCATGTGATCGTCATGTGATCCTCGTATAACCGCTGGTTAATCTAAGGATAACCTGGGCGTGATAGATGCATGAAGCAGGTGTAAACGGTCTGTGAATCTCTAATGATCTAATCGTGAGCTGATGTATGCCGTAACAACATTTTTTTGCCTTAAACTAGTGATCGATGGCAAAGGTTTATTAACGTATCCGCCCTGCCTGGGTGCTGGTTTTTGTAGGGAATGGTAACGACAAATTTTGCAAACTGCATTAACCATGGTAACTTGGCCCCTTAACCTGCTAAACCCCCTGCAGTTAGAGATGCGTGAAGACGACATTTTTTACTTTATCAGCGCTTATGGCATCTGGATACTGCTTGCGTTGGCAATAGTAAAATTCCTCTACCTGTTATTGTACCGGCACAGCGTTGACTATGCATTCCGGAAATTCTTCATTATCTATACTGATAAGCGTATTGTAAAAGACGACTCACAACGCTACAACTTCCGGCTTGTGCATAATACCCTCACCTGGCTGATGTATGGTGTTTTTTTTCTATGGCTGATTGTGCGGCTGATTATAATGGAATAAAAATTTGGATTCTGTTAAAATAGTTTTAAGTTTGCTGATTAACAATAAAAAACCTAGACCAGGCTTTTCCTAAACCGTACTTGCATGAGAATACATTACTACTTGGTTGTCGTGAGCTTGCTATGCTCATCGGTTTCAGATGAACAAACTCAAAACCTGATAGATCCGGAGGAGATTTAGGTTTTTTTGTATTTGGAGCCATATTGTAGACTAAATTTCTGCTTGCACATCTCAAATCAAAATCCGACCCACATATCATTATCATCAACTTCTTGTATTATGAGGAAAACATTTTTGCTTTTTAGCTGCCTGTTGCTATTAACAACTTTTGCGGGCGCTCAAATCAATTCAACAACCTATCCCTTTACTGCGTCTTCAGGAGCTGTACTAGAGGACATGACCTCCGGAACTACACAGGCTGTAGGATCTGGTAATGATGACGGGAGCTCAGGCCTCGTTAATATCGGGTTTGATTATTGGTTTAACGGGGTACGCTACACGCAACTTGATATCAATGCGAACGGAATTGTAAGATTGGGGACGACTATGGCTTCTAGTTCCTGGACTAATGCGTTCGGTTCAGGGGCAACACAGACGCCAGCAATTGCACCCTACTGGGACGATTTGAGAACAGGCACCGATGGAAAAGTTCACTATAAAGTTGTGGGTTCGGCGCCAAGCCGGAAATTAGTTGTAGAGTGGTCAAATATAAATATACCTCGAACATCCACTGCTACGGCAGGTGGAGGTACATTTCAGTTGTGGTTATCAGAAACCACAGGAGAAATAGACTTTGTATACGGTAGCGGCATTTTAGCTAACACCGCTAATTCTGGTGCTTCAATTGGCCTAAGTGCGTCCTCAACTGCTTTCGCAAGTATTACATTAAATGCTACATCCGCCAACTCAACATGTAGCTACACTACTGCAAGCAATGTAAATACAATAGCCATTTCATCTGGAACGAGATTCAATTTTGCTACGGCAGCAACGACACCTCCTACTAACCTGACGTTTTCTGATATAAGTCAGTCGTCCTACAAGTTAACATGGAATACAGGCGGGCCTAATGTATTAGGCACAGCGATTTACAACTCAACGGATAATGTCACTTTTACCTACGTTACATCAGTTACTTCACAAGAGTATGTAGCAACGGGTTTGTCTGGAGGAACTACGTATTATTGGAATCTCTATTCATATAGTCAGGGTTGGAAGGGGCTTCCATTAGCGGGAAATCAGAATACTTCAGCCTGTGGTGTTTATAATACTACTTATACAGTGGGTGTGGGGGGTGATTTTAGCTCACTGACCGCCGCAAGCAACACGTTAGGCGCATGTGGAATTGCTGACAACGTTGTCCTGGAGCTAATGAACACATACGTAAGCTCAGGGGAGACATTTCCGTTAGTACTTGGGGCTGTAAACTCACCTGGTTCTAATAAGACTATCACCATCAGGCCTGCAGCAACTGCAACAGGGCTTTCCATTACGTCAAATAACGCAACAGCAACCATCAATATAAGCAACGGGGCTAACTGGATTATTGACGGCCGTCCCGGAGGCACGGGTACTAATCGGGAATTAAGTATTGGTAATACGGGTGCAGCGCCTGCAATACGTTTTATAAACGATGCATCGAACAACATTGCCCGGTATTTGAACGTTACATCAACTGTAACTTCAACTTCTTCGGGGTTAATTGTATTTAGTACGGCTACTTCTACCGGAAATGATAATAATATACTAGAGTATAATTCGCTGAATGGTAACGGCACCGCTGCAAATATTATTTATGCTTTAGGATCAACAACTACAGCAGCACATAACAACAGTGGCAACATCATTCGTCACAACAATATTTTTGACCAGTTTGTAGCAGGCTCAGCAACCAACGGTATCTTGATTTCTTCCGGTAACACGGAGTGGACGATTGCCTCAAACAACTTCTATCAAACATCAGCACGTACTTACACTTCGGGAAGTAACCACATCGCTATTACCGTATCCAATAGCTCTGGAAATGGGTTTATTGTAGAAAACAACTTTATAGGAGGCTCGGACGCTGGGGCAACAGGAAGTGCATGGACAATAGGTGGAACTCTTGCCAACAGGTTTAGAGGGATCAGCATGACTGTAGGAACTACAACTGCTTCAAGGGTGGATGGTAACACAATTGCCAATTTTAGTTTTACTTCCAGTACTAGTGCAACTACTGCAGGTGGCCCCTGGTGCGGGATTTATGTTTCTGCAGGTAACGTTAATATTGGATCCACGAGCGGTAACATTATAGGTTCACTTAGTGGCCCAGCCACTATCACTGCTACAATATCCACAGCGGGTGGAATAAGCAGCGGTATCTTCATTGATGGGGGTACAACACATAATATTGATAACAACACCATTGCAAACATAGTTACGACGGGTGCCACTTCTGCTAATTCACACGGTTTTGCCGGCGTGCGAGTTTCATCTGGAACAACGATTGGAATTACGAATAATTCGATTTACTCAGTAACATCGCCTGGCGTGTCATCTGCTATGTCGGGTGTGAACGTGACCTCAGGAACGACAGTAACTGTGGCCCAAAACACAATAAATGCACTATCAGGATCAGGTACAACCTCTCCAACTGTGGCCGGGATAGTAGTTGGAGGCGGAACAACAGTTAATGTTTATAAGAACAAAATCTATGGGCTTTCTCAAACAGGTGCTATTACCACAACTTCCGGCGCTGTTAGTGGGTTGCAAATAACTGCTGGTACAACAGTAAACGCCTATAATAATCTGATTGGTGCTCTTACGGCTCCTGCTGCAGGGTTAACAGATGCGATTAGGGCTGTTAACATCACTTCAACTTCAACTTCGTCTACGTATCGCGTCTACTTTAATACGATTCATCTGAACGCTAGTTCAAGTGGAACCAATTTCGGCACAACAGGGGTTTATCATCAGGCCAGTTCTACAGCCACTACTGCTGCTTTAGACCTGAGAAATAATATCATTATTAACCTATCTACACCTGCAGGAACAGGGGTAACCGCTGTGTTGAGAAGGAGTGCCGCAAATACCTACGGAAACTGGGCAGCAGCATCTAATAAAAATCTGTTGTATGCTGGTACACCCGGCACAAACCGGGTAATACTTGCTGATGGAGCATCAGTTTATGATGCATTTGGTAGTTATAAAACCCAGGTGGGGGGGAGAGATGCAAATTCAATAACCGGCGAGTCTTTTGACTATGCCACAGATGGCACTTTCTTCCAAAGCATTGATGGTTCGCATAGTAAATTCCTTCATATTGTTGGCGGTATTTCAACGCAAATCGAGAGCGGTGCATCACCGATTACAGTTCCAAATATCCTGGATGATTACGAAGGCACAACCCGTAATACAACCACTCCTGATATTGGTGCAGACGAATTCAATGGAACCACTCCGGCTCCTTCAGTAACAATAAATTCCATTACACCCTCCTCTACACAGTGTGTAGCTACTGCAAGAACGGTGAGTGCTACGGTTACAGCCAACGGCGCTGCAATTGCGGGGGCCACATTACGCTATCAATATAATGGCGGAACTGCAGTTGATGTCGCCATGACAAACACATCAGGTGACATTTGGGAAGGCGTAATACCTGCTGCTACGCCGGGCAATGCAACAGTTACCTGGTCTGTGATTGGTACTGATGGAAATAGTCTTTCAACTTCTGTTTCCGGAGGAGCTTACAACGATGAACCGCTTTACAATTTTACTACGACTATTACGCCTAATGGTGCGACAACCTTCTGTTCCGGAGGTTCGGTAACCCTCACTGCATCTTTGCCTAGCGCTGTCCCCATTGTGTTAGGAGCGGGGAGCACTACTTCTTCCAGTACGAATGCATCATTCTTTCCTGGTAGTTGGGGCGGCGCTAAAACCCAATACATTATAAGGGCTTCTGAATTAACAGCAGCAGGCATGTCTGCCGGGACAATCACTTCCCTTGCATTCGAGCCAACAACTTCTGGTCAAACCTACCAGGGCTTTTATGTTCACCTTGGTGCTACCAGTCAAACAGAAATGACTACCACTTTCATTCCAACTACATCACTCACCCAGGTTTATACCGGACTACTGGCAGATAATGGATTTACACCGATTGCTAATACGGTTAACACCTTAGCATTCGGTTCGGGAAGTGGTTCATCTGCCACATTTAATTGGGACGGTGTTTCAAACATTGTTGTACAAGTGTCCTGGAGCAGGGTGCCAGCAACGAATACTGCAACATCGACAACCATGAAAGTTGATGCCACCGGATTTAATAGCACAGCGTATCGTCAGAGGGATAATTTTTCACCTGCGGACATGTTGGCTGAAACATCTGCGAATTCGGTGGGAACGTCCAGGCCTAGATTTACGTTTGGTTTCGCCATGCCAGTAAGTTCTTACTCATGGAACGACGGAACGAATACGATTGGCACTTCGGAGGCGATAACGGTAACACCTGCTTCCACTACCAATTATACCGTAACCGTAACTTCGGGAAGTTGCAGTAAATCATCCAACGCTTATACTATTACTGTAAACCCCCTTCCGACTGCCCCTACCGGTACAAACTCTGACCAGTGTGGCGTAGCTGTTCCAACAGCATCAGTGGCCGATCCAAATGGCTTTACCACGCCAACCTTCAATTGGTATACAGTGGCTTCAGGCGGTACAGCAGTACAAAGCTCTACATCGACTACTTTTGGTAGTGAAGTTTCAACTGATACTACATTCTATGTCTCAGTAGTAAATCCAACTACAAATTGCGAAAGTGCAAGAACCCCGGTTACTGTACTAATTTCTGCGCCTCCTGACTTATCAATAGACAGTGCAGGATTTACCCAGTGTGAGGGTGTTACTTCGTCACTTGTTAGCCTGACAAGCAATACAAGCGATTTTGACAGCTATACCTGGTCGCCCGCTTCAGGTGTGAGCGGTAATGAGTCAAGTGGATGGACGTTTGCTCCAACCACAACACAGACCTATACGCTTACTGCAGCAAATTCTGAAACTGGTTGTCAGAATGCGGTGAGTATTACAATTAATGTAAATCCTAATCCGGTAGTGAGTGCTGTGAATGCGAGTCCTTCTACGATCTGTAATGGATCTGGCACCAGTATTTCTGCTTCTTCATCAACTATCACTAGTGGCACTGTTACAGTTGGAACCACAACCGGAGTGTCAAGTTCAACTAGCTACCCTACAGCTTTCGGTAACTACTGGTATCAGGACTGGCAGCAAATTCTATACACTAAAGATGAACTGGTTGCTTTAGGTTTGAACGCAGGAAATATAACCTCCCTGGCATTTAATGTCCAGGCACTGCCCAGCCCAGCCACCGTAAATGGCTATTCGATTCGAATTGGTTCAACAAATGCTTCAACTATTTCCACTTTCACTACCGCTGGTTTAACAACGGTGTACGGGCCAACAAATACGACAGCCACGCTTGGTTGGCATCAGGTTGTTTTTACGACACCATTCAACTGGGATGGAAATTCTAACCTGATTATTGATATTCGTGGCACCGGTGCTTACGGATCAGCAAATGCAACTGTTGCTACAAATACTATTAGCAGCCGTACTATATATGCATATACAAGCTCTAACAACTCGAACTTCTGGACCTCGTCGCCTTCAGCTACGGCTTCTTCTTTGAGACCAGATCTGAAACTATGGGGCGAAGTTGCAACCGATGTCACCTCGTCCTATACCTGGACTTGGTCTCCGGGAGGGCTTTCCGGAACCACTGTTTCTGTTTCACCTGCTTCAACAACTACATATACCGCAAGGGCAACAAATAGTGAAACCGGTTGTTTTGGAGAAAATACAGTTGTAGTGAATGTAAACCCCCAACCCACTGCACCTTCTGGTACAAATTCAAGTCAATGTGGGGTTGCAGTTCCGACAGCGTCCGTTTCAGACCCTAACAGTTTTACCACACCAACTTTCAATTGGTATACAGCTGCATCTGGAGGAACAGCCGTTCAAAGTTCTACAGCAACAACGTTTGAAGGACAGGTTTCATCAGATACAACATTTTATGTAAGTGTTGTTAACCCAGCTACAAGTTGTGAGAGCCCAAGAACGCCGGTTTCTGTAACGATAGCTCCGCCACCTGCATTGACAATAGATAGCACTTCTTTTGCGCAATGCCAGGGTTTGACCTCCTCAGCAGTAAACCTGACAAGTGACCCCGGTGAGTTTGATAGTTACACCTGGTCGCCGGCATCGGGCGTAAGCGGTACATCAAGCTCCGGTTGGACGTTCAATCCGTCTTCGACAACCTCATATACGCTAACCTCTGCTAATTCGGGAACTGGTTGTCAAAACGCAGTAACCCTAACTGTTACTGTTAATGCAAACCCGGTAGTTAGTTCGGTATCGGCTAGCCCGTCTGCGGTTTGCGTCGGCACCAGCACAACCCTAACAGCATTAAGTAGTGGCAGTAGCGCTAATTACACTGTGGGCACGGCAAGCACTACACTTGGTGCATCTTCAGCTGGTGGATTGACTCCTTTCGGCCAGTACTATGAAACTGGAAGAAACCAATATCTTATAACGGCATCGGACTTACAAACTGCCGGGGTTGTAGCTGGCGATTTAACATCTCTGTCGTTTACAATCACTACCAAAAACAGTACAAAACCTTACACCAGCTATACGATAAATCTTGCAACTACAACCGCGACAACTTTGTCGGGAGGTTTTGTTGGTGCGGCAGGTACGCAAGTTTATAAAGCTTCGACCGCGTCTAACACCGGTTATAACTCTGTAGTGGGTGTAAACACTTTTGCTTTTGGTACCGGCTCAGGTTCAAGCAGTTCATTTGCATGGGATGGAACTTCAAATTTAATAGTTGAAATATGCTTCGCTAATGATCCGTCTAATGCCGGCACATTCTACAGCAATAGTGATCTTGTTGCGGCTACGGCTTCGAAAAGTTATACTGCCACTTACTCTACATGGACAGACAATGCTAACTACTGCGGCTCAACTGCGGCTTCAAATTCGGGTAGCAGTCAAAGCCTTCCGGTAATCAGCTTTACAGTAAATCCAAGTTACACTTCTTCTTACAACTGGTCATGGTCTCCGGCATCTTTAACAGGAAGTTCAGTTTCCGTTACTCCGACAGCAACTACCACCTACACGGCCAGGGCTACCAACGCAGCTACAGGTTGCTACGGAGAAAACACAGTAACTGTAACTGTCAATAATCCGGTAGCCACCCCTCCAGCTACAGGAAGCTATGTGTACGGTGCAGCAAACAATACAAGCTACACTACTGCTGCTAACTGGTACGTGTACAATGGTACCGGCTATGAGGTGGCGACTACGGCTCCGGGAGCTTCGGCTAACATAGTAGTTCCTGCCACATCAACTTGTGTGCTTGCAAATCCTGTATTACAAGCAGCAACTACAGTTAACAACATGGAGCTTCAGGCTGGCGCTACTTTAGGTTTAAATGGTAACGACCTAAGTATAAATGGATCGGTTAGTGGTACGGGAACCATCACAGGATCAGCATTATCATCGTTAAACATTGGTGGAACAGCAGGCACCCTGTATTTTGGTTCTGGCGCTAATACAATTAAGAATATAGCACTTAGCAATGGTGCTTCTGCAACCCTTGGCAATGCGCTAAACATCGTGGGTGGAGCAACACCAGGAGCGGTGACCGTGGGTACAGGTGCCACACTAACTACAGGCGGCTTCCTAACGCTTCAGTCTGATGCTTCGGGTACAGCTGCCATCGCGCAATCGGGTGGCACTGTAAGTGGTGATGTAACCGTTGAACGCTACATTCCGGCTTCAGGCAACCGCGCATGGAGACTTCTATCTGCACCGTTACAGGATGCAACCGCACCAACCATTAATGCTGCATGGCAGGAGGCAGGTGCTTCAACTGCTAATTACGGTACACAAATACCTAAGGCTGGAAGCGCCACTTCAATCAATGGTTTTGATGCAGGCAACACAAACGCAGCTTCGCTTCAATATTGGAACGGCTCAGCATGGGCTGAACCGGCTAATACGGATATCAATAAGATCACTGCCCACAACAGCGCATGGTTCTTATTCGTTCGTGGCGACAGGACTGTAACAACTTCAACAGGATCAAGTAACACTACGTTGAGGATGAAGGGCGCCGTAAACCAGGGTAACGTTTCCAGCGTTGGTTCTGCAGGTGCAGGCTTCTCCCTGATTCCTAACCCATATCCTTCTACAGTTGACTTTGAAGCTATCCGTTCAGGTAATGGCAACTCAGTTAATACTTATTATACATGGGATGCTACGCTGGGTACCGTGGGTGCTTATAGAACCGTAGATCGCGTGGATGATGATCCTACTTATGAGCAAACTCCTTCTGTGAGTTTCAACGCCGACAACTCAGCGCGCTACATCCAAAGCGGACAGGCGTTTTTCATTGGAACAAACGGTACGCTCAACTTTACTGAAAGCATGAAGACTGCATCAAGCCCTGACTTCAGCGTAATGCGTACCACTACTCCTGGCGAGCAGGTAATGATTAACCTGTACGTGAAAAACAACGGCAACTTTATCCTGGCCGACGGTGTAAGAGAGAAATACGATGATAGCTACAGTGCTAACGTAACCTCAGAAGATGTTCCTAAACTAAATAACCTTTCAGATAACCTGGGCATCAGGAGAAATACCAGCAACCTTGTTATTGAGAAGCGTCCGTTTATCACAAGTAACGATACCATCTTCCTGAACCTTGCAAACGTAGGCATCAAGCAATACCGCTTCGATATTGATCCTGTTAACCTGGGTACAAGCGGTCTGGAAGCTTACCTGCACGATGCCTTCCTGGGTACCGTTACGCCATTGAGCCTTAGTGCACAAACACAGGTAGAGTTTGAAGTAACTGCCACAGCAGGTTCTTATGCAGCAAACAGGTTCATGATAGTGATGAAGCCTTCTGCTACCTTACCTGTGAGTGGGCTGCACATAGTAGCTGCACAGAAAGAAGGTGCAGTACAGGTTGACTTCACATCTCTGGGCGAGCATAACATCAATAACTACCAGGTGCAGCATTCTGCTACAGGAGTAGAGTTCACCACCCTTGCTACGCTATCTGCGAAGGCTAACGATGGTTCTAATGTTTCTTATACCTTTGCTCACAAGTCGCCGCTTGCAGGCCTGAATTACTACCGTATCAAAGCGTTGGACAACTCAGGTAAAGAGCAGTACAGCAGCATTGCAAAAGTGAAGATAGAAACTGGCAAGCAGGGCTTTGCAGTGTATCCGAACCCTGTAAGGGGTGAGGTTATCAACCTGCAAATGACCAATATGGCTGCAGGCAGCTATACAGTTCAGTTGTTCAATAATCTGGGCCAGGAAGTGTACAGGAGCAGTTTGTTACATACAGGAGGTTCAGCAACCCGTTCGCTAAACATTGCTGCACTGAGTGTACAGGGAACATACACAATTAAGCTAAGCAATGGTACAAGCGAGAGCAAGCAAACCATTGTAAGGCAGTAAACCTATAATGAGGGTGCCTGGTAAAACAGGCACTCTTTATAAAACCATCATTAAACGCTAAACCTTAGATATGCTAAAGAAAATACTACTTACTGCCACTATTTGTGTGGGAATACTCTGTATCACGTCACAAGTAGGTTATGCTCAACCTCCTGATCCGGGTGGCGACCCTGATGAAACACCTATACCTTTTGATGGAGGGCTTAGCCTTGCCCTTGCTGCAGGTGTAGGATACGGTATTAAGAAAGTTAGAGATGCAAGGAAAGCGAAGCAGGAAAGCCTCGAAAAATAGATGTTTGTATCTGGAATATTTGTCAAGCTACCCACCGGGTGGCTTGTACTTTTAAGCTATTCAGGTTTTTTTGTTTTGATAATCAACAATTTGGTCGATTTGTGTTGGTCTGGAACACTTGAACGTGGGCGAGGGTAATTTGATGGTTGGAGTCAAAGGATACGCTTTTCTCGTAACTGCAGAAACTCGAAAAATCCAATCTTTTCTTCTCGCGCAGTACCTTTGTTATGAATAGTTTAAGCTTTTTTCACCTTATTTTTTTCTTTTTAAGCTGAATACAGCTATCTTTGCGCTCCCAAATTTATGTCTAAGCAGCCGCTGATTAAACAAGATGGTACTATCGTAGAGGCTTTGAGTAATGCTATGTTCAGGGTTAAACTTGAGAATGGCCACGAAATCTTAGCCACCATCTCGGGCAAAATGCGGATGCACTATATCAGGATATTGCCTGGTGACAAAGTAGGGGTGGAAATGAGTCCTTACGACCTTAGCAGGGGTAGGATTATTTTCAGGTATAAATAAAGTGTACGGCTACGAGCGGCAAGCTACGGGCTTTTATAAATAAGGAAAACTTAGTAATCATGAAAGTGAGAGCATCTATAAAAAAGCGTAGCGCCGACTGCAAAATCGTTCGCAGGAAAGGTAAGCTTTACATTGTTAACAAAAAGAACCCTCGTTTTAAGCAACGCCAGGGTTAGTAACATTCAACAACTAAAAAACATTGTATTAGAATATGGCTCGTATTGCCGGTATTGATTTACCAAAAAACAAAAGAGGCGAAATCGGTCTTACCTACATCTACGGTATCGGTCGCTCAACTGCCCAGTACATTCTTGACAAGGCAGGTATCAATGTAGATAAAAAGGTAAATGAGTGGAACGACGAAGAGCTTACTGCCATTCGTAATATCATTACCAACGAGTTTAAGGTAGAAGGTGCGCTTCGTTCCGAGGTGCAAATGAGCATCAAACGTCTTTTGGACATTGCTTGCTACCGTGGCCTTCGCCATCGTAAAGGTTTACCTGTTCGTGGGCAGCGTACCCGTACTAACAGCCGTACCAGGAAAGGTAAACGTAAAACAGTTGCCGGTAAAAAGAAGGCACCTAAGAAGTAATTTGAAAGTTTCAAATTCCAAATTCCATTGTCTATCTATGGGATTTGGAATTTGTTATTTGAAATTAGATACAGCCGCCAGATCCCGTGCTGCATAGCCGGAGTAGGGGCAACATTTTAGAAGAGTACCTCAAAATTTAAAAATGGCTAAACAACAACAAAACAGCGCAAAAGCCGCTGCCAAAAAAAGGATTGTAAAAGTTGACGCTGTGGGCGACGCTCATATCAGTGCTACTTTCAACAATCTTATCATTTCCCTCACAAACAAAAGCGGCCAGGTTATTAGCTGGTCATCTGCTGGTAAAATGGGTTTCCGTGGTTCTAAAAAGAACACACCCTACGCAGCACAAATGGCGGCTGCAGATGCAGCTAAGGTTGCGCATGAAGCGGGCCTCAGAAGGGTAGACGTTTATGTAAAGGGTCCCGGTGCCGGCCGTGAAGGCGCTATCAGGGCATTGTCTCAGTCGGGTATAGAAGTATCTATGATCCGCGACATTACTCCTTTGCCGCACAATGGTTGCCGTCCTCCTAAGAAAAGAAGAGTATAACAATCTTGCTAAGTACGCCGTTTATCCGGGTACTGTCATACGGTTTCATTTAATCAAAGGGTGCCCCATTAATTTTTTACGATTTTTTACCGATGGAAGCACCGATTCTAAAAAAATCGAAATGAAAAAATACTATGGCACGTTACAATGGTCCAAAGACCAAAATCTCACGCATTTTCGGTGAGCCGATTCTTGGAAATGGTAAATGGCTTACCAAAAACAGCAACCCTCCGGGACAGCACGGTGCTTCCCGTAAGCGTAAAACTCTTGGTGAATACGCGTTACAGTTGAGGGAGAAGCAAAAAGCAAAGTACACTTACGGTGTATTAGAAAAGCAGTTCCACAACACGTTCGAAGAAGCAGCACGCATTAAAGGTGTAACAGGTGAAAACCTGATCAAACTGTTGGAATCCCGCCTGGATAACACAATTTTCCGCCTGGGTATTGCTCCTTCACGTCCTGCTGCACGCCAGTTGGTTAGCCACAAGCACATCATGGTTAACGGCCAGGTAGTAAACATCCCTTCTTACAGGCTGAAGCCGGGCGATGTAATTGAAATGAAAGAAAAGAGCGGAAACAACTCTTCTCTTACAAGTTTCATCCGCGGTAAAAACCCTAAGTTCGGTTGGTTAGATTGGAACGATACCGAGAAAAAAGGTACGTTCATCACCTTCCCCGAAAGGGAAAGCGTTCCTGAAAATATCAAGGAACAACTGATAGTGGAATTGTATTCTAAGTAATGCTTGATGCTGTTAGCGGTGCTAGCAGCTTTCTTGCTTATCCCCAATTAAAACATTAAAACCAGGGAAAGAAAATGGCTATTTTAAGTTTCCAGAAACCAGACAAAATTGTTCTTCAAAAGTCAACCGATTTCGAAGGACAGTTTGAATTCCGTCCTCTTGAACCCGGCTACGGTCTTACAATAGGCAACGCACTCAGGCGCGTTTTGCTTAGCTCACTAGAAGGTTTTGCTATCGTGGGTATACGCATCGAAGGCGTTGACCATGAGTTTGCAACTATCAAAGGTGTTACTGAAGACGTTACTGAAATCATTCTCAACCTTAAGCAGGTTCGCTTTAAGAAAGCTATCGACCACGATGTGGCTACTGAAAAAGTTACGCTGTCTATCCGCGGTCGCGACTTCACTGCAGGCGATATCGGCGCAGCTACACAAAGCTTTGATGTAATGAATACAGATCTTCTTATCTGTACGCTAGATAGCTCTGCAAAGCTTGATATTGAACTTACCATTGCCAAGGGCCGTGGTTATGTTCCGGCTGAAGAAAATAAAATTAAGGAAAGTCCGTTTGGCTACATTCCAATCGACTCTATCCATACACCTATCAAGAACGTTAGGTACGCAATTGAAAACTATCGTGTAGAGCAAAGGACTGACTATGAGAAACTGATCCTCGATGTTGCTACCGACGGTACAATTCATCCTGAAGAGGCTGTTAAGCAGGCATCTCGTATCCTCATTCAGCACTTGATGATCATCACTGATGAAAACATCACTTTCGACAACAAAGAAGATAAGAAAGAAGATGTGGTTGATGAGCAGGTACTTCAGCTTCGTAAAGTGTTGAAGACGCCACTTGAAGATCTCGACCTTTCTGTACGGGCATTTAACTGCCTGAAAGCCGCTAAGATTAACTCTTTGAGCGAACTCGTACAATACGAGCAGGAAGACCTGATGAAGTTTAGAAACTTCGGTCAGAAATCTCTCTCTGAAATTGAACAAGTGCTTAATGAAAGAGGCCTTGGCTTCGGCATGGACCTTCAGAAATTGGGTCTTGACAACTTAGACTAATTCAACAGGCCGGGTAAAACCGGCTATTTATAACAAGTTTGCAATTCCTTGACACGGTGCAAACTTCAAAAACAAACACGTCATGCGTCACGGAGACAAAATCAAAAACCTGGGCAGAACGAAGTCCCATAGGGATGCCCTTCTTGCAAACCTTGCAAGTCAGCTTATCGTTCACAAACGTATATCTACTACTTTGGCTAAAGCAAAGGCCCTCAGAACTTACATCGAGCCATTGATTACAAAGACAAAGAAAACAGACGACGCTGCTCAAATCACACACCAGCACAGGATTGTGTTTAGTTATTTGAAAGACAAGACTGCTGTAAAGGAACTCTTTACTGTAGTAGGTCCTAAGGTAGCTGGACGTCCGGGTGGTTATACAAGGATTCTTAAGTTAGGTATCCGTCCCGGCGATAACGCTGAGAAGGCAATGATCGAACTCGTTGACTTCAACGAAATCTACGGTAAGGGTGTTGCCAAGGCTGCTGAACCAGCTAAGAAAACACGTCGTGCAGGTGGTCGTAAAAAGGCTACTAAAACAGAAGATACTTCTTCTGCTGCAGATACCGCTACCACTGAAGACAAAGCTGCTGAATAACCTTCAGCGCTACGTTATCATAATGGGGGCAGGACGCAAGTCCTGCCTCTTTTTCTTTGAGAGCTACAGGGTGTCACTCCGTACTTAAAGAGTACTTAAAGCACACATAAAGCTTCTGCCAGCGTTATAAAGGAGTTTCTCCTTGCCCGTTATACTATATTCTTTTGCCTACCTTCGCGCCCGAACAAAGAACCCATGCTCTACGGAAAGAAAATAGTCGTCGTTCTTCCCGCGTACAACGCAGCTAAAACCCTTGAACAAACCTACCAGGAGATTCCTTTCGACATTGTGGATGATGTAATCCTTGTGGATGATGCCAGTCGCGATAACACAATCGAAGTTGGAAGGCAACTTGGCATCAGGCATCTTATACGGCATGAAAGCAACAGGGGCTATGGGGGAAATCAAAAAAGCTGTTATAGCAAAGCGCTTGAACTCGACGCAGATATTGTCATAATGCTTCATCCCGATTATCAATACACACCTAAACTCATTCACGCAATGGCCGGCATCATCGCAAACGATGTTTACCCGGTAGTGTTGGGCAGTCGTATTTTAGGGAAAGGAGCACTTAACGGGGGAATGCCGATGTATAAGTATATCTTCAACAGGATGCTTACAATGATGCAGAACCTCATCATTAACCAAAAATTGTCCGAGTATCATACCGGGTACCGGGCATTCAGTAGGGAAGTGTTGCAAAGTATCAATCTCGATGCTAATTCCGACGACTTTGTATTCGATAACGAGATGTTGTCTCAAATATTCTTCAAAGGATTTCAGATCGCTGAAGTTACCTGTCCAACCAAATACTTCGAGGAAGCTTCTTCTATCAACTTTAGCAGGAGCATGAAATATGGGTTTGGATGCCTTCGTGTATCGCTTGTGTACAGGCTATGCAAGTGGGGAATCTTGAAAAGCGACCTTTATAAATAATCCTTACCCATTGTTTACAGCTACTCTCCAAAAACTCGTTGTACATTATATTGGCAGTAAGAACAACCTCGAGCCTTGCCATTACTCCACCGAGCTTGTAACACTGAAGGAAGAACACCAGGAAGCCTTAGAGCAGGGACTACTGCAGCGCTTCAAAAATAATTTCGAGTACTACGCTTTTACCCATCCTTCCTCGCTGCAGTTTAATGAGGTATTCAACTACTGCAAATCAATATTCGAGGATCAGGACAACTTCGCAGAAGCCGCCGAAAAGATCGGGCACCATCTTTACGAGCACTCTGTCCATCCGCGCATCAAAGGGGGAGAATTATACGTTGCATTATTTGATGCGCTACCAGTGGAATCTAGAATGCACCAGGCTATCGGCATTTTTAAAACAGAGCACAAGTCCTTCTTTCTCGATGTGCAACATCGGAAACAACAAATTAGCCTGCAGCTCAAAGAGGGCGTTGAGTTGAGCAAGATCGATAAAGGTTGCCTTGTAATCAATCGTAAAGAGGATCAGGGATTTGATGTTTTGTTATTCGATAGTCAGAATAGAGGCGAGGAAGCTCAGTATTGGAAGGATAAGTTTTTATCGCTTATACCGCAACAGAACGAATATCACCACACCAACCAGGTGCTTACACTCACTAAACAATTCATCACACAGGAACTTGCCGCTGAAGATAGTTTCAGCCATACAGAGAAAGCAGAACTGCTAAACAAATCAATCGACTATTTCAAATCGAAAGATAGCTTCAATATCGAAGAGTTTCAACAGGAAGTGTTCGCCAACGATGAGATCATCGAAAGCTTCAAGACTTTTGGTAGCCGGTTTGTTGAAAACACAAACTTTGATATTGCTGCACAGTTCGATATTTCTAACGAAGCTGTTAGAAAGCAGAGCAGGATTTTTAAAAGTGTGCTTAAGCTTGACAGGAACTTTCACATTTATATTCATGGTCGCACAGACCTTATTGAACGGGGTGTAGACACGGATGGCCGTAAATACTATAAGATCTACTACCAGGAAGAAGCCTAACGCTTTCTATTCCAAACGCTGTCTGTTTTATTCTTTGCTCTTCGCATTTTTTTTATCAAATTGTGGATTCAACTATGATTATCTTTTCGAACGATCCTATTGATCTGTCCGTTTTGCCTCAGGCTGAAACAATAGAGTTTCTCCCGCTGGAGCGTGACTTCCTTACGGTTCAGAGGATTACTTTTTACCTAACTGTCTTTATCGTTCTGTCTGCCGCAACAACCCTCTTTCTTTTGGTGGATGACGAACCGGCCTGGGTGCCGTTATTAACTGCCGGTATTTTGTTCTCGATTTTTATTTGGTGGTGGCTTGCCTTCACAATCAGCTTCAGGTACAGCGGTTATGCTTTCCGGCAACACGATGTAATGGTAAGAAAGGGATGGCTTGTCCGTAAAACCAGGGTAGTGCCCCTTAACAGGGTACAGCATGTGAGTGTGCAAAGCGGGCCAATAGAACGAAAATATAAACTCGCTTCCGTGTCTGTTTATTCAGCAGGAAGCGATCACGCCGATGTTACCATTCGAGGCATAAACGAAGAGCGCGCTCAGGAATTAAAGAACTGGATAAACAGCAGGATCAATGACTCAACCAACGGAGAAACCCCAGCCACTGTTTGACTTTTCTGTGCCGCAAAGGCAGTCTCTGGCAGCCATACTTATCTTGTTTGTAAAAACATGGTTTGATGTTGTAAAACAGTTCTGGCCGCTATTCATTATCCTTCTCATACGCGGC
>JAEZDR010000154.1 GCA_023433265.1 Bacteroidota bacterium | reverse complement strand
GGGGCAATACCATAGCAGGACTTACCTGGAAGCAACAAATAACAAAGAAGCTTAAGCAGGAAACATCTGTCGTGTACAACAGCTTTGATTTAGACAGTAAGATTGCCTTCAGCACCGTAGGCTTCGTATTCAGTTCAGCATTATCTGACAAGGCTTTGAAAACCGATTGGCTGTACACAAGTAATAAATGGCTGAAGTTGAGGTTCGGGGCTAATTATACCTGGCACCGCTTTACGCCGGGGGCTGGGGGCGCCACTTCGGGTGTGCAGGAGTTTAAGACCAACATTAAAGACCAATATGCAAGAGAAGGAGCAGCTTACCTAAGCGCGGATATAAACATTACCCCTAAGCTTAACATGATTGCAGGTTTGCGATACAGCATCTTTAGCCAGGTTGGCCCCACTGAAAAAGTAGTATATGATGCAGACGGCGTACCTACCGGCGAAGTAAAGAAGTATGGGAAAGGGGAAAAAATAGCGAGCTATGCCAACCCTGAACCAAGGGTAAGTGTTCTGTATCGGTTACCGGGCCAGTCAAGTATTAAGGCCTCATACACCAATACAATTCAATATCTGCACCTGGCCACGACAAGTGGAGCTACTTTCCCGGGCGATTTGTGGATACCGAGCAGCAGCTACCTAAAGCCCGCAAGAGCAGATCAATACGCACTTGGTTACTTTAAGAACTTCAACAACAATACATACGAGTTTAGCGTAGAGGCCTATTACAAAACGATGGATAACCAGTTGGAGTTTAAGCCCGGTGCACAACTGTTGTTAAACCAAAACCTGGATGGCGAAATGATCTTCGGTTCAGGTAAGGCTTATGGGGTGGAATTCTTCTTGCAAAAGAGAAGAGGGAAACTTACCGGCTGGCTGGGCTATACGCTAAGCAGAACAGAACGAACGTTTCCAGATCTGAATAATGGAAAGACGTTCCCATACCGGTACGATCGCACCCATGATTTAAGCGTCGTAGCAAATTATTCGCTGAGCCGTAAATGGGAGGCATCTGCAGTATTTGTATATGGAACGGGTAATGCGCTTACCATGCCTACAGGCCGCTTTACTTATAACCTGGGATATAATGGCGATGATGAATCGGTTATTCTAACGAACATTAACCAATACGACCAGGTGAATGATTATAGGATGCCTGCTTACCATAGGTTGGATGTAGCTTTTACGTACACACCAAAGCCCAACAGTACGAAGCGATATAGAAGCAGTTGGAACTTTAGTATTTATAATTTGTACAGCAGGGCCAATCCTTATTTTATCTACCTGGATGCAAACGAAGAGGAGCTTACTATCAAGGGTAAAAAGGTGTACCTATTTCCTATTTTACCAAGTGTAACCTGGAACTTTAAATTTTAGTGCATGAAGTGGATTGTAGATAGATATTTTGGCAGGCAATTGTGGATAATGACCCTAATGCTAGCCGGCATAGCTATAACATTAAGCGCCTGCGAAAAAGAGTTCGACATAGATGTAAAGGCAAATAAGCCTCAATTGATAGTGGAGGCTTATATCAGCAACCTGTTGCCTGAGTACAATTATGTAGTGCTTAGCAGGAGCCAGGATTATTTTGAACCCAACTTCCAGGCAATGCCTGTGAAAGGAGCTAAAGTAACCATCACCGAAGGAGAATGGATATCAGGAAATAGTTATAGCTGGGATACAGTGAATAGAGTCACGTTGCAGGAGGTAAGCCTCCCGGGTATGCCCTCCAATTTTCAGTCGGGGGTATATATTGACCCGCTATTGATAGCTAATCCATCGCAGGCACTTACAGGCAAGGTAGGCAAGCACTACCTGCTGGAAATAACAGAGGGCGGCAGGTATTATTATTCCATCACGGAGATACTCCCTACCGTGAAAATAGATAGCCTTACGGCCGACTACCCGTTTTATGATGAGGAGGATAAGCGCTGGGAAAAGAGGTTAACCGTGCACTACAAAGACCCGGACACCATTGGCAACGTCCAGTTCTATTATTGGCGCTTTAGCGAGAACAGGAACAATTTCGGATGGGGAGGTATTGCCAGGAGCCGCTCGCAGGGGCCTGATGATTTAACTAACGGTCAGGTAATGCATATTACGCATACGATGGGCATGCCTGTTGGCGATACGGTTGATTATTACCTGGCCAGCTTAACAAGGGACGTCTATAACTTTTGGGACAGTTATATCAAAGCAAGGAGCAATGGCGGGCCATATTCTACACCCGTCGTCTTAAAATCAACCATGCACGGAAAAGATGTAATCGGATGCTTCACCGGGCAGAGCATTGACCATAGAAGAATTATCATACCGTAGGCAAGTGCCCGTAAATTAAGCTTATTCTGAACTAAGGCTCGCTCAATCCGATTATAGCAGGGGGAAGAAGATGACGAAGGGGAGGGAGGACGAAGGGGGTAAAACAGTGGATGAGACGAAAGGGACATAAGGGACATAAGGGGCGGGTATGTATGTGTTAAAAGATGGTACCCTAGTTGGTTTTCACAATAGTGGAAAACATGGGTTTACAATTAATATAAATAAAGCAGGAGTTGTTTATAAAATCAGAGTTCTACCATGACAGAATTCACGAAACATCTTGAAACATATTTGAATTATTGGTTTAAAGACTTTGAGGAGCCAGCAATCAAAAAACGATGGGGCAATACAGATGAAGCCCAATCTTTTTTGGAGAAATATTGGCTATCGGAGAACGAGTTTATTGAATGTTGGAAACAACGGCAAGATTCTCTCTTTGTTTCGGGCAAAGAGCTCCCAGAAATGATTTTTCAATCAAACTATTTGATAGATGCTTGTTTAGGCGTCAGTTTATTTACTAAAGACACCTTCCAAAAGTTGCAGTCTGTGATGAAAATTATAGGTGAAAAATCATTTGTTGTAATCCAACATACCCAGGATTACACAATGGGCGAACCGATGTTTAGACTAAAGTTTCCGATTACCATTACATGGGAAGAGTTATTAAAAGGTAACTACATTTCTTCTGTACTCCTTACGATGCAATACAATCAATATTTTGTCTTTGGTGAAAGTGCAAGTTGGGCCAAATATGCAGCAACTGATCAACTATATCCAATAGATTTTTACGCTTTTGAGGAAAGACATAAAAGTATTTTCGAACAAATAATAGACAGATCAAAGTAAGATGACGAAATAATTCAGAAAACCTTACCGCAGGAATATCTTACCAAGATTGAACGCCTTCGTTCATAAGATAGTCTTGAGCAGGAGTAGATGATGTTTAGTAAATTGCTGAACAATGGCAGTGAGGCGGGCGATAGCAGAACCAGATGGTGTTTATTTTATCACTATCACATGTATGCGCTGGCTTCCTTTATTTAAGATGTTAGATGCCTGGCAGGTGGTTTATAATTGGTTTGATCAGCTAAAAAAGGAAGGGCACTTTGTCATTGGTTATGTAATCATGCCTGATCATCTACACGCTATAATTGCCTTTAGCAACGTGGGAAAATCTATAAACTCTATCGTTGGCACTGGCAAACGATTTATGGCTTATTCATTGGTAAAACTAGTGCATCAGCAGGGTAGAAAGATCTTAGGGTATGAAATGCAGCAGGTGGTTAATTCGACTGATAGAAAGAGAAATAAAATCCATGAAGTGTTCGAGCCATCTTTTGATTCGAAGGAATGTAGCGGTGAAAGATTTATGGAGCAAAAATTAAACTATATTCATCTTAATCCCTGCCGAAGCAATCCAAGGTTATCCAGTTCCCCTGAGGAATATGTGCACAGTTCAGCCAGATACTACATAAAAGATGAACACGGTATTTATCCAGTCACTAGCTTTATGGAGTTGATGGATATCGATTTGACTAATGGCAAAAATTTGGAACGGGTAAGAAATGAAGATGAGCAATCTATATGTTTTCAGCAACAAGCCCCGAATGCCGCAGAGTCCGCCCGCCGAAAGCCAG
>JAEZDR010000057.1 GCA_023433265.1 Bacteroidota bacterium | reverse complement strand
GGAATAAAACGGAATAATTGGGAACAAAACGGAATTATTCGGAATAAAACGGAATAATCGGGAACAAACGGGAAAGTGGGTTTTGGGCGCGTTGTATGTTGCGGCCAAAAGTGTATTATGAATACCGGATAGCGAATGCTCAATAAGAAGGCAGTTTGAAGGTTGGATGGAAAATGGCAAAAAAGCATTGTTGCAACCCCCCTTTAACGCTCTTGCGTCACTCTTGCTTCGGACTAACGTCGGACTAGCCTCGGACTTGCCCCCCAAAAACGGGTTGTTTTTGGAGGAGATGGAGAAGGTGTGTTCTGGTGAATAGTGAATGGTGAATGGTGAATAGTTGTACTTGCCTAAATAAGGTTGACTTTCTTAATTGTTACTATTATTATTACTATGTTTTTCTTTTCGCTCCATCCCTGCGCTCTCTTCCTTCCTGTCTATGTACTAATATCTATGTACTAAAATCTATCTACTTCTTCGACTTCGCTTCTCCGGCGTTGTGGCTTCGCCCAGGATGCCTCCTACCGCAATGCGCTATCGAGGTCCTCAAGTATATCGTCAATGCTTTCTATTCCTACACTCATCCTTATCAGCCCATCGGTAATTCCATACTTCTCTCTCTCTTCTTTCTTAACGCCGAAATGGGTCATGGATGCCGGGTGCGAAATCAAGGTATCCACAGTGCCAAGCGACACTGCTCTTACACACATTTGCAACCTGTCAATAAACCGCTTGCCTGCGCTTAACCCCTCCTTCAATTCGAATGAAAGCAGTGCCCCGGCATGCTTCATTTGCCTGATGGCAACCTGGTAGTTAGCGTGGGAAGGCAGTCCTGCATAGTTAACCTGGCTTACAGCATCGTGCGCCTGCAGGAATTCGGCCACTTTAATTGCGTTTGCACAATGCCTGTCCATGCGCAGCTCCAGTGTTTTCATTCCCTGCAATAATAAAAACGCGTCAAAAGCATTGCTGTTGCCACCAAGCAACCGGTGCCATTTCAATACTTTGGTATTCATCATCTCGCCATCCCTGCCCACCAACACACCGCCTATGGCGCTGCCGTGCCCGTTCAGAAATTTCGTGGTGGAGTGCACCACGTAATCAACCCCGTATTTAAACGGCTGCTGCAGGTAAGGGGTGGCAAACGTATTATCAACGCAAACAATGCAGTTATTCTTTTTTGCAATGGCAGTAATGGCTTCTATATCCACACAGCCCATTGATGGATTGGCAGGGGTTTCAAGATGTACCAGCTTAAACTGCTGCTCAGCAAAAGCCTTTTCAACCGCATCAAGATCTACCATATCCACAATCACACATTCTATCCCGGCTTCGGGCAGTACTTTAAACAACAGTTCATGGGTACCCCCGTAAAGGGAATAGTGAGAAAGGATCTTTTCCCCCTGTTTTACATTGCTGAGAAACATGGTGGTCAACGCTGCTTGTCCGCTGCTATGTAATAATGCCTTCAGTTTTATGTCGCCACCGTCGGCTTCCTTTACCCCGAAAGCTTCAAGGGCGGCAATGGTTTGCTCTGCCGCAGCAAAAGTGGGATTGCCCCAACGTGAATAAATGTATCCCGGTTCGCTGCCATCAAAGCGGTTCATGCCCTGCTTTGCGCTATCGAACGTAAACGTAGAAGTGGCATAGATAGGCGTTAAATGGGCGTGCGCCGCGTTTGCACTATCGCCTGCGTGTATGGCCACTGAGCTAATACCTTTGAATACATTTTTCTTCACAGCAAAAAGAATAGAGGTGATTAAATTGTTTATTTGTTCCTTCAAATGTAAGCAAGGATGAAGGAATTAATGCTACAGTATGCGAGCTACAACCTATGGGCACATAAACAACTGCTGAAGCCGGTACTTCAGCTTAGTGAAGAGCAGGTGATGATGCCCCTCAACAGCAGCTTTGCCAGTGTGCACGCTACCTTGCTTCATCTATGGGATGCAGAAGCCATCTGGTGGCAGCGCGTTAACATGAAAGAAAAGGTAGATGTTCCCAGCCTCAGCTTTAACCCTGTGATCAAGGAGGTAGCAGACGGGCTGCTTGCACAAAGTACCGAGTGGCTTAATTGGGTGAGCGATGCAAAAGAGCTGATGCTACAACACGAATTCATGTACAGGAACAGCAAAAAAGAGCAGTTTAAACAACCTACCTGGCAGGTTTTGCTTCACATGTTTAATCATGCTACCTACCACCGCGGACAAGTGGTTACGCTGCTGCGGCAACTTGCTGTAAAGGACATTCCAGCCACGGATTTTATAGCCTGGAGCCGCAAACACTAACATAATCAACAATATGGAACTGTATTTGAAAGGAATACAGCGATGGTTCCCAAACAATACAGGCTGTTAGCCAAGGCTACCAAGATTATCATCTTCCTTGTGCTCTTCTTTGCCGCGCTTTATTATGCGAAGCCGGTACTTGTTCCGCTTACGTTCGGCATACTGCTGGCCATGCTGTTTGTGCCCCTTAGCAGGCGGTTGGAAAAGATGGGTATCGGCAGGGGCTTTTCAGCGGTGGTGTGCATACTGCTGCTGCTTGCGTCCGTGTCTGGCATTATACTGCTGCTGTCTACACAGATGCAGGATCTTCCTTCAGACATTAGCGCCATTGAACAGAAGGTAAAACAGGGCATTACCCGACTGCAGCAGCACATAGATGCCACCTTTGGCATCAGCGTAACGGAGCAAAACAAGATGGTGCAACAGTCAAACGCCGGTGGCAAGGTAGGTACCCTCGGTACCACAATCGTTTCAAGTGTGTTGGGTATGCTGGTAGACATCATCCTGGTGCTTGTGTACATTTTCCTGTTTATGTATTTCAGGGTACACATTAAGCGCTTCTTTTTAAAACTGGTTCCCTCTAACCAGAATGAGAAAACGCAGAATGTTTTAAGTGCCTGCCGCAAGGTGGCGGAGCAATACCTAGTAGGCCTCAGCACCATGATTATGATGCTTTGGGTGATGTATGGCATCGGCTTCAGCATTGTGGGTATTAAGAATGCCATCTTCTTTGCGGTGTTATGCGGCCTGCTGGAGGTGGTGCCCTTTGTAGGCAACCTCATCGGGACAGCTATAACCCTGCTGATGGCGGCAAGCCAGGGAGGGGGTACTTCTATGATTGTGGGCATCCTTGTTACGTATACTACGGTGCAATTTGTTCAAACCTATATACTGGAGCCGCTTGTGGTGGGCAGCGAGGTAAACATCAATCCCTTAGCTACTATCATCGTCCTTGTGGTGGGCGAAACAATATGGGGCATACCGGGCATGATACTATCCATACCCATATTGGGTATCGTAAAAATTGTAAGCGATAATGTAGAGCTTTTAAAGCCCTTTGGTTACCTGATTGGCGGGCAAAGCAAAAGCGAAAAACCCGGCCTTGCCGACAAGCTTAAAGGGTGGGTTAGCGGGTTGAGAAAGTAGCTTTCCGCCTTCCACACAGTGGAATTATGTGGATATTCTTTTACAATGGTGCGTTCAAAAGCAGGGATTTGTCGATATACCTCACCTAAGTAATTTTTTGCTGCCTGCAGCGAAAACCTTGAAAAAAAAGGGTTATATGGTGTTTTTTTAGCCTGATGTTTCCAATTTTGCTTTCTAAGGCTGTTTCTAATTAAAAAGGCATAGCGTTTGGTTTTTTCCAAAAGAGAGAAAAGTGGCAATGGGTACAAATGTTTTTAAAATAAATCAGGTAGTATTGGCGGATGACGACGCCGATCATGGAGTGCTGTTCAAAACCCTCCTGCAAGAGGTAGATTCCAGCAAGAACGTTACTATTCTTCACGACGGAGACTCTTTGTTGGCTTATTTGGCTCATACCGCCCCTGAATTGCTTTTCCTTGATTTGAATATGCCTTGCAAATCGGGCCTTGAGTGCTTGCAGGAAATCAAGAAGATGGATCACCTGAAAAATATGAAGATCGTGGTGTATTCCAGCAGTTCCAGCATGAACGATATTCACAGCTGCTATATGTGGCAAGCCGACCTGTATATGGTTAAACCCTTCAACCGGGAGCACCTGAAGATTGCCTTGAAGAGTGTATTGAACCTGGACTGGGCAGGTACACGGGGCAATAAATACTATTACATAAACAACAGGTTTGTTCCTTACACTGCTTCTCCGCTTTAATTAAATAGTTTTCCCCGCTTTGTAACTAATAGAAAGCAGTTGCGCCTTGCAGCCTAAATTTGCGTCTTACTATAATAGTTTAATATGGTTGACGTTATATTGGGTTTGCAGTGGGGCGACGAAGGCAAAGGAAAGATTGTTGACTACTTTGCACCCAACTACGATTTGATAGCAAGGTTCCAGGGCGGTCCCAATGCGGGGCACACTTTATATGTGGACGGAACCAAGGTGGTGCTTCACCAGATACCTTCGGGCATCTTTCACCAAAACACGGTAAACCTTATCGGGAACGGGGTTGTTCTTGACCCCATCACCCTGAAAAAAGAATGTGATAAGGTGGCTTCTTTTGGTATTGACTACAAAAAAAACCTTTTCATTTCCCAGCGAACCAATATCATTCTTCCCACACACAGGGCGCTGGATAAAGCTTCTGAAACCAATAAAGGAGAAAGTAAAATAGGGTCTACCCTAAAAGGCATCGGGCCGGCCTACATGGATAAAACAGGTAGAAACGCCATTCGTGCCGGTGACCTGCTGGATAAGAACTTCACAATGCAATACATCAAGTTGCGCCTGAAGCACCAGAAATTATTAGACAACTTCCAGTTTAATGAAGATATATCTGCCTGGGAAGAGGAATTTTTTGAAGCTCTCGAATTCCTCCGTACGCTTAACATTGTAAACGGTGAGTATTTCGTTAATAATGCTATCCAGGATGGAAAGCGTGTTTTAGCAGAAGGGGCACAGGGCAGCATGCTGGATATAGATTTTGGAACCTTCCCTTTTGTTACTTCCTCTAACACAATTTCGGCCGGCGTGTGTACGGGTTTAGGAATCGCGCCTCAAAAAATACGGAAGGTGCTGGGCGTAAGCAAAGCTTATTGTACCAGGGTAGGAAGCGGACCTTTCCCAACAGAATTGGAAGACGCTACCGGCGAAGAACTCAGGAAATTAGGAAACGAGTTTGGAGCAACTACAGGTCGCCCGAGGCGTTGTGGCTGGATTGATCTTGTAGCCTTGAAGTTTGCCTGCATGGTGAACGGTGTAACAGATGTTATTATGACTAAAGCCGATGTATTGGACAGCTTTGCTGAATTGCAGGCCTGCACATCGTACAACATTGACGGGAAAGAAGTGAAAGAAGTGCCTTTCCAAATAAGCCGGGTGAATATTAAACCTACCTACAAGACCATGAAAGGATGGCACCAGGACAGCACGCAGATAAACAGCTCCTCAGCGTTGCCTGCAGCAATGAAAGCGTATATAGAAATGATCAACCAGGAAATAGGCGCGCCGGTAAGTTATATTTCTAACGGGCCGGAAAGGCACCAGATTATTACTGTGTAAGAAAAACACTGTTCAAAATAAATTTGTTTAGATAAAAAACAGGTTGAAATTTTACGCCGTTAACACTTGGGATATGGCAGCAAAATCAAATAAAGGCAAAACTACAGGCAGTACAGGCGCAGCTTCTTCTAAGAACGAAAAAACAGAAAAGCTTTCTTCTAAAAGCAAGAAGCGCCAGGAAGAAGATGATGACGATGATGAGCTTGATGAAGATGATGAGGAGCTAACGCCAAAGAAAGGCGTAAAGGCAAAAAAAGCTTCAAAGTCCAGGGAGGATGATGGCGACGATGATGATGATGACGTAGATGAGAAAGATGACGATTGGAACAAAGATGATGAAGAAGACAGTTGGGATCCTGACTTTGATGAGTTTGACCTGCCCAAGAGCAGCAGCAAAAAAACTGCTGGTGGTAAGAAGGCTGGAGATGATGATGACTTCAAGTTAGACGAAGACTTCAAAGAGTTTGACATGTTTGATGACAAAGGCTTTGACGACGAAGATGAAGACGACTTTTAAACAGCCGTGATAAGAAACACTGAACATTTCAAGTTACGGAAAGAAGATATTCCTGTACTTAAAAAGCAAATGTTGAATTGGGGCAACCAGTTCAACATTTGTTGTTTTATGGACAGCCATGACTATGAAGATGCTTATGGCCGGTACGAATTGCTTCTTGCCTGTAACGCCCTAAGGGAGCTTAAGTGCGAAGAGCAATTTGTACCCTCTCTTCAAAGCTTTGCCGAAGCGGCTAATGATTGGGTATTCGGCCACCTGAACTTTGAAGCAGGCTATGAACTTGTAGGATTAAAGGATGGGCGCAAACCTACCACCTTTCCATATTACTACTTCTTTGTTCCCGAAACCATCATCACGCTCAAAGGGCTGGACCTTACCATACACACAACGCTTGGTAATTGTGAACAGGTTTTAGCTGACATCATTAAGATGCCTGTCGATAATGCGCATACACATGCACCTGTTAGTTTGCAGCCGTCAATTGCAAAAGATGTTTACCTCCATGCAATTGCAAAACTGAAACAACACATACAGCGCGGCGATTGTTATGAGATTAATTATTGCCAACGGTTCTTCAATAGCAATGCTGCAATAAATCCATTGTTGGTTTATGGCAGCCTAAGTAAAGTATCACCTGCTCCCTTCAGTGTTTTTTACAAAGTGGATGAAAGCTACCTATTGTGTGCAAGTCCTGAAAGGTTTGTACAAAAAGAGGATAAACACCTGATTTCGCAGCCCATCAAAGGCACTGCCCGGCGCGACCTGCAAAACCCTGCGAATGATGAGGTGCTGCGGCTTCAACTAAGCAACAGCGCAAAAGACCGCAGTGAAAATGTGATGATTGTAGACCTTGTGAGAAACGATCTTAGTAAGATTGCCACAACGGGTTCAGTACATGTTAAGGAACTTTTTGGCATCAAAGCATTCCCGCAAGTGTTTCAAATGATCTCTACTATTGGTGCAACTGTGGAAGCACAACTTTCTGCGGCGCAGGTAATGGCAGCCCTCTTCCCAATGGGGTCTATGACAGGTGCGCCTAAACGGAGAGTAATGGAACTTACGGCTGCCTATGAACCGGATGCAAGAGGCATTTATTCTGGTACGGTAGGTTATATAGACCCTGCCGGCAATATGGACTTCAACGTAGTTATCAGGAGCATAATCTACGACGCTGCAAAACACCTTGTTGAATGTTATGCGGGCGGCGGCATTACCTGGTATAGCAAGGCCGAAGACGAATACGAGGAAAGCCTGCTAAAGGCTGGTGCCATGCTAAAAGTACTGCAGGGAGAATAAATCAGTAAAATCCTAAACTAAGCCTGTGCTGTAGGGCCGCCAAAGTTGAGCGGGATTTCGATCTGCTCCAGATCCTGGATACTTCCATTTACGCTTTCGTAACGCTCAATATTCTCGGTTAAAGCTTTCATGAAACGCTTGGCATGCATGGGTGTGAAAATGATGCGGCTTTTTACCCTGCTTTTAGGTGTTCCGGGCATAACGTTCACAAAATCAATTACAAACTCAGCATGACTGTGCGTAATGATGGCAAGATTAGCATAAGTACCTTCCGCCACTTCTTCACTAATCTCGATATTCAACTGGTTCTGGGGCTGCTGTTGCTCCGCCATAGCGGTCGTTTTCTTTTCAAACGAAGGTAAAGGCTTAGTCTTAATGTTTTACAGAAAAAACCCGCCCGGAAGGTTAAATATTCCTGCCTGCGCTTATCGCATTTGTAAACCGTTTATCTACCTTGGTTTGCCTACTTTTGAAAGGAAAGTGCAAAATCCTGCACATATAAAACCTAAAATATCATGGCACTAGCGAAGATTATCTGGATTGACGATGAGATAGAGAGTATACAAAGCCAGAAGATATTTCTTGAAAACAAGGGATACGAGGTGGAAACCATCAATAACGGTTTTGATGCGATAGATTACTTTAAGGAAAACCATGTGGACCTGGTGCTGCTGGACGAGACCATGCCTGGCATCAGCGGGCTGGAGACGCTTGCGAAGTTAAAAGAGATTAATTCGTCGGTACCTGTGGTCTTAATTACAAAGAACGAAACAGAAAACCTGATGGATGAAGCCATCGGGAGCCAGATTACAGACTACCTGATAAAGCCGGTTAACCCCAACCAGGTGTTACTTAGTATTAAGAAAGTGCTTGACAACAAACGCCTCGTATCGGAACGAACCACGAGCGCTTACCAGCAGCAGTTCCGCAACTTGTTTATGGCACTCAACAGCAACCCGGACTATAACGAATGGATGGAGATTTACAAGAAGCTGGTGTACTGGGAACTTGAAATGGAGAAAACCGATAGCCCGGAGATGCTGGAGGTGTTGCAGACGCAAAAGCAGGAAGCCAACAATGAGTTTTTCAAATTCATTAGTAAAAACTATCTGCGGTGGCTCAACCCTAAAAGCCAGGAAACCCCGGTAATGAGTCACAACCTTTTCAAAAACAAAGTATTGCCTTCAATAGAAAAGGGTGTACCTACTTTTTTTATCGTTATTGATAACCTTCGCTTTGACCAGTGGAAAGCTATACAGCCCCTGTTTTCAGAAAACTTCAGAATAGTAGAAGAAGGAAGTTTTTATAGTATTCTGCCAACAGCTACACAATACAGCCGCAACGCCATTTTTGCGGGTATGCTACCCCTGGAAATAGAGAAAACGTTTCCGAAACAGTGGCGGAATGATGATGATGAAGGGGGTAAGAACGTTTTTGAAGACGAGTTCTTCAAAGCCAATCTCAAGTCGCTTAAAAGGGAGGATATTAAATACACCTATATCAAGGTGCTGAACAATAACGACGGCCAACAGCTCGTGAACAACGTCCATAACCTGCTGAACAACGACCTAAACATTATTGTTTACAATTTTGTCGACATGCTGAGCCATGCCCGGACAGAGATGGAGGTGTTAAAGGAACTGGCGGGTGACGAAGTAAGTTACCGAAGCCTCACCCGGAGCTGGTTTGAGCACAGCCCGCTCAACCAGGCCCTTAAAAAAATAGCAGACAAAAAAATCAATATCATTCTTGCAACAGACCATGGTAGTGTGCAGGTAAAAACTCCCTATAAGGTAATCGGCGACAAGCAAACGACTGCTAACCTGCGTTATAAGCACGGGCGTAACCTCAATTATGATGCAAAGGACGTCCTTGCTTTTAAAGACCCGCGCGAAGCCGGGTTGCCTGTTCCTAATGTAAACTCATCTTACATTTTTGCAAGAGAAGATGGGTTTCTTTGCTACCCGAATAATTACAATCATTATGTGAATTATTATAAAAACACTTTCCAGCACGGCGGTGTCACGCTGGAAGAAATGATAATCCCCATTATTAAAATGACGAGTAAATAGCCCCGTTGTAAGGGCTGGCCCATGCTTAAAAGAAAACTGCTTATTACTGCGTTGTTGCCGGCAATCATCCTGACTATTTTAATGTTGAGTTGGAAAGGTGACGCCTGGGAGCAGCATGTTCGTGCTGCCATGTATAAGATAAAAGGCGACAGTATTGCTGTTTATGTGCAGGAGTTTACCGATTCTGCAGGCATACCGTATGTACATTATGCCCGCGAGAACGGCGTTTATGCCGGTTATCAATACAACGCCACAATTGTAGCAAACTATGCCATCGCTTATTATGATACGTTGGTTGAAAATCCTGATCCGGCACTTGAACACAGATTTAAAAACTGTGTTTACTGGTTGAAAGAAAATATTTCCTACGTAAGGGGCTTCGCTTTATACCAATACAACTGGCAACAACCGTGGTACCCTAATGTGCGCGTGCCTTATACTTCGGGTATGACATCGGGCAGGGCGATAGAAGCTTTGTGTTATGGCTTCATGCAGTGGAAAGATTCGTCGCTATTAAATGCAGCAATGCAACTGATGCGCGGTTATTACCTGCCCATCCAGCAGGGTGGTTTTACTTATAGGCAGGAAAATGGATGGTGGTATGAGGAACTTGCCGACACGGGTTTGAAGACTCCGCGCATACTGGATGGTCATATATATGCTATTTCAGGCTTGTTTCCCCTGCTTTCGCTGAGCAACAATAACGATTCTGTGCGTCACCTTATCAGCCAGGGACTTTCTCTTCTCAGGCACAGCCTTCCACAATACAGCCATGGAAGGTATTGGAGCATCTATGATGGCTACGGAAACAAAGCCGATAACAAGTATCACAAAATTCTCACGGGTCAAATGAAGGAACTTTGGAAGCTGACCGGGGATAGCATGTTTAAAGCGTATTATGACAACTGGAATAAGTCGCTTACAAAAAACTATGTATTAAAGGCCATCGAAGAGCGGAACAGGTCGGCATTTGCCCTGGCTGTAATTGTATTCCTGGTAAACTTAACGCTACTTACCATTCTAGTGAACGCGTTATACAACTGGAAAGGCCGCTAAACAGCGGCCTTCGTCCCTTTTTTAACCATTTTACTATGAAGACATAATCCTTCCTAATTTGTAATAGCAACGTATAACCTATGCGTCGCTAACGGGTGCAACCTTTCCTTAGAACCATAAGAGCCAAAGCTAACTGCCGGATATAACAATGATGTAATGTTGGGTATTGTGCGGATATGTAGCCATCCATCTAAGATTCTCATGTGCATCATGTTGGTTACCGGCTCTACCTCGAAGGGGTTGAAATCCGGATATAAACTTAAGAAATCAGCAGAATAATACCAAAGAAAAAAAGCATGGAAATTCCCGCGGTCATATTAGCAGGAAACTGTTACCACCAGATACAATGCAGGCCAGGACAAAGGCGGTTTAGGCTTCCTTTTTATTTGTTGCACCGGGTACATCCTTCCGGGAAAGCTGTAAGATCAATACCGGCAGGAGCACAAGGTTAGTTATGGTTCCTACCAGCAGGGTAAAGGAAGTAAGCCAACCGAGGGCCATTGTGCCACCGAAGTTGCTTAGGCAAAAGATAATGAAGCCAGCTACCAAAACCAGTGAGGTATAGATGATGCTTAAGCCTGTTTGCCTAATGGTCTGCCTTAGCGTACCGGCCACATTGTAATTGTAATGCACCAGTTCCTGCTTATAATTTACCAGGAAGCGTATGGTAACGTCAATAACAATACCCAGCGCCACGGAAAAGATCAATACTGTTGATGGCTTAAGCCTGATGCCCAGCCAGCCCATCAGGCCTGCCGTTAACACTAAGGGGAAGATGTTAGGTATCAATGAACAGAGCAGTATCCTAAAACTCCTGAAGAGATACAGCATGGCAAAAGCAATCAGCAGGAAGGCCCAGAAAATACTTTCCTTCAATCCTGCAATGATAAAAGCAGACCCTTCCAGGAAAGTAATGGAGGTGCCGGTAAACGTTATGTTGTATTTAGCGCTATCGAAATATTCAGCCGCTTTATTTCTGAAGAGTTCGATAAGCAAAGGCATTTCCGCGCTACCGATGTCCTTTACATTTACAGATATCCTGGCCTTTTGTTTGCCGCTGTCCATGAAGGAATTGAGTACGGTATTTAAAGATCCTTTGCCATCACTGCCGGGTTCCTGCTTCTTTAAATAGCCGGCAATCACCGGCATATCATACACCGATGGTATTGCATAGTAGGTGCTGTCGCCGCCATTAAGCGACTGGTTGATAAACTTCAGCCCTTCAGCGAGCGACAATGGCTTGGAAGCGGCAGGATGTGCTGCCAGGTAGGCAGAAAAAGAGTCGATCTTTTCAAGCGGCTCCAACTTACGGGTAACGCCATTTCGCTTTTTGGTATCTACTATCACTTCCAGCGGCATAACCCCTTCGAAGTGATTTTCGAACCATTTCAGATCCTGGTACACTTCGTCTTTCTTAGGCAGATCGTCCACAATAAAGCCTTCACTCTTTATGCGCATGATGCCTGCAACACTCAGGATTAAGAGCAAGAGCGATACACCGTAAACCATTGTTCTATGATCAAAAGCCCAACGCTCTACACGCCATAGGAAGTTTTCGATCCACCGGTTATCAAGGTATTTTACGTGCCGCTGTTTTGGAGCGGGTAGGTAGCTGAGCACAGCAGGAATAATGACGAGGGAAATAAAGAACAGCGCCATAATATTCAAGCCTGCTACCACACCAAACTCTTTTAGCAAAGCACTCTCAGTTAAGGCAAAAACTGCGAACCCGATGGCTGCAGCTATATTGCAAAACAGCGTTACCACACCCATCTTGCCGATCATAGTGATTAACGCCCGCTTCTTACTGGATGTTTGCTTAAAACTAAGGTGGTACTTATTTAAGAAATAGATACAGTTTGGTATTCCTATTACAACAATCAATGGGGGTGTCAGTGCTGTTAGCAAAGTGATCTTATAATCGAACAATACCATGGTACCCATGCTCCATACTACACCAATCGCTACCACCGCGAGGCTCATTAACGTAGCGCTCACAGAACGGAAAAAAAGCAGCAAGGTAATAGCGGAGAGGATGAATGAACCCGCTAAGAACCAATTCATTTCCTGGGCAATCCTGTCAGCTATATTTGTCCGGATAAAAGGCAATCCACTGGTGTGAACATTGAGGCCGGAATGTTTTTCGAATGCACTGATTTTATTGAGCAGGTTATTAATCAACCTTGTCCTGGCTTTACTGTTAACCGAATCTTTATTAAGCCGCACAGCCATGAGGTAGGCGTTTGTGGAGGGGTTGTACAGCATACCCTTATAAAAACCCAGTGATCTAAATACGGCTGCCTGGCTGTCCAACTGCTGTTGGCTACCCGCCTGTTCGCTAAAGATGCGCTTAACCCCGAGCCGCTGCAGGGAGTCGTTTAACGCTATATTCACTGCCTCGGGAACGCTGATAATGTCAGTAACACCGGCAACCTGCTTCAAGCTCTTATGTAGTTGCGCATAGGCATTGAAAAGATGAGGCGTAAAAAGCGAGTCCGTTTCAAGGCCCAATACCATCATACTGCCATCATCGCCAAATTGCGACCGGAAAGCCTGGTACTCCTGGTAGCGTGGGTTGTCAACCGGTATAGCCCTGGCAAACTCATAACTCATTTTCAATCGTGTGGCAAGCACGCCCATAACAGCGGTGACTGCTAATATTAAGACCAACAGGAACAGTCGATACCTGATTATAAAGAAAGCTAACCTAAACCACATGCGTCTGAATAAGGGTGCAAAGAAAAGCAATCATTTTGGTTGCCTGTCCTGCTTTAACGCGGTTGTAAATGAATGCCCATCCAAAGGTTTTATTACTTTCGTTACTATGCAATTGGTTGAAGTAACAGACGTGAGCTCAGCAAAACTATTTGTACAGGTAAATGCCCTTATAAATAAAAGTAACCCCAATTATATACAACCACTCAACAGCGAGATAGAGGATGTGTTTACTACCGGAAAAAACAAATACCTCAAATATGCTGAAGTAAAACGTTGGATACTGTTGTCCCCGCAGAAGCAACCTATTGGCAGGATTGCGGCTTTTACAAACCAGAAGTATATAAACAAAGGCACAAATTACCCGGTGGGCGGGGTTGGCTTTTTTGATTGCATCAATGACCAGGGTGCGGCCAACCTGCTTTTTGACACAGCTAAACAATGGCTCCAGGCGAAAGGAATGGAAGCAATGGATGGACCTATCAACATTGGCGATAGGGACAAATGGTGGGGACTGATGGTAGAAGGGTTTGACAGGGAGCCCATCTATGGCATGTCCTTCAACCCGCCTTACTATGAGAAGCTGTTCGAAACCTATGGTTTCAAGAACTATTATAACCAGTATTATTATGCTATGGCTGTGGATCAGCCGTTGCCGGACAAATTTCCGGAACGCCATGCTCGTTTTAAGGCTAAGCCAGGTTACGAGGCAAAACATATCAGCATAAAAAATTTGGATAAGCACGCAGAAGAATTCGCAACAGTTTATAATGCAGCCTGGGCGCAGCACGGAGAAGCAAAGGAGATAACAAAGGAGCAGGTGCTGAAGCTCTTCAATAAAATGAAACCGATTATGGACGAGCGGCTTATTTGGTTTGCCTATTATAAGAATGAGCCGATCGCCATGTGGATCAACATACCGGACATCAACCAATACTTCAAGCATTTCAAGGGTAAACTCGGTTGGTTTGAGAAGCTGCGCCTTTTATGGATGAAGCAAACAGGACAATGCAAAATTGCTACAGGGGTAGCTTTTGGCATAGTCCCTAAGTTTCAGGCACTAGGCATAGACGCCTTTATGATTTATGAAGGAGCATTACTGTTACAACATAAAGGCTGGTACGACAGCTATGAGATGGGCTGGGCTGGCGATTGGAACCCTAAGATGTTGAACATTTATAAAGGCCTTGGCGCCACGCAGAGCCGGCGAATGGTAACTTACCGGTACATGATAGATACAGAAAAAACATTTGAGCGACACCCTGTGATGGAATATTCTGCATAATCCTGACTCTTCTTCCACTAAGAAAGACTGGCTCAACTACTAACAAGACCGAAATTAAAATGAGAAAATCCTGCTTATAGCAACTATCCTTTGTTCCATCAGCCTTTATGGCCAGGATACACTAACGAGGAATGTACGCTTCAGCAACAAATACATCAAAGAACACAAGGGAAGGTTTGATGTAGAGATTCCCGAGGTGCAGGAGCTTGCTAAAATTATGGTAGCCCTTTCCAGGGGCGGTTCAACTGATTCCGGCATCACCAACATGCGTACTCCTTACTACCAGGAAGTAAAATCGCATTTTACCCGTTTTAGCAACCATCCGATGATTGATACCATTAGCAAATACGTTAAAGATGGCAAAGAAAGCAGCTATTGGTATTACTACGACTGGAAGATGAACGCTAACGGCTACGTTTTTACAAAAGCGGGCAAGATTGTAAATAAGGGAATTATCAGAAAGATGGGTTTTAAGGAAACCAGTGACCCCTTTGTAAAGTACGCAGCCCTCGCGGCAGATTTTGCTGCCGTGTCAGGATTCCGTCGTTTTTATGCGGCGCACAAACCATATTACGATTCGCTCATTAAAATATACATGGAATATAACCCCCTGTATGAAATGAAGGATTGGCTGGAAAAGCAGTTTCCCTATAAGTTTGACTATTTCCTGGTAACCTTCTCTCCACTCACGAGTGGTGCCCACTCAACAGGGTATTTTGAGGATAACGGTTTTAAACAAACCGTCATGTTCATAGCGGGTGTTAATATAAATCACAACTTCAGCCGCGCGGTAAATGAAATGGCAAACTCCAGGGTTGTGTTTACCGAGATAGATCATAACTACGTGAATCCTGTTGCCGATAAATACGAAAAGGACATTCAAATTGCTATGAAGGATAAGGCTAAGTGGGCGAAGGGAGTAGACGACAGCTCGGCCTATGCAGATGCTATGTCTACCTTCCAGGAATATATGACCTGGGCTGTTTTTTCACTGTATTGCCTTGACAAGTTCCGGGACGATGATGTCAATACTTACATAAGCCGTATGGAACGACAGATGGAGCGCAGCAGGGGCTTTAGCAACTTTAAGGCTTTCAACCGTGAACTGATGCGTTTGTACCTCGCTTATAAAAGCGAAAAGAAGGTAACGGATTTATACCCGGAAATAATAGAATGGTGTAAGCAGCAATAAATTATCCCCTTAATTCTTCGAAGGTGCCCATTTGCTTGTTTTTCCTCACATTGTTTGCATGGAAGAACCTTCCATTCATTGCCACATAAACACCGGGTGGCAAGGTTTGTACGAAAGCAATGGCACTTCCGAGATTAAACAACCCATCAGAGCTACCAAACTTGTAAGGTATCATAGCACCGGTGATAACAATAGTTTTGCCTTTTACCTTCTCTTCTAACAACCTTGCCGTATCGGCCATGGTATCGGTGCCATGTGTGATGATGATTTTATTTTCTTCCGTTTCAAGGCAATGGTGCGCTATTAGTTCCCTGTCGCTGTCGGTCATTTCCAGGCTGTCGATCATCATCAGTGTCCTGATGTCTGCTTCTACGTGACAGCGGCCGAGGTTCAACATTTCGGGTAGGTGCGTGTCTTTAAAAAATAGCTGACCAGTAAGTTCGTTGTATTCCTTGTCGAAAGTTCCACCGGTAATAAAAATGCGGATACCCATAAAGCAAGCATTTCAATATAAAAAAGCACCGGTTGTAACAGCCGGCTTTTAATCTTTTCTTGTAATGTCGGCGCCGAGGCTTCTCAGGCGCTGTTCTATATTCTCGTAACCCCTGTCTATTTGCTCAATATTCTGAATTATACTTTTTCCTTCTGCAGAAAGTGCAGCTATCAAAAGCGCAACCCCGGCACGTATATCAGGGCTCGTCATTGTAATGCCCCTCAACTTCTGTTGCCTACCCCAACCAATAACCGTTGCCCTGTGTGGATCGCAAAGAATGATTTGCGCTCCCATTTCAATCAGCTTATCTACGAAGAACAACCTGCTCTCGAACATTTTCTGGTGAATAATCATGTTGCCCTTAGCCTGCGTAGCAACCACAAGTACGATGCTCAGCAAGTCAGGTGTGAAACCTGGCCACGGATGGTCGTAAATAGTGAGTACAGTACCATCGTAAAAGGGTTGAATTTCATACACCTCTTGTTCCGGGATAATGATGTCGTCGTTTTCAAAATGCATCTGGATGCCCATCTGCTGAAACTTGGCAGGAATCACCCCAAGGCTACCAATGCCCGCATGCTTAATTCTAATTTCGCTTTGCGTCATTGCAGCAAGCCCAATAAAGCTGCCCACCTCTATCATGTCCGGCAATAAAGTATGCTCCGTGCCGTGCAACGCAGCAACACCTTCTATATATAGCAGGTTGCTGCCTACACCATATATCTTAGCACCCATGGCGTTTAACATGTTGCAAAGCTGCTGAACATAAGGTTCGCAGGCTGCATTATAGATGCTTGCCTTCCCCTCAGCAAGTACCGAGGCCATGATGATATTTGCAGTGCCCGTTACCGAAGGTTCATCTAATAGGATGAACTTGCCTTCCAGCTTGTCGGCGGTGAGCATAAAGCAACCTGCTTCATCGTCGAATGTAAATTTAGCTCCCAGTTCTTCAAAACCTTTTACGTGCGTATCCAGCCTTCGCCTGCCTATTTTATCGCCGCCCGGCTTAGGCATAATGGCTTTCTTAAAGCGTGCAAGCAAAGGGCCGGTAATCATTACGCTACCCCTGAGCCTTGCGGCTTTTTGTTGAAATGACTTTGAGCTTAGAAAATCCAGGCTTACATCATCGGCCTGGAAAACGCAGGTATGTGTATCCGTCCATGTGGTTTTAACACCCATTTGCTGAAGAAGTTCTATCAGCAAAAGCACATCGGTAATCTGCGGGATATTACGAATTGTTACTTTCTCGCTGGAAAGAAGTGTGGCTGATATTACCTGCAATGCCTCATTCTTGGCACCCTGCGGTACAATATCGCCCTTGAGCCTTATGCCTCCATTGACTATAAAGCTGCTCACTATTTGTATCTTTTCTTAAACTGGTTCCTGTTATTGTTATCCCGGTTGCCGCCCTGTGTATTCCGGCCGCCACCGCGCTTTCCACCACCGTTGCCTCCACCGCCACGGTTATCCCTGTCGCGGTCTCTGCCGCGGGTGTATTGCTGTTGCTGCGGCTGTTGCCGGCCGCCTCTTCCACCACGCGTGGGATATAATTCTTCAAAGCCTTGCGGCTTGTGTTTAATGAAAGGCGTGTTGCTAAACTCAAGTTCTCCCCCTGTAATGCTATCTAACTCGCTCCTTATAGCATCGTCGTGTACCAATTCTTTATGCCAGTTGCTATAAGATAGCTTCATATAGTAGGCGATCGCATTTGCAAACCCGGCTTTCTTTTCTGGATTGGTTTCCTTTAAAGCTTTTTCGATAATCAACTCCAGGTTTTTACCCAGGTGAGAATAGCGGGGCTTTCTCTTAGGATAAGGCAACGGATCTGGTTTTGCCTTGTAGGTTTCGCGGGTAGGGATGGGGTACGGGCTTTCTACATTCAGCTTGAAGTCTGAGATATAGAAAAGGTGATCCCATAGTTTGTGCCTGAAGTCTTCCACATTTTTAAGGTGTGGATTTAAAACTCCCATCAATTCAATTACCGTGTGTGTCTGGTCCTGGCGCTTCTTAGGGTCTTCAATCGACATCAGGTATTCAACCATACGTTGTATATGCCTGCCGTATTCGCGCATTACGAGGTAATTCCTCGTTGTATTGTATTCCATATATATCCTCAGGTTAACAAATGTAGTAAACGTTTTTATTGTCCTTTTTCTGCGGGGCTGTTTTACTGCCGTGCTGCAAATGCAGTTCCGCACTTTCAGAAGGTTGCCGGCTCATGCAGAATTATGTTCCTTTGATTTACTTTCGCCGGGCAAATGCAATATACATTCGGTTACGACAAAGGAAAGGTAATTCAGGCATTAAGACGTCATTTTTTAACGCGCCGTGAAATAAAATTCATGTTGATCATCGTGAACGTGTTTGCCATTATATCCGCTATCCTGTTCTTCATGCAAAAAATAAGGCCTGAACCCTTCCTGCTGGGTTCCGTTATCTGGCTATTTATGATCACAGGAGTTTTCTTCATCCTGCCTTTCAGCATCTATCGAAAAGCTGCCACTTTCAAAGATGTATTTACGTTATACCTGGAAGAAACGGCCCTCAGGCTCGAAAATCCCCATGGGTACGTAAGATGGGAGTGGAACCAAATAGAACATTACTTAGAAAGCGAACACTTCTTTCATCTCTATTTCAACTCCCGCTCTTTTTTTCTTATTCCCAAAGAGGAAATGCCGGTGGGTGTAAAAGATGAATTAAGAAGGCTCTTAAAAGCAAACGTTCGTAGTTAAAGCTGTTTCTCCATTACCACATGGGGTATGGTTACTTCTTCAAACTCAAGACTTACTTTCCGGTAGCCCAGTTTTTCATAGAAACCGGAAGCCGATTTGCGGGCATGCATAGTTATCTTCCTAAATCCACGGTCTCTTGCAATGTTTTCAGCAAACTGCATTAGCACCCTGCCCACACCCTTGCCTTGAAGTCCTGGCAAAACAGCCATTTGCCTGAGGCGCACTGATCCCTCAGCCGTTTTGGTTAACAGGCAGCAGCCTTCCAGCTTATCATCTTCGAAACAACCGATCAGGATATCATTTTTCTCTTTCTCTAACTCTTCGGCCGATAAGGTCAAGCCTAACGGTTTACGCAAAATGTTCTCCCTCAGGTCAATCATCTTCCTGTATTCTTCGGTGCCATGATCTATTAACTTCAATGCCATAGAGCCGCAAATTTTGCGGGATGAATATATGAAGGAATTAGCTAAAGCAAATAGGATGTTAGAAAACAGTTACTTTGAAAGTCTGACTAAGCAATGAATAAGAAGCGCTTATTAATAGTAGCAGGATGTATTTGGTTGATAGTGGTTACCGTTTTACTGCTGTTGCCGGCAACGGAAATACCTGAAATAGACTTGTTTGGATACCTCACTGACAAAGTAATCCATGCTGGAGTGTATGGCCTCGTCGTGCTCCTGTTCGGATGGCCTGCACCTCAATACTTAACAAGAACAGTTATTCTTTCCATCGTTCACGGCATTGCAATGGAGTTCGGGCAGAAATACCTGACTGTAAACCGTTCATTTGATGTTTGGGATATGGTCGCTGATGCTGCAGGATGTCTCCTGGCGATGGCCCTTGTGAAAGGGCTGAAAAAAAATAAGCCCCTGTAGAAACAGGGGCCGCAACCAAAACTAACTGCTTATGAGAAAATTGACTACTTGCTTCTTATTACATGGCAAACTCAATGCCAATTCTATAATAATAAACGCAAGCTAGTGTAGATTATTTTTCAAGTAATGCTAAACTGATGTTAACAGTGGAGCATCACTAACTTGTTTTTTTTATCTAAAAGAACTACTTATCAGACTGTAAAGTTCTATACAGTTTTACAAAGAAAATGTTAAGAGCTAATGACAACTTTGCGTTTCAGTCATCGAATTGTCAAAATGCGGACTTAAGTACGGAATGCCCAGGTTAAGTCCCCGTAGGATGAGAATTACCGCCATAAAACTTAATACATAAGGGGTGGACTTTTTCATGATGTTGCGCACTTTTACGTTTGCCATCATACCGAAGAGGCTGAAAGCAAACATAGCCGGAACGGTACCCAGCCCGAAAAAAGTCATAAACAAAATGCTTCCCGCAATACTCGGGCTGGCGAGTGCACCGGTAACGGCAAAATACACCATACCGCAAGGTAAAAAACCGTTTGCCACGCCTATTACGAACGTACTTTTTAAGGAGGGGGAACCAATATGCCTTGAAACCACATGCAGCACTAGGCCATTTATACGCGCAAGAGGCTTCCACTTTATGGGAGAATTTTCTACAACTATTGTCCAGGCCACCATCACCAACATCACTATGCCGGCAATTATTGTAAACCACTGCTGAATGCCCGCAAGAAAGAGTTGCCTGCCCACTAATCCAAACAATAAACCTATAGCTGAGTAAGTAAGTATGCGCCCAAGATTGTATAACAAGAGTCCCCCAAGGCGCTTGTTTCCTGGCAAACGGTTTACGGGCAATGAAAAAGCAATCGCGCCGCACATGCCCACGCAATGAAAACTGCTGAACAGTCCAAGCGTAAATGCCAATATGAGCGATGCAGAGAGCATATTAAATTACTGTAATTAGCTTTTCAGCAAAGTATGAGGTGTTGCCTGCCTGCCATTTTACTTTTACCGTATAGCTGCCCTTGCCGATGTTGCCCGCATGAATATTGAATACGGTATCGCCTTTCATGTTTACAGGGATTAATTTGTCCTTATCAGCATTTGTTTCGCAGTAGAACCAGGCCTCACCTGAAATGTCCATTCCTTTCAACTCGTGCGGGAACGATATTTCAATTACATCATTTTTAGCTGCAACCGCTATATCAGAAACAAGGTTAGCGTTTTTAATGGCGTCCAGTTTTTCCTGGTAGCGCAATTCTTCCTTATAGTAATCTTTCGTTACCAGGTCGAACTTTGTGTTCATGGCTTTGTAAACGAGGGTGCCCATCAAAACGGCAAACCCTATAAATACAACCACTAATTTATTTCCCCAACTCATGCTGCAATTTTTTATTAATTGGACACAGGTCCTAAAAAGTTTGTTGTTATTGTTGAAACCTTTTCACTGCCTTTATAGAGACCGAGTGTAAGTTCCGTTTTGCGATTGTTGATAGCTGTGCGCGGTAGCGTAACAAAAAAAGAACCTGCACCCTGTCCTTCGCTTTGTACATTGATTACATCCTTACCAATTATTTTAATGGCTCCAGGGGTACCTTCAAGCCTGATGCTGACGGGAACCGGCTCAACGGTTTTATTCACCATCTTAATGTTGTACAGGTTAGATATACTGTCTGCGCCTTTCTCCTGGTACAAGATCCCTGGCGTTCTCATCACTGTTGCGCCAACATCTTTACGAGTACTTAAAAGGAAGCTTACGATTGAAATGAGGACAACACACAAAGCAGTGTATATTTTCATCCGGGTAGTATACCTGAGACTTTTGCCTTCTGCAATAGAGTTTTCTGAGGCATACCTTATCAACCCTCTTGGTTTGTTTACTTTGTCCATCACCGTATCGCAGGCATCTATACAAGCTGTACAGCCTACGCATTCCATTTGCACGCCATTGCGTATATCAATCCCAGTAGGGCAAACCCTAACGCATTGAAAACAGTCCACGCAATCACCAAAAAGGCCTTCTGCCTGCTTCTTAAAATTTCCACGAGGCTCGCCACGGTTATAATCGTAGGCTACAATCATCGAGTTCTTGTCGAGCAGCACACTTTGCAACCTGCCGTAAGGACAAACAACGGTGCATGCCTGCTCCCTGAAGTAAGCGTACACAGCATAAAACACTGCGCTAAAGACGAGTAACGCTGTGAGGCCGCCTACGTGTTGTGAAACAGGTTCAGTGATTATTTTCCAAAGGTCTTTGATCCCTATAATGTAACTAAGAAAAAAGTTAGCGATCACGAAGGAGAGAGTAAAGAAAGCTACGTGCTTCGCTCCAATCTTCATCCATTTAGAAGTAGTCCAGGGTGCTTTTGCTAACATGCGTTGGGCTGCAGCATCGCCAAGGATAAGATACTCGACACGCCTGAACAACATTTCCATGAAGATTGTTTGCGGGCAGGCCCATCCGCAAAATAATCGTCCGAAGGCTGCAGTAAACAAAACGATAAACACGACAAATGTAACCGTAAGTAACCCGAAGATGAAGAAGTCCTGCGGCCAGAAGGTAGCGCCGAAAATGATAAACTTGGTTTCGGGGATATTGAACATTAGCAGGGGACGCCCTTTAATATGAACAAACGGTAGCCCGAAAAAAGCGATAAGATAAAAGTAACTTAGAACCTTCCTTATCGTGTAAAACTTGCCCGATGGTTTTTGAGCATAAATCCATTTCCGCTTGCCACTCTCGTCTACGGTGGCCAGGTGATCCCTGAAGTCTTCAGACTCCAGCACATTCACGTGTCCTATTCCTGTGCTCATGCTCTAAAAATTAAGTTTATCAAAAAAAGTCTTCCTTATAAAGAAGCCAGCTTCTTTTGTCCAATGCTGTCTGACGGGTTTGCAACCGATCCTTCTTCTTTAAACAAATCGCCCTGAGGTTCTTTTGGTGTAGCCGGTTTGCTGCCTTTAAGCGTCTTGATATAGCTCGCCAATTCAGCTATCTGTACCGGTGAGAAGTCGTCTTTCCAACTCTTCATTCCCTTTTCCTGTACACCGTATTTGATGGTCTTGAAAATATCATTTACCCTTCCACCATGCAACCAATATTCATCGGTAAGGTTCGGGCCTACTGTTCCGCCACCGTCTGCACCATGGCAAGCAGCACAATTAGTGGTATAAGTCTTTTTACCGTTTTCAATAGCTGAAGGTTCAGTTAAGAGTGTTACCGTGTTTTCGTCAACCAGGTTAGCCGCAGTTTTTAAAAATGCCGCTTTTTCTTCCTCGGCCTTCGCCATTGCAATTTCAAACTCCTGTGTACTTGAAGGTGCGGTGTGTGTAACGTGGTAGCGCCACAAATAAATGCCGGCTATAACAATGGTAATATAAAAACCATAAAGCCACCAGGGCGGAAGCCTGTTGTCCAGTTCTCTTATGCCGTCATAATCATGGCCCAGGTCTATGTCAGCTTCCTGTTGTTGGGGCCTGAAAGCGTTTACCTTTTCCCACCATGCTTTCCAACTGAAGCCTTCTGCAGCAACAACAGGCACACCCGCAGCTGTTGCAGTAGTAGCTACCAGGTGTCTTTTTTCTCTACCCAGCAAGCGCTGTATGTTATAAAGCAAAACAAAAATTACGATGAGCTCTAGGCTGATGATACCAACCAGCGTATAAAATGCGGTTTTGCTCATTCCGCTAATAGTTGTTGCCACTGCGGTGGTTGCCTCTGCCGGTGCATCCTGTGCAAAAACTACGCTGCTGGTAAGGAGCATAACAGCTAGCATAGCCGCTTTATTTGCTCCACCTTCATTCAACGTGTTTTTAAACTTTTGCAGGTACACCTGTGCGCCGCCCATGAGTACATAAGCCAGCATTCCAATGGCCAGTAATAAGGCAATGACAATAACGATCAACGTTAATCCAAGCGGATTATTAATGGAAGATGCTACTGGTTTTCCCCCGGCAAAGGCAAAGGACGGTGTTACCAACGCTGCTACAACCGGCAGTATCCGGGGGCTAACCTTTTTGATATGAAGAAAGAAGTGCTGCATTTTAGTTTGTTTAAGGTTAATCTTGATCTAATGGAAGGTTATTTAGCTTATCGATGAGCTTTTTATCTGCCTTCAATGCCCATAGCGTCATTACGACAAAGAATACAAAGAAGATCATGAACGAGGCGATGCCAAAAACGTCCACGCCTGTTACCTGGGTTACATAGTTGATGAACTTCATAATATTATCTTGATGCTGTTTCTCCTCTTTTTTCTGCTTTGATATCGGTACCCATCCTTTGCAGGTAGGCAATCAATGCAACGATCTCGGCATTGCTTGAAGTCTCTATCTTATCCTTCTTTAGGTTGGCTTTTATTTTCAATGCCTGCTCTCTAAGGTCAGCATTCGCTTGCTGATCATATCCTTCCGGGTAAGGAACTCCGAGAGTTTGCATCGCTCTTATTTTAGCTGCAGTTGATGAAGTGTCAATCTCATCATCCAGAAGCCATGGGTAGTTAGGCATGATACTGCCGGGGCTCATCATCTTTGGTTCCATCATGTGGTTATAGTGCCAGCTATCAGGATATTTACCACCGATGCGTGCCAGGTCCGGACCCGTACGTTTACTGCCCCACTGGAAAGGATGGTCGTATATGAACTCGCCTGCTTTGCTATATTCACCGTACCGGGCTACTTCATCGCGGAACGGGCGAATCATTTGCGAGTGACAGGTATAACAACCCTCGCGAACATAGATGTCGCGGCCTTGTAGTTCAAGCGGCGTATAAGGCTTAACAGATGCAATGGTTGGAATGTTTGACTTGACAAGGAAGGTTGGGATTATTTCAAGTGCGCCACCAATAGCAACCGCGATGAGGCTGAATACCAGGAGTTGTACAGGCCTTCTTTCAATCCAGCGATGCCAGTATTCTTTACCATGTGTTTCTATCACCTTAGGCAACGGTGGAGCTTCTGCAGCTTCATTGTCAATAAGCTTACCGCTTTGAACGGTTTTGTAAATGTTGTAGATCATAATGAACACACCACTTAAAAACAGCGCACCACCAATGCTACGGGTAATGTAAAGCGGAATAAGGTTGGTTACCGTTTCAAGAAACTGGAATTTCAGTTGTCCTTCCGGAGTAAAGCTCTTCCACATCATGCTTTGTTCAAAACCGGCCCAATACATTGGGATGGCATAAAGGACGATGCCGATGGTGCCTATCCAGAAATGGTTTGTTGCAAGTTTCTTCGAGTAAAGTTGTGTATTGAATATTTTCGGAATAATCCAATAGATTACACCAAAGGTTAAAAATCCGTTCCATCCTAAAGCACCAACGTGTACGTGGGCAATCGTCCAGTCAGTAAAGTGAGAGATGGCGTTTACATTCTTCAGGCTTAGCATAGGGCCTTCAAATGTGGCCATACCATAACAGGTCACGGCTACTACCAGGAACTTAAGAATAGGGTCTTCTCTTACCTTATCCCATGCACCTCTTAAGGTGAAGAGGCCATTCAACATACCACCCCAGCTCGGTGCAATCAGCATGATGCTAAACACGGTACCAAGGCTCTGCGCCCAGTCGGGTAAGGCAGTGTAAAGCAAGTGGTGAGGGCCTGCCCATATATATATATAAATGAGTGCCCAGAAGTGGATAATGGACAGCCTGTAACTGTATACAGGGCGATTAGCAGCCTTTGGCAAAAAGTAATACATGATGCCGAGGTATGGTGTAGTAAGGAAGAACGCCACCGCGTTGTGACCATACCACCACTGCACCAAAGCATCCTGCACACCCGCATACCAGCTATAGCTTTTAAAAAGCGTTACCGGTATTTCGAAGGAGTTTACAAGGTGAAGCATTGCTACCGTAACCCATGTGGCTATATAAAACCAAATGGCAACGTAGAGGTGGCTCTCTCTTCTTTTGAGGATGGTACCGAACATGTTGATACCAAATACCACCCACACAAGCGTAATGGCAATATCAACAGGCCACTCAAGCTCTGCGTATTCTTTACCTGTTGTGTATCCTGCCAATAAAGTAATAGCTGCAGCAACGATGATCAACTGCCAGCCCCAAAAGTGGATCTTGCTTAGCATATCGCTGTACATCCTGGCTTTACACAAACGCTGGAGCGAATAGTAAACACCCATGAATATGCCATTGCCCACAAATGCGAAAATCACCGCATTGGTATGCAGTGGCCTAACCCTTCCAAAGGTGGTAATTGGCATGTTGAAGTTGGCTGCCGGCAGGTAAATCTGGATGGCAGCAAGCAATCCGGCAATCATACCTACGGCGCCCCAAAGGATAGTGGCATAAGCAAACCATTTAACTATCCGGTTGTCATAGTGAAACTTCTCTAATTGCATTATTCTGTTTTTATTATGGTATTTGAGTGGGTTGTTTTTTGTTGGTGGGGATGAGCTATACAGATTCATCCTTAGGCTTGTCCTCGAAAAGCATACGCAAAGGAGGACTCAACTCATCGTCGTACTGACCACGTTTTACACTCCATATAAACGCCAGTAAAAAAAGGCTTGCGACGGAGATACTCGCTATAAGTAAAAGAATTATAACACTCATGGCTTCTTAGAAAATTGCTGCCAAAAGTACCTTTACCCCCAAGGGGCATACATGACAACCCTCATCCTTTTTCCTGATTTATGTCATGTTTTAAGAAGGGGCGCCTATAAACCGCTGGACCTTAATCAAGCACACAAGCAAGAAGATTGATATGTGAAGCGAGACGAGCAATGGGAGCCCTCTTTTGAGGGTCAGGTTAACCCAAATTTAATAGATGTAAAGGGTGTCCATTCAACCGCTGCTTTTAGTTTCCCTCATCCAGGTCCGTGGGGTTATACCCTCTCCCTGGCCCTTCAATTTCTACTAAAAATGGGGGGTGACTCCGTAGTGAGTCCGTAGTGAAAGCGTAGGGATAGCCTTAACTAAGCGTAGCGTTCCCTTGCGCTTTTTGCTTCTTCTCTCCCTTCCTGTCTATGTACTAATATCTATGTACTAACATCTATATACTCCCATCTAACCGGAACGAGCACCATTCACCATGCACCATTCACCATTCACTATTCACCATTCACTATTCACCATTCACTATTCACCATTCACTATTCACCAGAACACACCTTCTCCATCACCCCCAAAAACAACCCGTTTTTGGGGGGCAAGTCCGAGGCAAGTCCGAAGCAAGTCCGAGGCTAGAGTGACGCAAGAGCGTCAAAAGCCCTTCAAACAGCTAATCCTTTCTCGGCAGGAGGCACGAAGGCGCCGTCCTTGCGAGGCAGGAGGTACGATCCCGATAGCTATCGGGAAAGCAATCTCTGCTTCCGGAGCCCAAGTCCTAACGCCGCATGTCCCGATGCCTCAGCCAGGAATGCAATCTCTATCCTCCGGAGCCCAAGTCCCCACCGCCCCTTCAATCTCCCTTCAAAAACTGCTGATGAACCCATAATCTCTCCCACTATTTATCCCGGTTCTGTCTATAATCTATGTACTAAGTACTAGCTTTCATCTGCCACTCCTTTTCCCCAAACATACATCCACCCCAAAACCCACTTTCCCGTTTGTTCCCGATTATTCCGTTTTATTCCGAATTATTCCGTTTTATTCCCGTTTGTTCCGTTTTATTCCGTTTTGTTCCCAATTTTTCCGTTTTCTGCACACATCTCGCTGATTATCAGGATTAGCCTGGCAAGATATTCCTGTGGTTGGTTTACAGCGGCGGATATACAGCCATCATTTCGCTCACGAATGCCAACATCCGGACGCGAAGCGGAGGGATCTTTCGCCCTATGATGAAGAAAGTTCCCAGAACACAAGCTCCGAAGCCCATTTCCAACCGCCGGAACACATATTAGTAAAATCCATATAACAGCTAAAAGTCTGTCTTGTACTGAAAAACTTTACAGTTAGGAGATATTCCTGTGGTAGGTTTACAGCCGCGGATGATAATCCTGAACAAGCTATACACGCTGTTTTTTTTTACTGAAAAAACCTTACAGGGAGGTGCCAAGCTGCTGAAGCGCCGGTTCATGCCTATCTGAGGCAGATATTGCGATAGATCAATCTCACCCGGCAACCTTGCGAGGAGCGAGGAACGAGCCCGATAGCTATCGGGTCGGCAATCTCTGTCCTTCGGAGCCCAAGTTTGTCTTGTCTATAATCTATGTACTATGTACTAAGTACTAGTTCTCATCTGCCCCTCCTTTTCCCCCAAACATACACCCACCCCAAAACCAACTTTCCCGTTTGTTCCTGTTTGTTCCCGTTTGTTCCGAATTATTCCATTTTGTTCCCGATTATTCCGTTTTGTTCCGTTTTAGTCCCGATTATTCCGTTTTATTCCGAATTATTCCCGTTTGTTCCGTTTTGTTCCGTTTTATTCCTTGCGAGTCCGGAGGCACAAAGGGGTAATACCCGGCGCAGTTTTGATGTTAGCCGTTAAGGGGCTATTAGGTATCGCCCTCGGCGTAGCGCTGATGGTAGCGGGATTAGTTCTTGGTATTGTTTGGGCCGTGAAAGCAAGCCACAAGCAGGGCACTGTGGGCTTTATGGCGAGGGTAAATGCGCTACAGGAACTAAACGAAAAAGAGGAAAAGCCGGGTACTGTGTCCTAAAGCCTTGCAGGTTTGAAAAAAGACCGGGTCGCCAATCAGCACAATAATTCTGCTCGCCGCAGCGTTGATGCAGCATAGCATATAATATGGCGGTCATATATTTGTAACAATGGCAATCGCAAAAACAATCGGGCTGGTAGTACTGGCTTCGCTACTATTGGCTGGCTGCAAAAAAGAGTCTGACTTTGAACCGGAGAAAGCTCAGGATTATTACCCGCTTGCAGTGGGTAATACTTTCATTTACCGGATGGACAGTGTGGTAGCAGCTGTCTTCGGCACTAAGCTGGACACTTTCTACTATAGCGCAAAGGACAGCACGGTAGCTACATTTCTTGATAACAACAACCGGCTTTCCTACAGATTCTTCCGGTATGTTACGGATAGCGCAAGAACCAAGCCCTGGCAATACCGCAGTACTTATTATGTAACTCCCACTGAGAACGGAGTGGAAGTGGTAGAGGGAGACTTGCGGTATTTAAAGCTTGTTTCGCCTGTAAAAGATTTTGTATCCTGGAAAGGAAACGCCTACATAGAAACCAAATCGGCCACGTCACCTTATTTGTACCTTGACGAATGGAACTATCAATATCATCACGTTAAGATGCCTTACACTGTGAGGGCAGGAACTTTTGAAACAACTGCCACTGTAATGCAGCAGGATTATTTTTTCCCGGAAGGCCCTTTCAATCCAAGCTATCCAAGACAGGACCGCGACTACAGTGTTGAGGTTTATGCAAAAGGGGTAGGGTTGATCTATAAAGAATTCCTGCATTGGACATGGCAGCAGGCTTTCAATGGCTTTGATGCAAACAGTTACGGCATCCGGCTTCACCTTATAGAATACAGAAGGTAAGATAGAACAGCATGAAGACACTTCTCCTTGTTATGATAACCGCAGGCTTTTTTAGCACTGCGGATGCACAGTACTCCAAATATATCATCAGGCTAAAAGACAAGGCCGGCACTACGTTTACGATTAATCAACCACAGCAATACCTTTCTGCTCGTGCCATCGAGCGGCGTAAGCGTTATAACCTGGCCATTGACAGCACCGATTTGCCCGTAAGCACGAAGTATATTGACAGCATCAGGAGCAAAGGCAATGTGAAAGTACTGAGCACGAGCAAATGGCTCAACCAGGTTTTGATCGAAACAACAGATGCGAACGCTCTTAACCAGATACAGGCTTTGCCATTTGTGAAGGAAGCTTATGCTACCGGTTTACGCCCTAAGAAGAAGAGAGAGAAATTTCACCTGGAGCTACCGGTACAATCGCTGTTGAAGACAAGCCAGACGCTGGCAGATAATATTGACTATGGGCAGGCATATAGCCAGGTGCATATTCATGAAGGAGAGTACCTGCATAACCTGGGGTTCAAAGGCGAGAACATGATAATCGCGGTATTAGATGCAGGCTTCTTTCAATACAAAAACATCGCATTATTCGATAGCATCCGGAACAACGGACAGGTACTGGGAGAGAGAGATTTTGTTGCGTTTGACAACAGTACAAATGAGGATGATGCCCATGGAATGCACGTGTTGGGTGTGCTTGCTGCTAACCACCCCGGGCAAATGGTAGGCACAGCGCCCAAAGCAAAGTATTGGCTGATAAGGACAGAAAACGCCGGCAGTGAATATCCGATTGAGGAACATAACTGGGTAGCAGGTGCTGAGTTTGCCGATAGCGCCGGCGCCGACATGATTAGTTCTTCACTTGGTTACTACGATTTCCAGGATGCCTCTTTGAACCACAGTTACAACGAATTTTATACAAACAGCACTACCGTGACCCAGGGGGCTACCTGGGCTGCTCACAAAGGGATTATTGTTATGAATAGTGCCGGAAATGAAGGGAATAGCGCTTGGAAATACATCATTTTCCCTGCCGATGCGGATAGTGTTTGCACGGTAGGCGCGGTAAACAAAAACGGTGCGATTGCATCGTTCAGCAGTTGGGGTTATCCCGGAAAGGTGAAGCCAAACATAGTGAGTGTGGGGCAGGGAACAGTAGTAGCTTCGGCGGGAGGTCCGGCATTAAGCAATGGCACATCGTTTAGCAACCCGAACATCGCCGGTCTGATTGCCTGCTTGTGGCAAGCCTTCCCGGAATTCAACAATATGAAAATACTGGAGGCTGTTTATAAAAGCAGCGACCGGTACACTAGCCCCGACGACCGCTATGGCTATGGTATACCGAATATGCGGCTGGCTTATGAAATGCTGGAAACTGCTGCCAATAAACAAATATTTAAAAACAGTTATCTTGCAGCCTACCCGGTTCCTTTTAATGATAAACTGTCAATAAGGATTTTAGCTCCGGAAACTGGTACTGTATCTGTAAGGTTGGTGGATGCTTTGGGTAGAACGCTGGCCGCGCAGCAACTAGTGGTTAGCCAGAACATGGCTTATAATGTAACTTTTACCGTGGCAGCGGGCCTGCCTAAGGGCGTTTATTTTGTTCGTTATAATGGGAAAGAGAAGGCGACTTTAAAAGTGCTCAGGCAATAAACAAAGCAGCAAAAAGAGTGTCTGCTTTTTGGGCGTGACCTTCCATGTACTGCATCGTAGTTAGTTTTAGATTCAACTGTCGGCTGATAAAAGCAATGTTCTCCTGGTTTTCCTCTTTAAATACGGAGCAGGTCACATAGAGTAAATGCCCCCCTGGCTTTAGATAAGGCGCTGCGTTTTGCACTATGTTTTTTTGCAGTGATGCATAGTGCTCTATTTTTTCCTCTTCAAAATGGCTGAGCTGCTCCGGTGTTCTACCCCATGTGCCGCTGCCGCTGCAAGGCACATCGCAAATAATAAGATCGAAGCGTCTTTTGCCAAAAGACAAGGGGTTGTTTGAACTAAGGTCGGCCACGGTAGCGTTGTAATTGGAAATACCAGCCTGCTTCATGCGTTTGTGCAGGTTTGAAATGATGGATGGCCTTATGTCGGTGGCAAACACCGATACATCTTCACCCAGGATGTCTTTTGCAAGAATGGTTTTACCACCGCTCGCTGCACAGCAGTCCCAGGTGGTTTTTACTTTTCTTTTCAACGGTTGCAATAGTTCGCCCACACGTTGCGAACTTAAGTCCTGTACCACTGCTGTTTTGTTAAGCTGCAACGTAGGCGGAAGCGAGGTAGCATTTGGCAGCCGGACACAGTTGGGGTATTCGTCTCTGGTGTAGCTAATGCCCTCTGCATCAAGGAGCCTTGTTGCTTCTTTCTCTTTGCCCGGTCTTAGCCGCATGAAGAGGTCGGGTTGTGTAAGATGCGATAAGATGAATGAAGCATCTACAGCGTCACAATGGTGGAATAAGGGGAACACATTTGCTTCATCGAAACCCTGCACATGCGCAAGTTTTTCCTGCAGCGATGAAGCAGTAAGTGGAAGGTTTGAAGGGATAATCTCTTCCCATGGAGACAAATGGTCTGTGCAGAGGTAGATGCCCGTAGCAATACGCTCATTAGTATCAAGATGCAACAAAGCCTTTCCCAGCCTCCAGTAACAATAACAGGCATGGGAAATGCTTTTCCTGTCGCGTGAACCGAACTTCTTGTTGTTAGCAAAATACTGTTTCAGGTAGGCTGAAAAAGGTTGCGAAGGGTCGTAGTCCTTCAGCAATTGTTCAGCATAGCTTAGGTAACGTGCAGCAAAACGCATGGGGCAGTGTTAGCTTCCCCTTGTGCCGCCCGTCTTTTTAGGCTTCATACCGCCAGCACCTTTTGTAGAAGGCTTTGGGATGAATTTGGAGCCCGCCTTTGTATTGTTGTTCGTGTTGTTCGTCTTGTTTTTTCCTTTGTCGTTTGTAGGTAATCCCATATCAAGGTGTTTTATTTAATTAAGATTGTTGTTGTGCCTTCGCTTGTTTTTCCAGCTTGTCAATGCGTTGCACAATTGTATCCAAATTCCTGAAATGAATAAATGCTTTGCGGTACTTATTTGCATCAAAAGCGGGTGAGCCCATATAGATCTCCCCTGGTTTCGTGATGCTTTTGGAAATACCGGATTGTGCAGTAACAATGGTTTTGTCGGCTACCTGCAAGTGGCCTACAATGCCTACCTGCCCGCTGAACATGCAGCCTTTGCCAATCTTTGTAGATCCGGCAACAACGCCGTGGGCTGCTATATAAGTGCTTTCGCCAATTTCCACGTTGTGAGCTATGTGGATGAGGTTGTCAAACTTTACTCCCTTACGTAAAATGGTGGAACCCAGGGTAGCCCTGTCAATCGCGCAATTGGCACCTATCTCAACATCGTCCTCTATCACAACATTGCCAATCTGAGGTACTTTTTTGTTATCGTTTTCAGGATTGAACCTAAAGCCATCGCTGCCGATTACCGTACCGGAGTGAATAATGCAATTGTTGCCGATCACTGTTTCCGAGTAAATTTTTACGCCGGCAAATAAAGTGGTGTTATCACCGATCACTACGTTATCGCCGATATAGACCTGCGGGTAAATCTTTACGTTATTGCCTATACGTGCGTTTTCACCAATAAAGCTAAACTCGCCCGCATAGAGGTTATTACCCACTGTTGCAGAATCGGAGATAAAGCATTGCTTTGATATTCCTGTTTTATTAAGCTTTACCTGGTTATACATTTCAAGCAACGTAGTGAACGCTACCTGCGCACTGGGTACTTTAATGAGCGTGGCTTCAATGGGCGCTGTTGGCTCAAAGTCATTATTTACAATTACAATGGACGCCCTGGTGTTGTAAATGTATTGCGTGTAAAGCGGGTTGGCCAGGAACGAAATTGATCCGGGCTCGCCTTCTTCTATTTTAGCAAGGCGCGTGATAGTAGCGTCAGCATTGCCGATTATTTCACCCTTTAGGAGATCGGCTATTTGCTTTGCGGTAAATTTCATCCTTATTAATTATGCTCACAAAATAAGGAAACACCTGTTAAGCAGCAACTAGGGCGCTTACCAGCATTATGTTTTTTTTATGAATTGCTGCGGTGGATGGTATGGGTATTGCCTTTTAGAAGGGAAAATAAAGAATCATGAGAGGTATATTATTAGCAGCAGCAGGGATAGCAGGTGTAGCATATTACCTAAAGAGTCATCCTGGTAAATTAGACCAGGTAAAAGGTCAGGCTCTAAAGGCCTATGACCAGGTAAAAGGAAAAGTTACAGAAATGTACGAAAACAAAATCTAGGACATAAAAAAGGGGTGATTTAATTCACCCTTTTTTTATTCTTTCGTTTGAACTTGTTGCGTAGCGTAACCTGGAGCTTAGCGGGTCAAATTATTCGCGTTTAGTCGTCCTTGCGCGCCAGGGAATTTCTTCAGCCCCGGTAAGTTTTGTTATATAACGGGCAAGAACAAAAAGATAATCGCTGAGGCGGTTGAGGTACTTTATCACGATAGGCTCGATAGGTAATTCCTGTTCCTGCATGTTTACGCAGATGCGTTCTGCCCTGCGGCACACACAACGGGCAACGTGCGTAGTGGAAACGGTCACATGGCCTCCTGGAAGTACAAAGTTCTTCATCGGAGGTAGTGCATCGTTCATGCGGTCAATTTCCTTTTCCAGCAGTGTGATATCATCTTCTTTCAAATCCGGTAAGCTAAACTGCGGCTCTTTTTCAGGGTCGCATGCCAGCGAAGAACCGATGGTAAACAAACGAACCTGGATTTCTTTAAGCATGTTCCTGCTCTGTGCATCCTGTAGGTGATCACTTACGAGCCCTATATACGAGTTGAGCTCATCCACTGTTCCATAGCTTTCAATGCGGATATGGCTTTTAGCCACTTTGGTTCCACCAATCAAAGAGGTCCGGCCTTTATCACCTGTCTTAGTATAAATCTTTATCGCCACTAGTGCCTTGTTTTTGGAGCATGCGTAAAACCCGGCTGCTCATCTTTTGTTTTATCACTTTCTATCATGCCGTCCCGCAGCCTTACAACCCTTCTTGCATACTCAGCTATGTCTTCCTCATGGGTTACAAGCACCACGGTATTGCCGGCCGCCTGTATCTGCCCGAATATTTCCATCACCTCCACCGAGGTTTTGGAATCAAGGTTACCGGTAGGTTCATCGGCGAGCAGGAGTGCCGGGTTATTTACAATCGCGCGGGCGATGGCTACACGCTGAATCTGTCCCCCGCTCATTTCATTTGGTTTGTGGTGGCTGCGATCTTTTAATCCTACCCGTTCCAAAGCAATCATAGCGCGTTCGGTCCTGTCTTTCTTGCTCACGCCTGCATAAATAAGCGGCAATGCCACATTTTCTGCAGCCGTAAGGCGGGGAAGGAGGTTAAACTGCTGGAATACGAATCCTATCTCTTTGTTTCTTACCTCGGCAAGCTCATTATCCTCCATCTTGCTTACATCGTGGCCGTTAAGTACATAGGTTCCGCCGGTAGGTGAATCGAGGCAGCCCAGTATGTTCATGAGCGTGCTCTTGCCACTTCCTGAAGGACCCATCAGGGCAACATATTCGTTTCGGGTAATATCGAGGTCAATGCCTTTCAATACCGGGAGGGCTTGCGCGCCCATGAAATAGCTTTTTTTTATCTGCTTTAAATGTATAATAGGATCCATAGTGGGAAAGGGCCTACTGCCAATGTTACAAATGTATTGTAATACGCCAAGATGGGTTGCTAAGTTGTAACAACGGTAATTGGAGAGTGGTTTTTTGCACCTGCAACCATGCAAGCGGCAAGCGGTGATTTGCAGGCTAAAGGGGTACAAAGCGTTACAAACCATTGCTGTTTGCTATTTTTGTAGTACATTGGATGCCAGACTGCATGGAACTTCGCCCGTTGAAAATATTTATTGTAGAAGACGATGAGATATATGGCGGAATCCTGGAACGCACCCTTTCGCTGCATGGCGACTATGCAACAAAGAGGTTTATGTGTGCTGCGGATTTCTTCAAACATCTGAATGAAAAACCTGACATCGTAACACTCGACTTTACATTGCCCGACATGAATGGCGATGATATTTTAGTCGAGTTGAAACGCCTTTACCCGGAAACCTGCGTTATTGTAATCAGTGGCCTCGATGACATAAAGACGGCCATCGAGCTGGTTAAACGTGGTGCAGACGACTATCTGGTAAAAGACAGGGATACATCCTCAAGGTTAGTACTTACTGTACAGAAATTACGGGATAAAATAGAACTAAAGCGGGAGTTGAACGATGCCCGCGAAGAGCTGAGTAAGCGTTATAGCTTTGAGAATACAATTATTGGTACCAGCCACGCCACAAAAGAGTTGTACCGCATAATGGACAAGGCTTCCCAAACCAGCCTTACGGTATTAATTCAGGGCGAAACAGGCACCGGTAAGGATTTGGTGGCAAAGGCCATTCACTACAATTCGGAAAGAAAGGGTAACCCTTTTGTGTCTATTAATGTGGCAGCACTTACGCCCGATATGCTGGCGCAGGAACTTTTTGGAAGTGTAGCCGCTGATGGCAGGCACAAAGCCGGTAAAATGGAAGAAGCTGCCAATGGTACGCTTTTCCTTGATGAAGTAGCGGAACTGGATGCTGCTATGCAGGGGAAGCTTATGCAGATTATACAGGAAAAACAAATAAGTCCTGTAGGCAGCAGCAAGATTATCACCGTGCAGGCGAGGCTTATTTGTGCCAGTTCCGGTAACCTTTCAGACCTTGTGAAGCAGGGTAAATTCAGGGAGGATCTTTATTACCGCATGCTGGTATTGCCTATTGTGGTTCCACCATTGCGCGACAGGGGTAACGATGTTTTATTAATCGCCAACCATTTTGTTGAACGCTTTTGTGCAGATAACCAGCTTGCTCCTAAAACGCTGTCGCAGGATGCAAAGGTGAAGTTGCTAAAACACCCTTTTCCTGGTAATGTACGTGAACTGAAGTCTGTAATGGAACTGGCCTGCGTAATGTGCGACGAGAACATTATTGACGCATCGCACATTAACACCGACACAGGAGGTTATGCTGACCCTTTGCTATTTGGTTCCGTTGGTTCGCTGAAAGAGCTTAATAAAAAGATTATTCAATACCACCTTGACCGTAATCATTACGATGTGCTGAAAGTGGCCAAAATATTAGATATTGGTAAGTCCACTATCTATCGTATGATCCAGAACAACGAACTTTCCGTTAATACAAAAGGGCAGCGCGTTATTTAAAAATGAAACGCTACACGGCCACCCCAAAAAGCCAGTGAATTATTTTGTGCCCATACCTCGTACTTAGCCTGAACGTCGAACTTTAATAGCTTAACGCCAATGCCGGGCGATACGATGAACGGAGAACCGCCGCCATTGCTGATGCTTGCAACACCACCTTCTACTTTGAAGTATACCATTGCCACTTTATACTTAATGCCCGCCCTGATAGGAATAGCACTGAGTTTTGTGCCTGATATTTTACCTGGGAAATGCATGTAACCGGCAGAACCTGTTATGCCAAAGCCAACCGGAAGGTTAAAGTCGGCGGTAAGACCCCCACCGAAGCCTGTATTGAACCCTTTACCAAAATCGCCTGTAGGCATCCCTACTTCGCCATAAAGGCCAATACTAAAAGGTTTCAACTGCGCCGATGCTGACGTAGAAAGAGCAAGCAGGGAAACTGCAAGGAAAAAATAGATCTTCTTCATGTTTAGATTATTGTGGCAAAAATAATGGAAACAGTAACCTTTTCCATCCCGTGTTTCGTCACAAGGCCCAAACTTATTTTCAATGCCTGACAGATTCGAAATCACCGGGATGGAGTTGTCGTAGCGAATGGCGCACTACGAACGGGGAGTGAAAACGTCCGTTGGCCTTACCGACCTAGTTTTATCTCAAACACGTGGGGCCAAAGCTTGCCTGTAACAAGGAAAGTGTTTTTCGAAGAGTCGTAAGCAATGCCGTTAAGTACATCCATGGCCGAAGGGTCGTAGGTCTTACCGCTTTTTTGCCAGATGTCCTGTAGGTAAATGCGTCCAACAACATTGCCGGTTTCAGGATCAATCTTGACGATATCCGTCCTGCCGTATACGTTGGCATAAATAAACCCGTTTACCCATTCCAACTCATTGAGATTTCCAACAGGTCCATAGTTATCCTTCACCGCTATACTGTTACGGATTGAAAAGTCATGCGGGTTTACTTCGTAAATATTGCTGCCCCCCGTACTTACATACAATGTATTGCCGTTTGTGGTGAGCCCCCATCCTTCATACGGCCAGTTAAACTCTTTCACTTTCCTTAACCCGTCCAACGTGTATACGTGCACCTTACGATTCTGCCAGGTTAGCTGATAGACCGTATCATTTAGAATAGCAATCCCCTCTCCAAACTCGCTCGGGGGTAAAGAGGTTCGCTCCAGCACCTTACCTGTGTTGCGGTCCACCTTCATTAAATGGCTTTTACCTTCAAGGCCGGTACCTACATAGAGCTGGTTGTTATAGAGTGAAAGGCCTTGCACAAAGAAAGAAGTATCCTGTGGGTACACGTTCAATAATGAATAGGAAATAGCTGCAGGCGCATCCATTCCTGTGTTGGGTTGTCCTACTTCATCATCATTGTTATTTGCACACTGCCTGAAAAAGAATGCTGCTACCACTATTATGATGAGTACTGCTACTATTATCCTCTTCATTCCACTAATAAAGGCTGCAAAATACTCTATATTTCATTTATGATGGCAGCGGCCTCTTCCGCTATGATAGGTGAAAGTGCTACGCCCATACCGTTGCAAGCTGTAACGGCCAATACATTGCTATCAACCACTTTTAAAAGTGGCAACTTATCTTCAGTAAAACCCATTATACCGCTCCACTTGTAGTCGATAGTATAGTCCTCGTTTTTGAGGACATGGGCTTGCAGAAAGCGGTTCAGCTCTGTTTGTATTATGACCGAGGTGTCCAGGGCATGCGTTTCCTCTTCGCTAAAGCTTTTGTTTCGGGCACCACCTAACAACACCCTGTTTCCGATATTTCTGAAATAATAGAATCCTTCGTCAAAGTGGAACGTGCCCTTCAAAGCTAAATCTTTAATAGGAGCGGTTACTATAACCTGTCCTCTGGCTGGTTTGATGGGGGCAGTATTACATATCCCCTGTGTGAATGCATTGCTCGCCAGGACCAGCCGGTCGCAATGGATATTACCTGACGATGTTTCAACCACCACTTCATTACCTGGTGCCTTATAGCCATAAACTTCCTGGCCGTTCATTATCTGCACATTTTCATTAAGGCAGTTGCGCGTTAATTGCTGCACGAGCTTACCGCTATGCAAACCTCCTTCAAGCCGGTTCTCAACCATTGCATCAAAGCCGCTTAATCGGAAGGCTTTAAGCGCTGGTTTGTTCCACGAAAATGAATCCCGGATACCAGTTATGTTGGTCATGTATTCATTAAGCAGCGAAAGATTTTCCTGCACGGCATACAACATTTTATCGCCTTCACGAAATACCTCGAAGCCTCCACAGTTGTCAAAGTCAATGGCATCATCGCCCAACGTTTTCCTGGTTTTTTGAATGCCGAGGAAACGTTTCTCTATCAATTCCCATGTTTTTTCTTCTCCTAGCTTTTCTAGGTCCGACAATATCTCGGATGGGCTGCCGAAGCATGCAAAGCCGGCATTACGGGTTGAAGCACCTGTGGGAATGGGATGCTTCTCGAGTATTGTGACCTTTAGCCTGGGGTTCTTTCTTTTGAGCGCCAGTGCCGTCCATAACCCCATAAGCCCCCCGCCCGCAATAATGACGTCCTGTTTTGCATAAAAAGTAGTGGCTTCCCAAAAGCTCCGACTCATGTTACGAAGGTATCAAACAGATAAAGACCACGTGTTTTAACCTCACCTTAGCGCTATGCACCTTATTTTTAAGCTATGAAGAAACTCCAGTTTGTTATAGCCGCCGGTTTATTGTTGTTCGTGGTAAATGCAAATGCACAGTTTGGCGATTTGCTGGATAAAGTAAAAAAAGATTCATCTGCCGGCAAGGTGAGTGGCCTGCTTAAATCTGTAACCGGAGGTAAAGGCAGTCTTAGCAACGATGAAGTAGTTGCCGGCTTGAAGGAGGCATTGTCAGTGGGAACGAATAAGTCTGTTACCCGGTTATCTGCGCTTGATGGCTACTTTGGCAATGCTGACATAAAAATACTAATGCCTGAGGAAGCGAAGAAAGCTGAGCGTACCCTCAGGAGTATTGGATTAGATAAGCAGGTAGACGACGCTATCATGGCTATGAACCGCGCTGCAGAAGATGCTGCAAAATCAGCGGCTCCCATTTTCTTAAATGCTATTAAGTCCATTTCAATACAAGACGGTTTCAATATTCTTAAAGGCAACAATACAGCGGCAACAGAGTACCTTAAGGGAAAAACTACTGCGTCGCTTACCCAGGCCTTCAAGCCGGTTGTGCAGCAGTCTTTACAAAAAGTAGATGCCACTAAGTATTGGAACGATGTATTCAGTGCATATAACAAGCTACCCATGGTAAGTAAAGTGAACCCGGATCTTACTGCCTATGTTACGGAACGCGCGTTGGCAGGATTGTTCTTCCAGGTGGCTGAAGAAGAAAAGCAAATAAGGCAGGACCCTACTGCAAGGGTAACCGATATTTTAAAGAAAGTGTTCGCTCAGTAAAGGTTGAGGGTTATTAGCTGCGTTTCTTTTTGCGCTTGTAAGTGATTTTAACTTTCGTCACTCCTTGTTGAACCAGGCCGATATCCTTTGCGGCAGCTTTGCTTAAATCGATAATTCTACCGCGAACAAATGGTCCCCGGTCATTGATTCGTACCGTGGTAGTTTTGCCGTTTGAAAGATTTTGCACTTTTACCTCGGTTCCGAAAGGAAGCTTTTTATGTGCAGCAGTGTTTTTGTTCTGCGAGAAAGTTTCGCCATTAGCCGTTTTTCGTCCATTGAACTTGTCACCGTAATAGGAAGCTTTACCCGTTTCGGTTATGTATTTGCTGCACGAAGTAAGCAGGAAGCAAATAGCTAATAGCCAGCAAGCCGGTTTTAGAGCTTTCATAGTCACAAATTTACTCCACTGTAGCACTTGACTAGGTGCGCTAGATATTCACACTCCGACCGTTATTGTGGATACCGACAACTTATATAAACATGGGTTAAGCATAACGCTTCTAATACGCTCCTTCGTTTGGATATGTACCTCTTTGCACCCAAAATAAGCATAAGCTGTAGCGGTAGTTAAAAGGCAGGTTTCTCCAGCCCTCCTAAACATAAATATTTGGTAACGAGGTATTCTTCTATGCCGTAATAACTACCTTCTTTACCGAAACCACTTTGTTTTACACCGCCAAATGGAGCTTCAGGAAAAGATATGATTCCTTCGTTAATGCCAATGATTCCATATTCCAGTGCTTCTGCTACTCTCCACGCTTTGTTGATATCAGAGGTGAAAAAATATGCAGCAAGACCATAAATGGTATTATTGGCAAGCGCAATGGCATCGGTGACATTATCAAATACATAAATAGCACTCACAGGGCCAAAGATTTCCTCCTGGCTCATTTGCATCTCTGGTGTCCAGTTAGCAACGATGGTTGGGCGAACGAAGCATCCACTTCCGGTTGCAGCCTCGTTCTCATACACAAGTTCAGCGCCTTTCGCAATTGCGTCATCAATTAGTGTTTTTACCTTTTTCACGGCCGCGCTATTTACGAGCGGCCCGATGTTGACGCCTTCATCTAAACCATTGCCAACTTTCAATTTAGCAACAGCATCCACATAAGCTTTTAGGAATGTAGGGTATATATCTTTTTGTACAAAAATCCTGTTGGCACAAACACAGGTTTGGCCTGCGTTTCGGTATTTACTCGCCAGTGTGCCTGCAACTGCTTTGTTGATGTCGGCATCGTTGAATATGATTACAGGTGCATTTCCACCAAGTTCCAAAGAAAGCTTTTTAACGGTACCCGCGGATTGTTCCATCAGTTGCCTGCCTGTTTCGGTAGATCCGGTAAAAGAAATCTTTTTCACGGTCGGATGGGTGGTGAGCACTTTTCCGATTTCTCTACTGTTTGACGATACTATAACGTTCAATACACCCTCGGGCATCCCGGCTTCGGCAGCGAGGTAAGCAAGCGCCAATGCCGACAAGGGAGTAAGAGAACTTGGTTTCAGCACTACAGTGCAACCACACGCAATTGCAGGTGCAATTTTACGGGTGATCATAGCAATAGGAAAATTCCAGGGAGTAATGGCGGCCACTACTCCAATAGGTTGCTTTATTGTTATCATACGCCTGTCGGCGACAGGTGAAGGAATAACGTCACCGTATATGCGTTTGCATTCTTCTGCAAACCACTCGATGAAGCCTGCACCGTATTCAACTTCGGCTCTTGCTTCCATTAAAGGCTTTCCTTGTTCTAATGTAAGAAGCGTAGCAAGGTCTTCTTTATTTTTTAGAACAAGATAGAACCAATCTTTTAAAATGCCTGCGCGCTCCTTGGGAGTTGTGTTTTTCCAATGGGTAAAGGAGGTTTCTGCCGCTGCGATTGCATCAATCGTTTCTTTTTCGCCAGCGTCGGCAACAGATGTGATTAAGTGGTTAGTGGCAGGATTGATGACGTCGAAAACTTTATTGTTGCTGCCCAACCAATGGTTATTTACGAATGAAGATGTGCGTAACAGTTGATTATTTGACAGTTGCACGTTTGGCATAGTAATTTGATTAATTGGAATGACAAATTTAGGCGGGTAATGAACATTCAGCGAGAAGGAGGTGACTAATGGACAGTTATAATAGTAAGATCGTCATGATGAAAGTGATGTTGGATAAAATGAACCTTATGCTAATGATGGCGAGATTGCTTCAACTGACTACACTACCGGAAAAAACCGGGCGCACCACCTTGGATATCTTGCTGAGATTAAAGGACATGATGTTGATTGCCGAACAAAACGGCGAAACCCAGGATAATGATTTAGCTGCTGTAGTCTATATGAACATTGAAGAGCGTGCAAAGGATATTGCTGCTGCAAGTGAAGAAGCTTTGCCGTTTTGGCGGAAGAAGCGGGCATAGCCAACACCAGCCATCTTACCCGGGCTTACTGAGTTAAAATGTTATTGTCATGTTAACCTGTGCATCGCTCCTGGTTTATTGCTGCTATTAAATCTAATTGGTATAAGACGGTTTGATAAATCTCCTCAAATCAACTGATAAAAGACATTTTTTGCCGCATAGAGTGTGGATAGCTTTGCAGTTGAAAAGGCAGTAGCTCTGAAGATCAGACGAGAACGAGATGAATAACAGTTTTGCATTAGTTACGTTATCACCAAAAAGTAATTACCCTAAACCTGGCAAAACGCAACTTTCATGTACCAGAGCATTCTGCTTTATTAACCATCTTTTTAAATTAACCTGACATGCGATTATTCTTTATGAAGGATAAGTCTCCTTCAAAAAAAGAGTCTATTGTAACCGACCATCCTGTACTGCAAGAGAGTTATGAGAGCAAGGATGATACTTCTTTGGCTTTAGCCATAGCGCTTGCAATCCATCTCTACAAGGCTAACCAGGGAGGGTTGGATTGCTTGTTAACCATAAAGCCTAATCCCCATTCAGCCTGGGGTGCGAAGCACCTGGTGCTAAGACAGCTACCCACATTTCTACCTAAAAGAATATTGTAATTATCCTAAAGAACATGCGATATGAAAGAATATAGTTTCAAAATAAAGGGTTCAGTTTATAACGTCAGGGTTACAAGCTGCGAAAACGGAAAGGCTACAGCAATAGTAAACGACGAAAGCTTTGATGTAGACTTCATGGACCCTTCAAAGAGCGTTGAAAACCTCATTGAAGAAGTGAACATGGCCAATCCTGACGAGCCGCAGATTTCCAATCAGGCTGTAGCTGGCAAAACGACTATTGTAAAATCACCACTGCCGGGAAAGGTATTAGACATTGCTGTTAAGCCGGGCGACAAAGTGAAGGCGGGACAAACCCTGCTTTGCCTTGAAGCTATGAAGATGGAAAATAATATCTACTCGGAGCATACCGGGATAGTGAAAGCTGTAATAGCTCATAAAAATGATACAGTGCTGGAAGGTGATCAGTTAATCGAGATATCGTACTAAAACTCTATCAGGATGGATACAATCCAAGTTTTCTGGCTGGCCTTCGTGGCCCTGTTTTTCACAGTGTTCTTTATCGACCTGTATGTTACCAACCATAGGAGAGGAGCGCTTTCCGTAAAAGCATCTTTACGTTGGACTGCATTGTGGATTAGTATTGCGCTGTCATTTGGGGCGGCCATATATTTCTTTTTTCCGCAGAACCCTGATAGCACGGTTAATACTTCGTCAGTAATGATGATGAAGTTTATCTCAGGTTACCTTACTGAATATTCGCTTTCCGTAGACAACCTGTTTGTCTTCATCATGATTTTCTCTCTGATGAAAGTGCATGAGAAAAACCAGCCAAAGCTGCTAAAGATGGGCATCCTCTTATCCATTGTTTTAAGGGTTCTCTTTATTGTTGCCGGTATGGAGCTGGTACAACGGTTTCACTGGATTATTTACGTGTTCGGGCTGATACTTGTTTGGACTGCCTATAAAATGGCATTCACAGCCGAAGACGACCAGGTGAATCCGAAAGAAAACTTCCTTTACAAGTTTGCGTCAAAATTATTCCCAATTGACCCGGATAAAGATTCGCCTAAGTTTATGCACCGTATAAATGGCAGGCTGCACATAACAAGTATATTTTTAGTGTTTCTTGTTATCGGCTCTACCGACGTCCTGTTTGCAGTGGATTCCATACCGGCGATTATCGGTGTAATCAAAGAGGGTGCTGCCAATGTCCTTACACCAGGTGAAGAAGATTTTATAGCTATTACGTCAAACGTATTTGCTGTCATGGGCTTAGTGTCGCTCTTTTTTGCACTGAAAGGAATTATGGGCATGTTTAGGTTTCTAAAACATGGGGTAAGTTTCATCCTGCTGTTTATCGGCTGTAAGATGCTGCTGTCATCCGTGGCAGTAGTTGAGCACTTCTTCGCCAGTCATACATGGGTGTCGCTCGTTGTAATTGTTGGAACACTGTTTACTTCCATTTTGCTTTCGGTGATAATTGCTGAGAAAAAGGAAATTGATGAACTGAAGGAAGAAGTTTCCAAGCTGGAAGAAGAAGTAGAAGAACTAGAAGAAGAATTGACTGTATAAGTAAAACAAGTATATGGATTTTAAAGATTTATTGCCCGTAGTATATAATATTACATGGGAAAATATGCTGATGATAGGAGTGGGCCTCACGCTCATTTACCTGGCTATTGCTAAAGAATTTGAGCCAACGTTGTTGCTGCCAATGGGCTTCGGTGCCATACTCGTAAACATACCGCTCACTTCGGCTATTACACAAGTGGATCCAATTTCCGGTAAAGCATTGGAAGGCGCATTGACTGTGTTCTATGAAGCTGGTATAGCTAATGAAGTATTTCCGCTGCTTATTTTTATTGCGATAGGGGCAATGATTGATTTCTCACCGCTTTTTAAAAATCCATTCCTACTATTGTTTGGCGCTGCTGCACAGTTCGGCATCTTTTTTACCATGGCTGCGGCTACCACAATGGGCTTTACGTTGCAGGAAGCTGCATCCATAGGTATTATTGGCGCCGCTGATGGGCCTACTTCCATCTTCGTAGCGTCTCGGTTTGCACCTGACCTGCTAGGGCCGATTTCTGTTGCTGCCTATTCGTATATGGCGCTTGTACCCATCATACAGCCACCCGTCATAAAGCTGTTAACCAGTCGTAAGGAAAGGTTGATTAGAATGGAGGCAAGGGCCAAAGTTGTTTCAAGAACTTCTTTAATACTCTTCCCGATATTAGTAACTATTATCGCCGGAATTGTTGCACCTTCATCTATCGCGCTTATTGGTTTCCTGATGTTTGGTAACCTAATTAGAGAATGTGGAGTGCTGAATAAACTTTCACTCGCTGCTCAGAACGAACTTGCAAGCCTTGTCACTATTTTGCTCGGTATTACTATTGCAAGCACCATGACAGCAGACCGGTTTGTAAGGTTAGACACATTGATGATTATCGGGCTCGGGCTCGTGGCTTTTATCTTCGATACATTCGGTGGTGTGATGTTCGCCAAGTTGATGAACCTGTTTTTACCCGGTCATCGTAAAATCAATCCTATGATAGGTGCCTGCGGTATATCTGCATTTCCTATGTCAGCAAGGGTAATTCATACCATGGGACAGAAAGAAGACCCACAAAACTTTCTTTTGATGCATGCAGTAAGTTCAAACGTAGGTGGGCAAATCGGATCTGTGATTGCCGGAGGTTTAATCCTGGCACTAGTACCATTATTCTTGTAAAACAGCAGGAGGAAGCAAATTATGAATCATTCATTCAACGCCGCAGTGGAAATTACAGGCATAGGCATGCTGGGTATATTTATTTTCATGTTCGTTTTTTACCTGACTATCATTGCCATCGATAAGCTGTTTCCAGCGAAAAAGGACTAAAAAAAGCCCCGGTTTATTAGCCGGGGATTTTTTTAGAAAATATTACCTCTGTCTTCAACAGGAATTTTCTTTATAAAGTCGTCGTACTCTGCGTTATCATGATTGCTGTAAGCGCCATAAGCATCTATGCTGTATCCAATCAGGCCATCTGAAGCTTCAATAACATAAAGTGCACACATATCGCTTGGGCTTGAGTCGCCCTCGAACCGGTAACTTTTAATAATCTTCAACTCTTCGGGCTGGTAATACTTTTTATTGCCGGGTGTAAAACCCTCCGGCGTCATGATAAACTCTTTATCTTTTTTTTGAACCCTTAATAGTTCCATTATCTGGGATAAGGTGTTCATTCTTTGTGAGCTGTCCATGTGTAAGCAAAGTTTTTTTTACCAGTTCAAATGCTGTGCCTTCTATTTACATCAGCAGTTCAAAAGCTTTTAGTTTATTGTAGAGCGTTTTGCGATCAATGTTTAGCAACTCCGCAGCTTTGGTCTTATTGAAGTTCACTTTCTTTAAAGCGCTAAGTATAGTTTGATACTCAGCCATGAAAGCAGCCGACTTCAGGTTTTGTGCAGCGGGCAACACAGTATCCATCGGCAGGTTTTCAACACCAACCGCCGGGTGCATATCCATCTTCATAACTTCCGCAGGAAACATCTTCTTGGTTATGGTAGGGCCTGTAGCCAGCAAAGTAGCTTTACGGATTACATTCCTAAGTTCGCGAAGGTTGCCCGGCCATGAATAACTCATGAACATTTGCATCACTTCGTCGTCAAAACCCTCAACCTGCTTGTTAATCTCGTTGTTTGCTTGCTTTAGGAAAAATTCCCCGAACAAAGGAATGTCTTCTTTCCTTTCTCTTAGTGGTGGAATTGATACAGAGAATTCATTAAAGCGGTGGAATAAGTCCTCCCTAAACTTGCCCTGTTGGTAAGCTTGTTGCAGGTCTTCGTTTGAAGCTACTATAATTCTTACATCAAGGTCTATTTCTTTAGTGCCCCCTACGCGTTTAACTTTTCTTTCTTGAATAACACGCAATAGAGAAGCCTGTATGTCGTAGGAAAGGTTAGCGACTTCATCAAGGAACAACGTACCTCCGTTTGCCATTTCAAAATGCCCTTCTTTATCGCCGATTGCTCCTGTGAAAGCACCTTTCACATAACCAAAGAGTTCACTTGCCGCGAGATCTCTCGAAAGGGTCCCACAGTCCATGGCGATAAATGGCTTTCCTGCCCGGTTACTCATTTCATGAATTGTGCGGGCCATTACCTCCTTACCCGTACCACTCTCACCATATAGAATTACACTATAATCAGTTGGTGCAACCAACGAAATCTGCCTGTATAGTTCTTTTGTTTTTGGAGCATTACCCACCAGGTAACTACCGTTGCCGGTAATCTTGCCGGTCGCGCCTGGTTTTTTTGCAGTCTGGGTCATTGAGCCTTGCGATCCCCCGGATGAATGCTCATTTTGGTGGCTCCTATCGAAGCTTTTCTCAACGATTGCCACCACCTCATCCGGAATTAAAGGTTTGACGATATAGTCAAACGCACCCATTTTAATTACGTTGACTGCTGTTTTTACATCCTCATAACCTGTGAAAATGATCACGTTAGCATGTGGATCCACTTTTTTAAGCTCTGACAAGAGCTTTCCCCCTTCCGTGTCACCCAGCCTATAGTCGCTCATCACGAGGTCAAATTTGTCTTCTTTGAACTTCTTTAGTGCTTTGGCACCTGAATGCGCAAAATCGGCCTGGTAGCCTCTTTTGTTCAACAGGTTAACCAATAAGGAACACATGTCCGTGTCGTCATCAACTATAAGTATTTTTTTCATGGTCGCAGTTTACTATAAAGGATTAGAGCTTGCCTAAAAACAGATTATTGAAATTATTTTTTCGGGGGCACTCGTCAATGTGCCTCATAAAAAACAAATATCGTTCCTGTGACAGGCTGTGTATGTGATCGAAAGTACAAAATAACCAATAATACCCCAATGCACTAGGTTTCCGGCATTGGGTCTGTATGCAGCGACCCACTGGAAACCGTTTGCTATTCAGTAAAAAATCAGATTATTCGTCATTTAGGTATTAATAAAGATACTTATACGATCATGTTGGCCGGTTTTCCCTTCAATTTCAGGATTTTCGGTTTTTTTATTTTCTGTTCTACATTTTGAGGAGGGTGTAGAGTTTATTCTACGGCAAAAAACTCGGGTATTCTACTGTTTTCTATCATTCCAGCCATCTTGAGACATCTATGCATCTTGAGAAAAAAAATATAAGCGTCTACGTATCCAAACCCAATTGTGTTTTCAACAGGGTCCTCTTGGTTCAATTTAAGCGATAGGTTGGGGATGAATTTCAGCTCTAAAACCTCATTGCCTTTTTAACACCATGTTCAGCATCAACGCCCTTATTGTTTCATGAGCTATAAAAAAACAGTCAATGGGATCGCCACTCGATTATGAATTGGACGGATTAAACCGTTGTTTTAAATAATGTGAAACGCTAAACATTTGACTCAGCCTTAGTTTCAGGGGAGTATATAATATACAGTGGTATACTAATTGCTTTATTAACTCAAATTGTTTGCATGGAAGCCGTTACCGTAAGAACCGCCCAGAATTTGAAAAACCACTATTTGGCTCAAAAGCTGAACTTCCTCCTTGATATTTTGCAGGAAAGCAAAAGTGGGTACGAACAGATAGCTTTATTAATGCCTGACAAGAATGTTCAAAAAGCAATCGATGGCCTTGCTATGGAATGTGGTCAGTACATTAATGAATTATCAGCTCAAATCTCATGTTTGGGCGGCGATCCTCAAAAAACGAGCATTAGCCAAAACGGTTACCATTGGTACGAGACCAAGAGCTGGGAAAAAAGCAACAACGAAGAAATTTTAAGCGAATGCGGTAAAAGAGAAAACCTCATTATTAAAGCCTATAGGGAGGTTTTGAACGATCCTACCTTGTACCAGCACTTACGTAGCATGATCACGTATCAGCTTAACGGAATGCTTTACGCATTTGTTCGCGTTAAACTGCTGAACACAACGCTTCGGCACTAAATAATAATCTTTACAATTCTGGATAAAAAAAGCCGAAGGTTGAAACCCTCGGCTTTTTTCATTTCGGTTTAAGAAGGATGTTTTACAAATTCTTTTGCCATTGCTGTTTTACGTTCGAACGAGAAAAGCTCTTCATCTCGATGGCTATGTCCCAATAGTTTATCCCTGATAATCTCTGCAGCCACAAGGCTCAAAGTAATTCCATTCCCCCCGAATCCGGTGGTAAAGAACGTGTGAGGTACCGTTGAAACAGCACCCACCAAAGGCAATGTATCGGCTGTGCCTGTGTAAACGCCCGACCAACTATATTCCGTTTTCAGTTCTGTTCCAAAAAGACGTTTGAAGTCTGCGGCAAGCTGCCTCGATTTAGTTTTTAGTATTCTGTCACCCTGGTTTCCATCTACCCATGCTTCGTCCCGGCCACCGACTACGATACGCTGATCGGAAGTAGTGCGAATGTATAAGTATGGATTTGCAGAACTCAGGAACATGCATTTCTCTGCGGCGTTTAACGTGCTTTCATTTACACCGGGCTCTGATATAATAGCGTAACTGTTGTATAAACGCAGCGGATACTGGTCTATAAATTTTTGCGTAAAGCCCCCCGAAGCGTTTACAATCTGTTTCGCCTTTATACTAAACCCCGTATTGGTTCTAACGGTTACACCCTCAGATTCATAATTAATATCTGTTAATCCAGTATGGTTGAATACCTGGACACCTTTTTTTATAACATATTGCAGCAAGGCATGTGTTAGTTTATATGGGTCCACACACGCTGCATGGCTGGAGTATATAGCATTGGTGGTTTTGAAGCCAAACCTGGCTTCTACTTCATTTCCATTTAAATATTCAACATGCAACCCGGCCTTTTTCCTGATTTCAAACTCTTCCTTAATTAGTGTTTCATCTTTTTTGGTAGACGCATAAAAGAGAGAACCTGATTTTTCAAATTCATCGCATTTAAGTGTTTGCATGATGTATCGGAGATCGTCTATCGCCTCAGCGCCCAGGTGGTAGGCCCTCGATGCTTGTCTGAATCCAATTTGCTCGCTTAATAATGAAAGCGGTGTGTCCAATTCATATTGCAATAAAGAGGTACTGGTACATGTACTCCCTTGGGCAATTGCTCCTTTTTCCACCAAAACACAGTCAACACCCGCATTGGCCAGGAAATACGCATTCATTGCACCGCTAATTCCCCCTCCGATAATCAACACCTGTGTTTCCGTATCCCCGGAAAGCTTTTCATAGTTGTTGAGCAGACCATTCTTAATCAGCCAATAAGGCATCCCATTCCTCAATTCCATGCATAGGTATATAGAAAAAGACAGGCCACATTATGCTGGCCTGTCTTTTTTAGTAAGTCCGTTTGAATAATTTCTATTGGGTTATCTTTTCCCGCGCTGCCTTTGCCATATCAAGGTGGCGTTGCAGTTTGGGAATCGCATCGCCGAACAACTTTTTAACATCTCCATCTTTGGAGTCTTCAGCAGCGTCTTTTATTTCATCAATGTCCTTCTCGTGCATTTTAATCACATCATCCAGGTAGGATTTGTCGTACTCCTTGCCTTTTTTATCGTTTTTGTCTATATCGTCTTGCTCTTTCTTTGGTAAGGCTTCCGGCAAGGTGATGTTTTTCTTTGCAGCCAGCGCCTTCAGGTCGGTGTTCATTTGCTTGTGATCGTCGAGGATGGTTTGAGCTACCTTTCTTACTTCGGCACTTTGTGCTTGCTTAAGGGCATGTTGCGCCATGGCTATTTCCATCAGACCGCTGTGAGCTGCGTCAACCATTTCATCCGCATCATCATCGGCCGAATCTGGCAGGTTGTCGTTCCTGTTTTCTGCATGCTCTACAGGGTTGGTGGTACTATCGTTCATGTTGTTTTCACTTCCGCCACTGTCGCAGGCAACAAGCGAAAACGTGAACATCGAAAAAACTAAAATGAAGTATTTCATATTTATCTGTTTGTATTAGTACTCGATTTTAATCGTCTTCGCCTTCTTCCTCGGCGGCTTGCATATTGATAGCACTTTCAGCTATGGAAGTTAAAAGTTCATCTGTTTGCTTTTCTTCCTCAAGACTTTCTGCAAGCAATTCTGCAATTTCCATTCGACCCATTGTTTTTGCCAGGGTAGTTAAACCACCATAGGCAGCAATCTCATAGTGTTCAGCTTTTTGGGCGCCAATAATCAGTGCAGCATCGCGGGTCATCGTATCGTCCTTTGTTTCTTCAATGGTTGACTCAACTTCCTCTATCAATCCCGCCATTGCATCGCATTTCTTTGCTTGCGGACGCATCTCCATCATTCCAAAAACCTGCTCAAGGCGCTCAATTTGGTTTTCTGTCATTACCATGTGGTCCAAAAACGCTTCCTTCAGCTCTTCAGAGGTTGAGTTCTTTGCCATTTTTTTCATGGCTTTTACGCCAGCCTTTTCTGCCCAGTAAATGTCTTTCAATGCATCTACAAAAAACTTCATCATCAAATTTTTTCTTTGAGGGGTTTGTGATGAGGCTGTGGTGCGACCGCTTGCCGAGGAACGTTTACGCGCAGCTGTCTTGCTACTGTTTCGCCCGCCTTTGGAGGCTGCAGCTTTGGAAGGTGCTGACTTGGATGACCCTCGTGAGCTTTTTGATGCAGCGGTTTTAGAACCGGAAGATTTCCTGGAATTATTTTTTCCTGATGTCCTTGTTGCCATAAAAAAAATTGATGTTTTTGGTGTGGTACGGTATGCCGAAATAACTATGCCAATTATGTTTAATACAATCTGTAGCCTTAAGTAAAACGAGTGTTTTCCCTGCTGCTTATTGAATTATCCATTGATGATTTCTCCCCCGTTCACATGGATAAACTGACCCGTTATGTAGGCTGCGTCGTCTGAAGCGAGAAATAGGTAGGCTGGTGCAACCTCTGCAGGCTCGCCTGCCCGTTGCATGGGAACCTTTGCCCCGTGTTTTGCAACTTTCGTTGGTTTGAAGCTCGAAGCAATCAACGGTGTCCAAATGGGGCCGGGTGCAACACCATTTACCCTGATGTTTCTTTCCACCAGATTGGCGGAAAGGCTTCGCGTAAACGTAACGATGGCACCTTTAGTTGAGGAATAGTCTATCAGGTGGCCGCTTCCCCTGTAAGCAGTAACCGATGATGAATTGATGATGCAACTCCCTTTCTTCATGTGTGGCAGTGCATATCTACTTACCCAGAAGTAGGAAAATATATTAGTTGCAAATGTTTTCATCATTTGCTCGGTTGATATATCCTCCAACTTTTTACTTTCCCAATGTAATGCAGCGTTGTTTACGAGGATGTCGATCTTGCCAAATGTTTTGATGGTTTTAGATACATAACGTTTACACACGCTTTCCTTCGATATATCACCGGGCAGCAGCAGGCATGTTACACCATGGCTTTCCACCTCAATTTTCGTCTTCTCTGCATCCTTATGCTCGTTTAAATATCCGATTGCGATATCTGCCCCTTCTTTTGCGAAAAGGATAGCTACAGCCCTGCCAATGCCGCTGTCGCCACCGGTTATAAGGGCTACTTTGTTTTGCAGTTTTCCAGTGCCGATTTGTGAAGCTTTTTTTGCAACGGGCTTCGGTGTCATTTTATCTTCTCTTCCTGGTCGTCGCTGGCTTTGTGGTTTGCGGGATTTATCTTTTTTGCCGGATAGCCTGGGCATAAGTTTTTGTTTAGAAGCATGCAAGAAAACTTTGTACCAGTTAATACAGCAAATGGAGCCTACAAGGTTGCATCGATAAAAAAGTAACTATGAAAAATGAAGAAGGGTGGCATTTCTGCGCACCCTTTATGTATGGTAGCCTCGACAGGAATCGAACCTGTATCTAAAGTTTAGGAAACTTCTATTCTATCCATTGAACTACGAGGCCAACAGGGCTGCAAAATAAAGCATAAGCAGCTACAATACCAAAGCCTCTAGTCCACTTTTTTATCTTCCTGCTTCAATAACTTTTCCTCGATTATTCGCTGAAACACATGTTTTGGAAGCGCCCCCGGCTGCATCATAGGATCCGCTCCAACAGGTATGAACAGGAAGGTGGGTATACTTTGAATGCCAAAAACTGCTGAAACTTCCTCTTCTTTTTCTGTGTCAATTTTATAGATCACAAGCTTTCCGTCGTACTGTTTGGATAGTTCCTCCAATACGGGCGCTACCATTTTACAGGGTCCGCACCAGTCGGCATAAAAGTCTACGATGGCCGGCAGGTTTCCTGCATATGCCCAATCTTTTTGGCTGGTATAATCAAATATTTCTTTCTTAAACCCTTCTGTAGTTAATTGAACCGTCGCCATGTCTTTTGCTTTAGTTAGATTTCATTTATCTCAAGCTCCGCACCAAGTTGTTATTGTAATTGCCTTTTTAACCCGCTCCATCCTCCGCCGTTATAAACCTCTATACCAGCACCGCTCAATATACTCTTTGCTACTGCACTGCGTCCGCCGCTAAGGCAAACGGTGATAACAGGCTTGTTCAGACTCTTAATTTTTGCTGCTTCCTTTTTTAGACTATCTAAAGGCACATTTCTAGAACCCTCTATGTGCCCCGAGTTGTACTCCTCCCGGCTGCGTACATCAATGATGATGGCTCCTTCGGAAAACAATTGTTTGAAATCCGTAGAGGGTTTGAATAGATTTTTGATAAAGTTCATCACAATTTTATTTTAGAGAACAAAGGTGATCTTATCTAAAAATCTATTCGGTGACTTTAGTTACGGTAAATGCCTCCATTTTTGCAAGATAGCTATCGAAAACAAGGATCAATATACCTCCCGCCCGAAGTCTATTATTTTTCGTACAGCACCTTAAAGCCTCCCGGCTGAAGGCTAACTTTCATTTCTCTATTGAAGGCCAGGGATTCATGCGTGAACAAATCAAGATAACTACCTGAAATCGCCAGATGATTTATCAGGACATCATAAACCTCTCTCCCCAAATTTATAATAACGAGAACTTTGTCTTGTTGCCTCCTGCACAGGTATGCGATGATGCAATCGTTGCGATTCGTTTCAAGAAATAAAACAGAAGCGCTCTCCTGCAATGCCAGGTTCTGCTTCCGCAATTCTAGTATCCTTTTGTAGAATTCATGCAGTTCGTTCGTGCTACCCCAGTCTATATGGGCTTTTTCAAAAAAAGGTAGGCGCTGATGGTTTGGCTTCTCCTGCCCGGAATAAATGAGGGGTATACCAGGGAAAGTACAACTTAATACCGCAAGTGCCTTAGCTGCATGTCCATACTTCTCATACTCAGTTCCATTCCAGGTGTTTTCGTCGTGGTTCGATGTAAATAACAGCTTTCGGGAGCCAACCGGGTACTGCGCATATCGCCTCAACACTTGTACCGCTTCTTCCATTCTAATCTGCCCTTTTATAGCTTTTTCAGAAGCATGCATCCA
>JAEZDR010000047.1 GCA_023433265.1 Bacteroidota bacterium | reverse complement strand
TCTGATGGGAGGTTTACTAGGCTCCACAAGTTCTTTTGGGCAGGAAACCAGGAAAGAAAAGGAAAAACAGGAGCGTATTATCATCCGCAAGGACAAAGGCAACAAAGAAAAGATGACGATTGTAGTTGATGGCGACAAGGTTACCATTAATGGTAAGCCTGTAGAAGAATTTTCAGGAGGCAATGTAGACATCGTGTCAGAGGATGTGCTACGCTACAGAATACCGGGAGCACCGGCAGCCCCACGTACTCCGTTCATGATGGAGATGCCCCGTGGTTCATTTGCTTTTGCAGGAAATCGTGCGGTGCTGGGAGTGGTAACTGACAAAGTGGAGAAAGGTGCAAAAGTAAATGAGGTTACGAAAGACGGAGGAGCTGAAAAAGCAGGCATTAAAGAAGGGGATATCATTACCAAGGTAGATGATAAAGAAGTTAACGACGAAAACACCCTCTACAGCCTGATAGGAAAGTACAAGCCAGACGATAAAGTAACTATCACTTACCTGCGGGACGGAAAAAAGAAGACAGCTTCTGTTGTTTTGAAGAAAGCATCGAATGTTACAAACTTCAATCGCGACTTCAACTTTGACTTTGATATGCCCTCTGCAAGGATGATGAGGCGGCCGCGCCTGGGTATGCAAATACAGGACACGGAAGAAAGTAATGGCGTGAAGGTACTGGAAGTAGAAGAAGATGAACTTGCCGCAAAAGCAGGTTTGAAAGAAGGTGACATAATTACCGAAGCGAATGGAAAAGCCGTCAAAGGAATTGAAGACATCCGTGAGCAGTTGAAAGATATGAAAGAGGGCGATACGGTAAAGCTGAAGTACAAAAGAGGTAACAATATCCAGGAAGCAGAAGTAAAGTTTCCGAAAGTGCTTAAAAAAGCCAACCTATAATCCTGAATACATAACGTTTTCTCATCAGTGTACCGCTGTTTTCTAACGGCGGTTTTTATTTGCTTAGGTGCATGCTCCTTTCCTTGTAGAGCGTGCGGAAGTAAGGGTCTCTCAGGTCTTTAATAAACCTTATGGCTTCTCCCGTACTCTTCATTTCAGGGCCTAGTTCTTTATTAACGCCCGGAAACTTGTCGAAGCTGAATACGGGCTCTTTGATAGCAAAACCACTCAGGTTTTTCTCCATTTTAAAATCAGTCAGCTTAGCCTCGCCAAGCATTATTTTGGTTGCAATATTCAGATAGGGAATCCCGTATGCTTTTGCTATGAATGGTGTGGTGCGGCTTGCTCTTGGGTTGGCTTCGATGACATACACTTTACCGTCTTTGATAGCAAACTGGATATTGATAAGTCCGCAGATGTTTAGCGCCCTTGCTATTTTTTCAGCATAGGTTTCCATTGTGGTTATTACCAATGGCGACAAGTTGAACGCTGGTAGCACAGCATTACTGTCACCGCTGTGTATGCCTGCGGGTTCAATGTGCTCCATTACACCCATCACATGAAAGTTCTCTCCATCAAAAATTGCATCTATCTCTGCTTCCTGGCATCTGTCGAGAAAGTGGTCGATGAGTATTTTATTATTGGGGATGTGTTTCAGCAGGCTGATCACTGCTTTTTCTACTTCATCGTCGTTGATAACAATGCGCATTCGTTGGCCGCCTAGTACATAGCTAGGCCTTACCAGCACGGGGTAGCCAACTTTATTGGCTACTTCTATAGCTTCATCCGCTGTATAGGCTGTACCGTATTCAGGGTATGGTATATCAAGCTCTTTCAACAGATCGCTAAACCTTCCCCTGTCTTCAGCTATGTCCATGCTGTCGAAGGAGGTGCCGATAATCTTTATGCCTTTTTCCTGTAGACGTTTTGCAAGCTTAAGTGCTGTTTGACCACCCAATTGTACTATCACTCCAAAGGGTTGCTCCAGTTCTATTATTTCCCAAAGATGTTCCCAGTACACGGGCTCGAAGTAGAGTTTGTCGGCCATATCAAAGTCGGTAGAAACCGTTTCAGGGTTGCAATTAACCATAATGGCTTCGTAACCACACTCTTTGATGGCGAGCAGACCGTGTACGCAGCAATAATCAAATTCAATACCCTGTCCTATGCGGTTGGGACCACTACCCAGAACAATAATCTTTTTGCGGTTGGAAGGAATTGACTCGTTGAGTTGGATGGTAGAAGTAGTCATTTGCAGGAATGGAGGTTAAACCCGAGGCGCAAATTTAGAGTTGAATAACAGAAACACGCACATCAGGCAGAAATTGTTAATAAACAGGGAGGGGTGGCTTTGCCCTAAGGATTGGGGATGCTGCGATATTAAACTCTTGTTGCGAACACTGGCAGGGTGGAGCAGCCGGGTAGGTGAAACCAGGTGACGACAGACTTTATAGGCAGTAAGTACGCTTTTACTACACTGTTGCTTCCCTGTTGCCACGGATTTACACCGCTACAACACCGCTACAACACCGCTACAACATCGCTATAGCACCGCTACAGCACCGCTATAGCATCGCTACAGCAACGGGGAGATACCTTGTTTTAGGGATGTGGCCCCTGGTTTAGATATAGAAGGCCTATTTAGGTTTTTCCACGATTCCTTTTATCAACTTTATAGGTACGATTGCAAAGTCGGGCCTGCGGTCAAGTTCTTGTTGCAGATCCTGCAATGCTTTGTCTATCAGGTAGGTTTCCATCATCATGGCAAAGTCTTTCTTGTCGCCCGGAATGATGGCGGCTGAATTTTGCACCACGTCCATATAAGCCCTGGCAAAAAAGCTACTCATGTACCAGGCCCACATTTCGGCAAAGGGCATAAGAGCATCCCTTTCTTCGTTCTGCACCTGGCTGCTGCTGAAGAAACCTTCGTAGGCAACATAGTAAAATGAACGGATGATGGCAGCTACATCCCTGAGAGGCGACCGTTTTAGCCTGCGTTCACTAAAGCTTCTGCGGTTGGGGTTTCCGCTAAAGTCGTGGATGACCACTCCTTTTCCCGTTAACATGATCTTCCTGAGTTTCAGGTTGCCATGGATCCTGATTTTTATGATATCCAGCTTCTTATTATAAACCCGTTTCAGCAGCTTAAGTAAATCCTCCTTTCGTTTTAACAAATCTTCAGCTTCCGTGGTATGAGGCAGCTTTTGTTTTTGCTTGCCGAGGTAGTCGAACACTTCGCGCACATGGCTAACCATCCCGCTATAGAGCGACCGCTGGTAGTGTAGGGAGAACTCTTCAGGCTGCAAATCCTTTGTAGTGCCACTTGCAAGCTGTAAGTGCATCTGGCCCAGCGTTTTTCCGAGCGATTCGGCAAAATCGGCTGCGTTGCTGCCAAACAAAACCTGCAAATGCTCTGGCAATTCCTCGTAAGTAACCGGTTCCTGCAGGCTACCGAAGCTTTCATATGGGTTCAATTTGCTGCGGTCGCGGGCCAATATGCGTTCAATGAAGTTATTAATGCGCTCGTACATATATCCTTCGCCGTGGCCATGATTTTCAATCATCACCTGCAACATGCCAAGGATATAACCATCCTTATCTACCTTCCACTCTATGTGGCCGAGGTAGGGTGGGGTACATTTGAAGTTTTTTTCTGCCGACAGGTAACGGGCAAGTTCCAGGTCAGGATGCATGCCTTTGTCAACCTTCCGGTACAACCTCAGGAAATATTTATTGTTGTAGGTTACAGCAGTGATGAGGTCGTCTCCAAAATGCAACAAAGGTTTTAGTTCAGTTTCCCTGGAAGCTGATTCAGCCAAAGCTTCGGTGCTTGCGAAATGGAGCTCGCCCGCTTCTTTCCTGATGTTTTCTCCTTTGATAAGCTGGCGAATAAAATACTGCTGAAGTTCGCTTGTGTAATAGGCATCGCAAAGAATGCCATTGTCACTTTCCGACGTTTTTGCGATCACGGCTTCCGGGTGACTTGAAATGACAGACCTGGCTTCAGCGCCTTTAATTAAGACAAGCGGTAGGATATAGGTTTCCGGAAGCCCTTTTTCAAAAGTTACTTCAACTACCAATATGCCAACAGGGTTGGTTAAAGGAATAGTGAACGTATTGATAATACTTAGGTTCTGTATACGCAAATGCCTGCTGTAAAACCATCGCGTTTTTCTAAGGTACCCCGGCAGAATGTTTTCTTCCAGCCATCGCTTGCCGCTCTTGTCCAGCAGCCCCTGCAGTTCATTTACTTCCAATGTGGCAAGCACCTCGTTTTGCGGCAGGTTTGTATGTGTTTTTCCCAATATGAACCACTGGAAAGAGTGAGCGCTTAGGGTAAAAAAGTAGTTAGCCTCTCCGCTGATAGCCGGGAACGCTGATTTGCTGAAAATATCAGTTGGCGTATAACCTGCATAGGCGTTAAGGTCGATGGAAGCAGGTTGCGAAAATTTTGAAAGGTTTACAACCACCAACAATGTTTCTTCTTTATAGGTACGCGTAAATGCCAACACCTTTGGATTATCAACATGAAGAAACTTCATGTCGCCGCGGCCAAAAACCTTGTACTTTTTTCTAACGCTGATAATTTGCTTCATGAACCAGAACAGCGATGAAGTATTGCTCCTCTGCAGCTCCACATTCACTGCTTCGTAGTTGTATTCCGGGTCCAGGATAACAGGTAGGTACAACCGTTGGGGGTTTGCCTTGGAAAAGCCCGCATTCCTGTCCGAGTTCCATTGCATAGGCGTTCTAACACCATCGCGATCGCCGAGGTAGAAGTTGTCGCCCATTCCAATTTCATCTCCATAATAAACCACCGGTGTTCCTGGAAGAGAGAAGAGCAGGGAGTTCATAAGTTCAATCTTCCTCCTGTTGTTGTCCATGAGAGGCGCCAGCCTGTGACGGATACCGAGGTTAATTCTTGCTTTTGGGTCTTTTGCGTAAGCCTTATACATATAATCCCTTTCCTCGTCCGTAACCATTTCGAGCGTAAGCTCGTCGTGATTACGGAGGAACATAGCCCATTGGCAGGTATCAGGAATCTCAGGTGTTTGGGCAAATATGTCAGTAATAGGAAACCGGTCTTCCATCTGCACAGACATAAACATACGCGGCATTACGGGAAAGTGGTAATTCATGTGGCACTCATCGCCATCGCCGAAATAAGAAGCCGAATCTTCAGGCCACATGTTGGCTTCGGCGAGGAACACCGTTCCCGGGTGGTGGTCGTCAATATGTTTTCTGAGTTTCTTAAGGAAAGCATGCGTTTCAGGCAGGTTTTCGCCATTGGTGCCTTCGCGCTCAAAGAGATAGGGGACGGCATCGAGCCTAAAGCCATCAACACCCATATCGCACCAGTAATCTAATACTTTCATAACTTCTTCCTGCACGGCAAGGCTGTCGTAATTGAGATCAGGCTGATGATGGAAGAAGCGGTGCCAGTAGTACTGCTGCGCTACGGGGTCCCATGTCCAGTTACTGGCTTCAAAGTCCTGGAAGATGATGCGCACGCCTTTATATTGGTTAGGGTCATCCGTCCAAACATAAAAGTTTCTTTCTTCCGAACCTTTGGGAGCAAGCCTTGCGCGCTGAAACCAGGGGTGTTGATCGGAAGTATGGTTGATAACCAACTCAGTAATTACTTTCAGGTTGCGTTTGTGTGCTTCATCCAAAAAGCGTTGAAAGTCTTCTATGCTGCCGTACGATGGATTAATAGAATAGTAATCGGCTATATCGTATCCATCGTCTCTTAAAGGCGAAGGGTAGAAAGGCAGAACCCAGATAGCCGTAACCCCTAGTTCCTGAAGGTAATCCAGTTTTTCCATCAGGCCATGAAAATCGCCTATTCCATCACCGTTCGAGTCGGCAAAAGCCTTTATATGCAGTTCGTATATAATTGCGTCTTTGTACCAGTGAATTTTATCGTCAAGTGCTTGCTGAGGTGTAGCCATACTGTGCAGTATCATTTGTTTTTTACTTACATAATTTGCGCCAAATGAATTTTTTATCTGCCGATATTCAAATGGGCATGCTGCTGCCGTTTGCCGGTGTAAGTTATGCTTTGCCTGGCTTTTAATAGCATCCCCGTTTAATTGTGACGGCTATTGCTGCGTGCCCGAGCTATGAGGGACATTTACCTGGTATGAGGATGATAAAAAAAGACAGTATAAAAACGACTTACGGCCACACAAGCAGGAGAGGAGGCTGCCAGGTTGGCGCTTAGTACAAGCAATCAATGCTATTAGTATAGGTTAAAGATCGGTTAGAGGATGGTTTGGTGTAAGCTTGATATAAGCTTTAAATAAGCTTAATGTAAGGGAGAGGCTAGCTTAAACCTAGCGCAAACCTAGCTGAAACCTAGCTGAAACCTAGCTGAAACCCAGGTAGAACTCAACTTTTAGCTAAAAATTGAAGCAAAGACCAGACTGGATAATATAACGCGCCCCTCCCCTACCCCGGGTGCTAAGGGCATTGACGTTAGCATTTACTAATTGCAAAGAACAATGAGATGCAGCGCCGAATAGTCCCCGCCTGTTTGCAAAACAATTAGTTAACTGGCAGATAGTGCATACGGTGGTTTTCTATCCTATTAGCGGTATTTTTTGGACATTTAATGTTGCATCATAAACCGTTGCCTCCTTAAGTTTGCTATCAAAGATGGGGACACGTTGACTATTAAAGAAGCGCAAGAACAGGTAGATAACTGGATCAAATCGGTTGGAGTGCGCTATTTCAGCGAACTCACCAATATGGCTATACTTACCGAAGAAGTTGGAGAGGTTGCGCGCATTATGGCAAGACGCTATGGCGACCAATCTGCCAAACCTTTAGAACGGGAGGGCGACCTTGCGGACGAATTTGCAGATGTACTTTGGGTGTTACTCTGCCTTGCCAACCAAACAGGCGTGGACCTAACTGCTGCATTAGAGAGGAATATTGAAAAAAAGACCCGTCGCGATGAGCAGCGTCACAAGGACAATCCAAAGCTTCAAGATCCCGGTTGATGTAGGGCCTTATGGTTTTCAGGCATAATAATTTCTTATCAAACAGTTGCTTAAACAAAACGTTCGAAACATTTTCCTGCAATGCTTGCACAAAAAAACAGGTTTAGGTTAGCCCTAATTGTAGCAATTGTAGTTTATGCCGTGGGTGTAGCGGGTATTTTTTCTAGCTATTACCAGTGGTTTATTAACGGAACGCCCCTTATAATACTTATCACCCTGGGGCTTATTATCTATACTCACCCTTCCCTTGATGCCAAGTTCGTCGGTTTCCTGGGTGCAGCTTTCACCATCGCTTTACTGGCGGAGATTATATTTGTCAGCAATCCCAGCTTTTTTGGAGATGTAGCATTTGGTAAGTCGCTGGGCCCGGTAGTTAAGCGCGTACCCTGGGTAGTGGCCGTAAATTGGGTGGTAATAATATATTGTGTAGGCATCTTTACCCAAAGGATGTATGCTATAATTGAAAAGCGCATCCCGCCCGATAACCTGCTGCCTAAGGCTGTTCAAAAGTTTTCGGTAGTAATAGATGGAGCATTCATTTCCACCTTTTTCGACTGGATTATGGAGAAAGCAGCCGTAAAACTCGGGTATTGGGAGTGGCAGTACAACGAAATACCGTTTTCAAATTATGCCGCGTGGTTTATTACAAGTGCTGTGATCCTGTTTTTCTTTGAGTGGATACCTTTCAGGAAAGACAACCAGTTTGCTGTGCACCTATTCATCCTACAGCTCCTGTTCTTTTTAACCCTCCGCAGCTTTTTGTAGCCGGGAAGCTGCCATGTCCTTATTTTTGCCACCTCCTGAGGCCTTGTAGTACAATGGATAGTATAAGAGTTTCCGAAGCTCCAGATCCAGGTTCGATTCCTGGCAAGGCCACTCACCTTCTCTTTTTTCCGCTGAAATATAAGGGTTAGATTGATATGACAATGCGGTGACTGCAAACAAGCATTTTAATCTCAAATCGTTGCAGCGCTTAACATTTTATTTTGTCTTTAGTTATGGTCGGTTTAATATTGCAAATGCTTTTTTTAACCAATTATTAAATAATGATGAGAAAAACGATGATGCTTTTGTGCATGATGATGACTGTTTTTCAGTTGTTTGCACAAACAAAAACAATTACCGGTAAGGTAACAGACGAAGCGGGGACAGACCTCGCCGGCGTTACAGTATCTGTCAGAGGCTCAAGTGCTTTCGCTATAACAGGGACGAACGGAAACTTCTCCCTTAGCGTACCTCCTACTGCTACAGAACTAGAGATTTCTTATGTGGGTTTTGCTACTCAACGCATTCAAATTCAAGGAAGAACATCCCTTGGAACCATCCGTTTAGCTTCTTCAGCTTCTGATTTGGAAGGTGTGGTTGTTACGGGTTATAATCGCCAAAAACGGAGCCAATATGCCGGTACAGCCAGTAAGGTAGATGAGGCCCAAATGCGTAATTTCCCCGTAGCATCTTTCGACCAGGTATTACAGGGACGTGTACCAGGACTTACAGTATTAAGTGGAAGCGGTCAGCCTGGCGCTGCAGCAAACGTAATTTTGCGTGGACCTACATCGATACTAGGGGGCAGCGATCCTTTATATATTGTTGATGGTATTCCTGTTGAAGGTTCCGTTTTCCAAGGGCTAAATACAAATGACTTCGAAAGTGTCGATGTCCTGAAAGACGGACCCGCAGTTGCATTATACGGAAACCGCGGGGCCGCGGGTGTAATTGTAGTTACAACCAAAAAGGGTGCGACAGGAAAGGCTCGATTTGGTTATGCGGGGCAATACGGTGTTAAAATGCGTCCTCAATTTAACTACCGTATGATGAACTCAGCGGAGCTCTTAGCCGCCCAAGAGCGTTTAGGAGGTGTTTTGCCAGCATCTGCCGCAACTTTGCCAGGATGGATGTATTCAAAAAAGAATCCGGTCTATGCCACTTTGGATCCTGCTACTCAGGCTCAGTTCGATAGAAACCTGGATAGCATGGGTAAGATTAATACTGACTGGGACGATATCTACTTTAGAAATGGTAAGTTCCAAAACCATGAACTTCGTTTATCAGGGTCTGTTGGGCGCGGTAGGCTGTATAGTAACTTCAACTATTATAACGAAGAAGGTATTATAGTAAGAAGCGATATGAAGAGATTTTCATGGAGGAACAATTTTGATTATTCCGATGATAAGCTAACATTTTCATTCGGATCAAATCTGTCATACGTAAAAAGAAACTTCCAAGAAAGTACTACTTCAAACAATTTGAATAATCCATTTCTTGTTACGAGAATTACTCCCGGTTATATTTCACTATTGAAAGATGATGGGACTTATAATGTTAGTACAGCTCAACCTTACTACGGTGTGAACTTGTACCAGAGTATGCTCTATAATTTGAACTATACTGAGCAAATTAAGGGTATCCTTTCAGTCAATGCAAACTATAAGATTTTGCCATATTTGTCATTTGGAGTTACTGCTGGTGTTGACTTTACTAACAGTATCAATTCAATTTACAGAGATCAAAGAGCGTTCACAAGTTACTCAAGCACTAATGTGCAAACAAAATCTGGGCTTTATCAGGAGCAAAATACCCGAATAGCTGAAATGATTGTAAGACCAAATATCACTTTTCAGAAAGTATTTGCCTCAAAGCATGACGTTGAAGTGGCAGCTTATGGAGAGTGGAACAGAGAATATAGAAAAATATTTACAGGGTTAGGTTATGGAGCTGATCCAAAACGGCCAAACACCCCTGCAGCTATAACGCAAGGGAATGCCCAAAACAGCCTTTTCTCAACAGTGACTGGGTCACAATTGGGATACATGTCTACGGCACTAGTTGGAATTGGTCGCTATACTTACAACAGAAAATATACATTGAATTTGAGCTACCGTGTTGACGGTTCTACTAAGCTTCCTTCTCAAAACAGGTTCCACAGCTTCTATGCGGTGGGTGGTGTTTGGGACATTGGACAGGAAAGCTTTGTAAGCGGAATCAGGCCAATCAATGTACTACGTTTGAAGGCTAGCTATGGACAGGCAGCCAACTCCGATGGATACTTGACCTATTTCCAGTACTTAGCAGGTTTTACTCAAGGGCAATATCAAGGATTAAATACTTTTGTTCCTACGAGCCCAGGTTATGGGGATTTGGACTGGGAATATACCAACACTTTGAACCTTGGTCTTGACTTTGGATTCTTTAATAGGAGACTATACGGCGATATAGCTTTTTATAATAAGCAAACGAATAATTTGCTCGTGAACAACAACCCTACTGGATTTTCTGGTTTTTGGGGAACGCTACAGCAAATTAATGCTGGTAAAATGAGAAACAGAGGTTTCGAATATTCTGTCAATTATGATCTTGTGAGAAACCGTAATCTTTCTGTAACGCTCAATGCCAACGGTGCTATCAATAACAACGAAATCACCGACTTGGGCTCCGCGTCTCAGTTTGAGTTTGGTACAGGCTTAATTAGAGTAGGATATGCACTTGGATCGCATTACGAAATAAAATGGGCAGGTGTAGACGCAGCAACAGGCGCGCCATTGTTTTATACAGAAGATGGTAAAGTGACTAACGATCTTTCGAAAGCTTTCCGTTTTCAGGACTATGGAACCTGGATGCCTCGCATTACTGGAGGTTTTGGAGCCAATGTTAAATTCAAAGGCTTTGAACTGACAGCTCAGTTTTCTTATGCTAAGGAAACTTACAGGGTAAATAACCTTGAATTCTTTGTTGAGAATCCGAGTTTTCTAGTTGGCGGGTTCAACCAAGCTGCATCATTTAACTTCTGGACCAAACCAGGCGACATAACTTCTACTCAAAGCCCAGCTTACCAGAATTCATTTTCATCAAAGTACATACAAGATGCATCTTTCCTGCGGTTGAGAACCTTGATGCTTTCATATCAATTACCTAAAAACATAACGGGTAAACTCAAGCATATTTCTAATGCGCGATTCTACATTATGGGTCAGAACTTACTTACATGGACGAAGTGGAGAGGATACGATCCTGAAGATGATAACAATATCTCATTATCTGAGTTCCCTAACCCACGTGCAATAACTGCAGGTGTAGATATTACTTTCTAATTAAAACGACATTATACAATGAAAAGAGTATTATATAAATGGCTTGCAGCAGGGGTAATGATATTATCCATCGCTAGTTGTAAGAAGCAGATGGACGAGGTGAAACCTACGGACTCGATTGATGAATCAAACGTTTTCCAGAACATCGAGGATTTGCAAAGAGGTTTAAATGCGGTTTATGGCCGATATCTAGCGAAGGGTCACATGTACTATCTATCTGCTTTGCTTTCTGATGAAGCTAGGTACGGGCGCGATAATTCAGGGCAGGGACGTTTTACTTACAGTTGGACTTTCGGGTCTGACCAGACAAGTGCAGGAGACATTGCGGCCTTTTGGGGCGATATGCCGAGAGTTATTGATCAGGCCAATCGCGTTCTTCAGAAAGCTGATGAGGTTACAGCACGCGATGCTTTTGAAGAAAGCCGCCGTCCAATAATTAAAGGACAGGCACTAGCAATGAGGGGTATGGCAATGTTGGATATGCTGACGGTATTCACCAAGCCATATGATCCGGCAGATCCTTTAGGTATTCCATATCCAACTACCCCTGTGGGACTTGGAAAATACAGCCGTTTAACTGTCGCGCAATCGGTACAAGCAATTCAAGCTGACTTAGAACAAGCCAGAACGCTACTTCCTGCTACATCGTCAGCGAATTTCTCAGATACGGTAATGAATACAATTTCGGTAGCTGCTGTTCAAGCGAGATTAGCCTTACACATGCGCGATTGGCAAAAAGCTTCCGATTATGCAAACGAAGTAATCAACTCGGGAATTAAGCCGTTAGTAGCGGGCGCTGCCTTTACCAACATTTGGGTTGATGCAAACGATAATGAAATATTATTCAAAATACGTCAGGAAACACCAGCTTCTACCTTTGTAGCAAGCCTATTTACAAGCGGTAACCTAGTTTACTTTGCTCCATCAGATAAACTTGTGGCAGCCTATGGCGCTGGCGATATTCGCAAAAACGCTTATATAGGCGAAGATGTAGTTGGATCAGGCGGCTCAACAAGGTATGTTAAAAAGCACTTCAAGAATGGGCAATATGACAGGGTTGTTCACTTGAAAGCAATTCGTACAGCAGAAATGTGGCTTATAAGGGCTGAGGCAAGAGCAGAATTAGGTGATCTTCCAGGTGCCAATGCTGACCTTAATGAGTTGAGAAGCAAGAGAATTTCTGGTTATACGCCTGTAAACATCACAAACAAGCAAACCTTGATTGATGAGATCATGAACGAAAGATTTAAAGAGCTTGCTTTTGAAGGCTTCCGTTTCTTTGATCTGAAGAGGAGGAACCTACCAGTAGAACGTTTGTTGAGTGATGTGGATAATAATCCTACTTTCCAAACGCTTCCAGCAGGTAACTTTAGGTTCACGCTGCCAATTCCTTTGCAGGAGTTGTTGGCTAATCCCCAAATGGCGCAAAACCCAGGTTATTAATTTCCTATAAAACCGGGTAGCAACTATATCGGTTGCTACCCGATTTAAAAAACATTTGATATGAGAATACATAAAAACAACTATTTATTTTTGTCGGCTTTCATCCTCCTTTTGGCTGCAAGCTGTAAGAAAAAGGATGATAACCTGCACATTCCTCCTGAGCTTGCTCACTTTGCTAATCAGAAGAGTGCAAACTTCTTTGTTGTTGATCCCGCAACAGTTTATAAGATCCCGGTTGGATTTACAACTGTATCAGGACAAGACAGAACAGTTACAGTAACTATCAGCTCTCCATCAGGGGCACAGCAAGGAACACATTATAATGTGTCTTCAACCACTGTTACCATTCCTGCAGGTCAGGCAGTAGATAGCTTGACAGTTACACCGGTATATGATCAATACCAGGCAGGTAGAAAGGATACGCTTATTTTCGTGATAACCGCTCCTAATCCTGCTACCTACAACGATACTTTCAAATTGTTTATGAGAGGTCCTTGTTTTGAAGGTGAAATTGCTACTGATCTTAATAATGGTGTAAATGCTGCTATCGTGGGTGCTTATAGCACAATTGAACGTACTTACAACAGTACAACCGGTGCTCAAAGCGGTTCCGATTACGGTCCGTACACTACCAGCATCAAATCAGCTACGCTTACAAGCCCAACAACTGCCGACATCGTAGTGGGCAATCTATGGGATGCAGGTTGGCCTGATATCACTTTCACGCTTGACTGGACTGACATTAACGATAGGAAGATCACTCTGCAAACGCAGAACATCGGCCCAATGGCTGGTACTGTTAACTCTGCCTATGCCGGACAGGATCTTACAGTGGGCCCTTCGTTGGCTACACACCTTCCTGCTCCTTCGCATGGTACGTTCTCTTATTGTAATGGTACCTACAGGTTGAAGTTCAGGATGTGTATTCCTAACCTGGGTTGTTTCTCTTTACAGGTGAATGAGATCATGACCAAACAATAAGTTTTTCATTTTATATGCTTAGAGCCGTCCCCTGGGATGGCTCTTTGCTTTTTATCTCTATCCCGGTTTAGTTTTCCAGTATCAGACCTACTAACCAACTCCCTCTACGAGTTATACCTACTGCCTAAGCTGCTGTTAGCACGCAGCCATTTTATGTAAAGCGAGCATAAAAGCTATAAAACACGCTCCAATGCTTTTCTAATTAGACCAGCAGACTTCTACCCTGATAACTGGTGGCTGCATTCCCTGTTTGGTGGGTGACAGGCATTATTCATCCACTCACCGATCAGAACATACATACCCTTTAAACAAGTTTTTAAAGAGCCGGCTAGTGTGTAGAAGGGGTTTATTTCTAAGCTATTCCCCAAAAAAAGAAAAGCCCCATACAGGGCTTTCCAGTCAATTATTGAATTTAGGGTTAGAGAATTTCCTTAACTACAACCCATACTATTACCGCAGTTTAGGCATTTGTAGCAGGTTCCGCTTCGCAGCGTAATATGTCCGCAAACATTACATGCAGGTGCATCGCTTTGCATGCTCTTGGCTGCTGCATTTACTGCATCAAGACCCACTTCAGCCTTTGCTGCTTTAGTGGCTTTAGGGCCATGCACATGCTCTGCTGAAGGTGCTTGTGCGGCAGGCGCTGTTACTCTTACTGCGCTTAGCTCCGGCTTCATATCATCATCTGTTCCCAGGTTGGCAATCTCCGGCTTATCCAGCACATGCACCAGGTCTGTACGGCCAAGGTATTCGTAAGCTAGTGCCCTGAATACAAAGTCGACTAACGACGTGGTTGTCCTGATATTAGGGTGATCTACCATTCCGGCAGGCTCAAACTTAGTAAACACAAACTTGTCAACGAATTCTTCCAGCGGTACACCGTACTGCAAGCCCACAGAAACCGCAATGGCAAAGCAGTTCATGAGGCTACGCAGTGTGGAACCTTCTTTAGCGAGATCGATAAAGATTTCGCCAAGCGTACCATCAGTGTATTCTCCCGTTCTAAGGAATAACACCTGACCGTTTATTTTAGCTTTTTGGGTGAATCCTCTGCGCTTAGTAGGTAGTTGTTTACGTTCAACAATCCTTGAGAGCTGCCGCTTGAACTTGGTATCAACCGACTCCTGCATCCTGCGTTGTACCTCTTCCAGGAGTTCGTCGACGGTGAGCTTGCTCAGGTCCACAATGTTCGATTCTGCTTCGGCGGGTGTTGCATCTGCAGCTACTTCTTCTTTTCCTTCGCCGGCTTTTTTCTTCTTATCCGATTTGTTGCTAAGAGGTTGTGACAGTTTAGAACCATCACGGTACAAAGCACAGGCTTTAAGGCCCAGTTTCCAGCTCAGCATATACGAGTCAGCTATCTCTTCAACCGTAGCTTCGTGAGGAAGGTTGATTGTTTTAGAGATCGCGCCGCTAAGGAAAGGCTGACAGGCTCCCATCATTTTGATATGGCCATGGGCGTGTATAAAACGTTCTCCTTTTTTGCCACATTTATTGGCGCAATCAAACACTTGCAGGTGTTCTTCCTTCAAGAAAGGAGCGCCTTCAACCGTCATAGTGCCGCAGACATAATCGTTAGCTGCATCTATTTCTTCCTCTGTAAAGCCAAGCGCTTCAAGCAGATTGAAATTCCAGTCGTTATATTGTTCTTCGGTAAAGCCAAGCCTTTGAAGGCAAGCTTCACCTAGCGAAAACTTGTTGAAGATGAAACCAATTTCAAAGGCTGAACGTGCAGCCTCGTTTAATTTTTTGATCTCTTCACCAAAGAAACCCTTCTCGCTTAAAGACTGAGGGTTAATGAAGGGAGCTCCTTCAAACGAGGCAGAACCTACGGCATATTTGATAATAGCATCTGTTTCTGCCGGGCTGTAACCAAGGTTTTTCAATGCTTGCGGCACACTTTGGTTGATGATTTTAAAATAACCACCTCCTGAAAGTTTTTTGAACTTAACCAATGCGAAGTCTGGCTCTACACCGGTTGTATCGCAGTCCATTACCAGCCCGATAGTGCCGGTAGGTGCAATAACTGTGGCCTGGGCATTCCTGTAACCAAATTTCTCTCCCAATTGTACGGCCTCATCCCATGCTTTCGTAGCTGCCGACAGTAAGTAGTCAGGGCAATACCTGGCTTTTATGCCCTGGGGCTTTATTTCCAGGTCAACGTATGCATCTTCTGCATCGTATGCAGCAGCCCTGTGGTTACGCATAACGCGTAGCATATCTTCTTTGTTCTCTTCGTATTTAGCGAATGGTCCAAGTATCTGCGCCATTTCTGCAGAAGTCTTATAAGCTACACCCGTCATTATTGCACTGATAGCGGCAGCTATGCCACGTGCTTCTTCGCTGTCGTAGGCTATTCCGCTTACCATCAGCATAGAACCCAGGTTGGCAAATCCAAGGCCCAGTGTTCTATAGTCATAGCTGAGTTGGGCAACCTCGGGCGAAGGAAACTGCGCCATAAGAACAGATATCTCGAGTACGGTTGTCCATAGGCGGGTAGTATATTCAAATCCTTCTACATCAAATTGGTTGGTATCGTCATCGTGAAATTTACGAAGGTTGATGGATGCCAGGTTACATGCTGTATTATCAAGGAACATGTATTCCGAGCAAGGGTTGGAAGCATTAATGCGGCCACCCTTAGGGCAGGTATGCCATTCATTGATAGTACTATCGTACTGGGTACCAGGGTCTGCACATCTCCAGGCGGCGTAGGAAATCTGGTTCCATACTTCGCGTGCAGGTATTTTTTTCATTACCCTTCCATCGCTTCTTGCCTTTAGCTCCCAATCTTCGTTTCTTTCAAGTTTTTCAAAAAACTCATTAGGGATCCTGACAGAGTTGTTGGAGTTTTGTCCGGAAACGGTGAGATAAGCTTCACCTTCATAATGCGAGTCGTAGCCTGCATTTATCAATGCCGCAACTTTGTTTTCTTCCTCGACTTTCCAGTTAATGAAGTTCATTACTTCAGGATGGTCAAGGTCAAGACAGACCATTTTTGCAGCTCTGCGTGTTGTACCACCACTTTTGATGGCCCCTGCAGCCCTGTCTCCGATTTTTAAAAAGCTCATCAGCCCGGAGGAAGTTCCTCCACCGCTCAGTTTTTCGCCAGCACCCCTTATCCTTGAGAAGTTTGTTCCTACGCCCGATCCGTATTTAAAAATCCTTGCCTCACGTACCCACAGATCCATAATGCCGCCATTGTTTACCAAATCGTCGTCCACGCTCAAAATGAAGCAAGCATGAGGTTGAGGGCGCTCGTATGCATTGGTTGATTTTGTGAGTTTTGCTGAAACCGGGTCTACATAGTAGTGCCCCTGCGGTTTTCCCGTAATTCCATAGCTTTCGTGCAGGCCCGTGTTGAACCATTGAGGGCTATTGGGCACGCATGCCTGGTTTAAAATGCTGTAAACCAGCTCTTCATAAAACACCTGTGCATCCTTTTCCGATGCAAAATATCCATAACGTTCGCCCCAAACTTTCCAACAGTTGGCCATCCTGTGAGCCACTTGTTTTACGCTTGTTTCCCGTCCTAAGCTACCGTCAGCCTGCGGTACACCGGCTTTTCTGAAATATTTCTGCGCTAAAATGTCTGTAGCTATCTGGCTCCATTGTTTAGGAACCTCTACATTATTCATTTCAAATACCACTTCCCCATTCGGGTTCCTGATTACACTTGTCCTGTAATCGTACTCAAATAGGTCAAAAGGTGATACCCCTTCTTTAGTAAAGCGGCGCTGGTACTGTAGCCCCTTTTTTGGTTGCTGTTTAGCCATTGTTTCAGGATGTTTTAGTGTTTGGAATTTGGGTTTCTATGTGCAATCGCTTTTGGCGAATAGCGGATGACGAAAATATCCAGGACACCTCAAAAAAAGTAGTCGCAAATACCCACAAGATGTTGAAAAGTGATGGGAAAAACACCTAACTACTTGCCCTGTTTGACTTTGGCTCGATATCCACAGTGTTGACAACATTATTGTGAGTTTGGCACGCCAGTAATGGTAAAGAGTTTGCAATAACAAGGTATAGCTGGCAGTAGATACAAGCGAGTATCGTTGACCTTTTGGCTTATACATTCATCCAAAAACCATAATTTTACGTATTTAAGCATTTAGCTGATAATCAAAGAAAGTTTTTTGCATTTTTGCATAGGTACTTTTAAAGAATTGCATGAAGCGGAAGCTATACCAAGATATGATGGACCGGAAGCAAAGTGGACGTAAGTCGTTTGCTGTGCTGATAGATCCGGATAAGGTGGACGACAAGAAGATTGAACAATTGGTAGAGCTGGCACTTGATGCGCAGGTGGATTTCTTTTTTGTTGGGGGCAGCCTGGTAATTTCTAATCATTTAGATCAATGTATACAGCGAATCAAATCGGCTTGTAACATTCCTATACTGCTGTTTCCGGGTTCGCCTTCGCAGGTTAGCCGTTATGCAGATGCGCTTCTCTATTTATCCCTTATTTCAGGACGTAACCCAGAGCTTCTGATAGGACAGCACGTAATAAGTGCGCCTTTTGTAAAACAAAGCGGGCTTGAAATTATGCCTACAGGTTACATGGTAATAGATGGAGGTGCACCCACCACCGTGTCTTATATTTCAAATGCTTCTCCTATTCCTGCCGATAAGGATGAAATTGCTATGTGCACAGCAATGGCCGGTGAAATGCTGGGAATGAAGTTAATTTACATGGATTCCGGCAGCGGGGCTAAAAACCCAATCCGCGAAGGCATGATTGAAAAAGTTGCCAGCCATATTGATGTTCCGCTAATTATTGGTGGTGGGATTAAAACAGCCGAAAAAGCATTTATCAATTGCAGTGCAGGTGCCGATGTAATTGTGGTAGGCAATGCTATTGAAAAAGATCCTTCACTTATCAAAGAAATAAGTGCTGCTATCCACCAAAGCAGTGCAATTAAAATACACCAATAATAAAGGTTAAATAAAAAAGAAGAGCACCCATATGGATGCTCTTTTTTTGCTCTCTATTTATTAAAACCGGATCGCCGTCATTGTTTTATCGTCTTTTTTCCAGTATAGTATCCTGGATATATCATCTACAAAGTAGTCAGGTTTTTTATCCTTCATTATCACAACTGCATCCTTAGCGCCTGTGTTCTTGTTATAAAGTTCCACTCCCACTCCACTATCATCACTGTCACTGCTATAAGTAAGAATACTGATGTAGTTGTTAGTGTTTTTGGTTGCGTTGAACCGCTTGTTCAGCTCTTTAAACGACGCAGTAGCTATACGGCCCCAATCCTTTGCCTGGCTTTCATAAAAGCTAGCAGCATCGTAGTTGCTAACGGTACCTCCTGCCATTCCCTGGTAAGTACATCCCGTACAGCCACGCGCATAGCCTGCAGAATAACTATTGGCTGCCATCATTGCAGTACTGGTTACAGCCAGTGCACCTAAAGCAATTTTTCCTACGAGGCTAATGCCTGGCGCTTTCCTGTACACATTCCACGCCTGGTTGCCTTCGCTGTCAAGACAAAATACATTTTGATCGCTGCAAACAAGGATGTTATTGTCCTTAAACTCAAGACGCTTTGGAGTTTCACCGCCGCTGAATTCCAGGTTGGCTTTATTTATTTTTTGGTACTCACTGGTTCCGGTGTTCAACTTGTACATGGCACCGTCAGCAGCCACGTACAGCTCATCCCCTTTAAAGCCGTGAACGATGTATTTCTTTACTTTCAGGCTCTTGTCCCATGCATCTTTTCCTGTTTCAAGGTCCAGGATATTCATCTCGTCTGTTGTTATATACAAAAGACCTTTTGAAACCAGCTTAATGTCAAGGATGCTACCATCTACTTTCAATGGATTCTTGATCGCTTCTTTTCCCGTGGTTAAATCAATTACGTTGATGCGGTTCTTACCTTTTTCGTTTGCAGTAGCTAATACCATTTTAGTCCTGGTATTATCATAGCTGTAACCAACAACATCTCCTGAAATCTTGATTGGGTCACGGGTAATCTGGTGGCCATCGTTGTAATCAAACATATACAGGCGGGCTTTACTTGCGTCGGTTGCAGCCCTCACCATTTTACCCATCAGTCCGCCGCCCTTTTTGTTGCCCTCGTTTTCATCGTTCTCGTTGGTAGTAACAATAATGCCCCTATCGTCAATAATGTAGTTATTTACAGGGCTCTTCAGCTCCTGTCGTTTCCAAAGCTCTTTTCCATCCGCCCAGTTGAAGCAGGTAAACACGTCGTTATTGTAGAAATAAACTTTGGACGGATCTTTTACCTGGAAAAACTTAGCTGAAATAGAAGTAGCGTTTGCGCTTTGTGCGGCATTCATCTTACCAAACCCAAAACCTCCTTTAATGGGGGCAGCAACAGGAGGGTCCGACTTAATCTCGCTTCTCCACATTTCTTCACCTGTTGCAGCGTTGATTTTATAAATGGCTTTCGTAGTAGCAATAAGAAAACCTTTTTCATCCTGTGCGTACAGGTTGCTGCAGATGACTTCGGTGTTTTTATCAAATATTTTTTCAGCTTCCCAACGCTTTGTTCCAGTGGCGGCATCAATCAGCATCATCGTAGGCCTGCCTTTTTTGTTTACGCCATAGAACATTACACCACCTACTACGGCATTCGGAAATCGCTTGGTAACGGCATTTAATCCTATCTCCCTTGTTTTGCAAACCACCTGTCCATCTACCACGTTAACAACAACGTGTTCAGGGTTTAAACCCCTGTCCACAATAGCCACCATTGGGCTGCCATCAATAGGGTCAAAATTCTCTTCTTTGATTTTTTTGAGGAAGTCGTGTTTCCACTTAATTGTGCCAGCGTCAGGATCCAGACCATACAATGCATCATCAGTGCCTACCACCATAATGCCGGCTTCGGTTAGCTTGTAAAAGTTAATGGCGCCATCAAATGATGCGCGCCAGGCTTCTTTGTCCGATACTTTTTGAGCAAAAGAATTGACTGAAACCAGGAGGAGCAGTGCGATTAAATAGTTTCTCATGTTTGACCAGTTTTAATGCGGTGAAGGTATGAGGCGCTGCCAGCCGCCGGAATACCACATATGTAGTATTTATAGCTCTTTTCTCAACCGTGCCACAGGAATGTTCAGTTGTTCCCTATACTTAGCCACTGTACGTCTTGCTATATTGTATCCTTTCTCCTGCAATAATTCTGTCAGCTTTTCATCGCTAAGAGGCTTCCGTTTATCTTCTGCTTCAATCAAATCGCTCAAAATCTTTTTCACTTCACGGGTGCTAACTTCTTCGCCACTCTCTGTACTTAAAGATTCACTGAAGAAGAACTTCAACCTGTAAGTGCCAAACTCTGTTTGCACAAACTTGCTGTTCGCAACGCGGCTAACCGTAGAGATGTCTAGTCCTGTTATCTCTGCAATGTCCTTTAGGATCATTGGTTTCAGGTTGGTTTCATCTCCGCTGAGGAAGAATTCCCTTTGGTAGTTCATGATGGCATCCATAGTACTCAGCAAAGTATGCTGGCGCTGTTTAATCATGTCGATGAACCACTTGGCAGAGTCAATTTTTTGTTTAATAAAAAGTACCGCTTCCTTCTGCCGCTTATCTTTCTTACTTCCCCTGTCGTAATCCTTCAACATGTCGCGGTAGCCTTCGCTTATCCTCAAATCAGGTGCATTCTTGGCATTTAACGTAAGTTCAAGCTTTCCATTATTATTGATGATGAAGAAGTCGGGTACAATGTAGCTCTCAGCTTTATTAATCTCGCCTACATTGCCCCCTGGTTTGGGGTTAAGGCGAATAATGGCGGTGATAATTTCCTTTAATTGTTCGTCGTTGAGGTTTAGACCGCGCTGAATTTTTTCATAGTGCTTTTTCGTAAACTCTTCAAAATACCGCTCAAGCACCTGTATGGGCAGGTTTACATCTTTTCCATCCACCTGTTGCCTTCTTAGTTGGAGAAGCAGGCATTCTTTAAGGTCGCGGGCGCAAATGCCAGGAGGATCGAATTGTTGAATTTGTTTAATCAGCGTTTCAATCTCTTCTTCGGTGGCGACAATGTTTTGCCTGAATGCAAGGTCATCGCAGATAGAAATTACATCCCTCCGTAAATATCCATCATCGTCAATGCTTCCAACAATTTGCTCGGCAACCCTGGAAAGGCGCTCATCAAGCGAGAGCATTCCTAACTGATCAAGGAGCATGTCGTGAAAGCTCGTTTCTATCTTAAAGGGTAATGTTTTTTTGTCGTCTGCCTCAGGATAATTGTCGTCTCTTAATTTATAGTCAGCAATATCGTCATCTCCGTCAGACACATAATCGCTGATGTCTATATTATCATAATCATCCTGGCTGCCATCTTTGTCATACTCTTCTTCTTCAGGCGACGAAAATTCATCTTTTACATCCTCGCCAAAGCCATCTTCATAGCCCTCTTCTGCTACCTCCAAAGCAGGATTCTCTTCCAATTCTTCCTTTATGCGTTCTTCAAGGTTTGCAGTAGGAATCTGCAACAGCTTCATCAACTGAATTTGCTGCGGCGATAGCTTCTGCAGAAGCTTCTGTTGTAACGTTTGACTTAATGACATCCTTTCAGTTCTTCTTTAAACGGTTATGAATCTAGTCTCTTAAAATTGGGCTTAAGGGTGTCAGGGTGATAGGTTAATAACCAACACAAAATTAAGGGAATATAGTTATTCTGAATTTATCGTGCCAGATTTTAAGAATCGCTTCTCTTTTTCATTTTTATCCAAAAAATCGTTGAAACATTTGGATGAAAAATGTCCATTCCTGCCACAGGGTTAACGAGGTTCATACGAAATTCGGTACATTGGTACACTTTAACTCGATTATGATACGATCAGTAATAGCCGGTATTGGCATGTATGTTCCGGAAGATGTATATACTAATAACGACCTGAAAAAATACATGGACACCACTGATGAGTGGATTCAGGAGCGTACGGGAATAAAAGAGCGCCGCTTTGCCCACCGTACCCAGGAAACCACCACCACTATGGCAGTTGAGGCGGCAAAGGTGGCCATTGAGAGGGCGGGCATCACCGCCCAAGAGGTTGACTTTATCATATTTGCTACGCTTTCACCTGATTATTATTTCCCCGGCTGCGGAGTGCTAGTGCAGCGAGCGATGAAAATGAAAGAGGTGGGCGCGCTCGATGTTCGTAACCAGTGCAGCGGTTTTCTCTATGCCCTTAGTGTAGCCGACCAATTTATAAAGGCTGGCATGTATAAGAATATTCTCGTGATTGGAAGTGAGAAACATTCTTTTGGCCTTGACTTTAGTACACGGGGCCGGAACGTTTCAGTAATATTTGGCGATGGCGCTGGTGCGGTAATTTTACAACCTTCAAAAGCTGAAGAAAGGGGTATCCTGAGTACACATCTCCACAGCGATGGGGAAAGCGCCGAGTTGTTAGCCATGTTCAGCCCCGGTACGCATGCAAACCATTGGCAACCGGGACTAGCGAGTTTTGAAGAAGCAGAAATAGGTCAGATGTTTTTTACGCACAAAATGATTGACGAAGGGCAGATCTATCCAACAATGGATGGCCCTTCAGTTTTTAAAAAGGCGATCGTTAAGTTTCCGGAAGTTATTCTTGAAGCATTGTCTGCCAATGGCTATAATGCATCGCAGTTGAAACTGCTAGTGCCGCACCAGGCGAACCTTCGTATCTCGCAGTTTGTTCAACAAAAACTTGGCTTACGAGATGACCAGGTTTATAATAACATCCAACGCTACGGAAATACGACTGCTGCAAGCGTTCCCATTGCTTTATGCGAGGCATGGCAGGAGGGAAGAGTGCAACCCGGAGATCTCGTTTGCCTTGCAGCCTTTGGTAGTGGATTTACCTGGGCGAGCGCATTGCTTAAATGGTAGTACTTTTACCGTCCAATCCATTAATGAGAACTGTTTCAACATTTATCCTGTTGCTTTGTATTTCCTGTGTTGCAATAGCACAGGACAGTTACAGGGTGATGCTGAATGCCGTAGTGTTGGTTGAAAAAGATGTAGATGATTCCATTCCTTCAGTATCGCTTCCTTCTAAGAGTGTGTCTACACTTCGCATTGTTTACAGGGCTGCAGATTATAGCCATACGAAACTAATGCGCAGGCAATTCATCTTGTTTTCTGCATCCGGTGAAGAACTGGCAACCTACCAGATGCACGCTAATGAAGGCGTAGCAGAAATGAAACTGAACCCCTCGCTTTTGAAAAAGAAGCATGCAGAGATCCTGCTTTACACTGTTTCCATTCCTTCCGATCCTGAAATAGCGAAAAGGTTGAAGCCTCGTCGTGTTTTGTTAGCTAAAATTTGTTGGGCCTGAACATGACAGTACGAAAAATACTATATCTGTACAATCCTATATCGGGGGGAGTTAACAAAGCGAAACTTCTGCGGCAGGTTAAGCGCCTAACACAGGAGCGAGGCTTTGCATACGAATTTAGCAGAACCAATGTATCGGGAAATTATGATTACCTGAAAGACAAGTTGCGTAACGAAGCTTTTACTGACGTGGTTATAATGGGAGGTGATGGTTCGGTAAACCAGGTGGTTCAGGCATTGCACACCGAAAATGTCAATTTTGGTATTATTCCACTTGGAAGCGGTAATGGACTTGCGCTCGCTGCAGGTATTCCCAAGAACATTTTAAGTGCATTGCAAATCGTCTTTTCCGGTAATGCTAAAATGATAGACGCATTCACTGTAAATGATCATTTTTCATGCATGCTGAGTGGCCTTGGTTTTGATGCGCAGGTGGCACACGACTTTGCTACCAAAGCAGGACGGGGCCTACTTACCTATACCCAACAAAGTATCATCAACTTTTTTAGGGCTACCCCTTACCAGTTTGAAGTGTTGATGGATGGTTTTTCTTTTTTTACCGATGCCTTTTTCATCAGCGTAGCTAACAGCAACCAGTTTGGAAACAATTTTACCATAGCCCCTTCTGCGAGTTTAAATGACGGGTTACTGGATGTTGTTATTGTTCAAAAAATGAACAAGGCAAAACTCCCATTTGCTATTCTCAAACAAATTCGGGGCAACAACAAACTACAGGAGCTTGTGGAAAACGTATCAAGTAAAAACATCATCTACTTTCAAGCTTCGTCCCTCACAATAAAAAATCCGAAGCACGCACCCCTCCATATAGATGGGGAACCCCAAAAATCCACCGACGAAGTAAACATCCGCATTCATAAGGATTGCTTCCGTTTATTGCAGCCCTAACCTTGCTTTAAATCCTGCCCTGCGCATATTCACCGTCACTTAAAAATGTTAATACCGTGCCTGTATTCACAATGGTGAATAATAAGGCACGAAATTTTTAGCAATAAGTTGTAGATTGGATATCAAAACCGCAGAGTATGAAGAGTTTATCAGAAACATGGTTTGCAGATGGATACATAGACTTTGAGCTAAAGAAATACACTTTGTTAGCTTACCTGAAAGAAGTAAATAAATACTTCAATGAAAACAAACTGTATCCTCAGTTGGCTGACATCGTATTTCACTATAACAATATTGTTGCCTTTCGCGAAAACAAGAAATACCTGCAGGAGCAATTTCCCAAGCGCTTAACGGGCATACAGCTCGAAAAGCTCCAGCTCATATACGAACAGATGATAGAGGATGACGAGCTAATGCAGGAATTGGAAGACATCATCAACTTCGCTGCTGGTAAAATGCGCCATACCATCAGCAGCGGCACGGAGATTTACGAGTTTGTAGAGGAAAACCTTTCCATCAGTCCCGTGGGCATCATCCCCCTCGACCATGAAGAAGGCTACATATTCATCAGTCACGGAAATGAGAACGAAACCAAGGTTTACCAATACCGGCTCAGCATTTACGAAAAACATGATGAAAAGTACAGGAGTATAAAAACAGAGTTTATAAACACTTGGCACCGGAATATTGTCAATAGCTATAGCAATATAAAAACAGAACTTATTCGCAACCGTAGCCATTTACCAAACCCGGCGGTCTACTCAATAGAAACGACATTGAAGTTTCCGCTGGAGGAAACGCTGCTTCCCATAGCAAAGCGCACCTTCGTGCGCTTCCTCATGAACGAAGCTTAAAATAAGTGCAGCTTGTCTTAACCATCGGAAGAATAATAATGAACTATCCCGGCTACGGGGTAAACGTAATTGCTTGTAATGCCAGAGTAATATTACACTGTTTTCATCGGTAAAGGCCATTAATGCCTTTGAAGGGGTTTCCCTCTATACAATAAAATACTCCCAGGTTACTTTTACTTTACTCAGGCCATAAGTCCGCCCGGTCCGCCGATCAGATTGCTAAACCCGTTCCCTAAAATAGCCCCGCTAATTCTATCAACAAGTGATGAAGAAGCCGGGTAAGCTTTGTTAGAAGGATGTACCCATCAGTTTAGATAAAAAAAAGAAGCTGTTGCACTTAGGCGACAGCTTCTTAAAATCGATTCAATTAGTGTTTAGCGGCTTGTCAGTATCACATCGTTCTGCACCGGCTTATATTCAATTGAGGTAAAAAACTTCCTCCTATCGCTTGAGCTTACTGCTGCAGGTGTAGCTGAATAACCCATCACAATTACTTTAGACCCTACGAGTAAGAACTGTAAAGACACATCACGGTCCTGGCTTGTTCCTGTTACAAACACTGCGCGGTACTTATTATCCCACTGTCCATTAACGGCTTTCTTTACGTCCACGCCCCCTCTTCTTGCTATGTTAGTAGCAAAGTTCCTAAACTGTGCTTCTGTATAACGTTTAATTGTTGCTGAGTCAACACCCGCTTTGATCATATCAATCTCCAAGGTAGTGAACTTGGCATCTTCATTTTGTATGGCCTGTGCCTGCGGTCCTACCTGCGTGCTTTCGATGCTAGGCTTGATAGGGAATTGAACAGCCAGTTGATCGTTTAAATTTACTTTACTCCAGTTTTGCGCTCCGGCCTGCATGCTAAGCAACAGGCATACACTCATCACAATGTTTTTCATAGTCATTTGTTTTCTATCCTGTTAAAAAACAAAAAGGAAACCAATTTCAGCAGATCGTTAACAACAGCTATTCTTACCCTTATTTACGAATTGTAAATCAGTTGCTTACCAGCGAAAAATATTTTTTTTAGGATTGATTCTCTGACTTCTCCGAAAGCTCGATTTTCTTTATTTCAATTGCATGCAGCTATTGTTTTGAAAGTTAAAACAGACAGCCTTGTTTTATACTATTGATTAACAACCCTGGGCATAATATTTATACCTTTTAAGCAAACTGGATCTATGAAAAACGAAAAGAATCATAAAGGAAAGAATCAAAATAAATCTGTTTCAAATCAACCCATTCAGTCGGAGAAACAGGTTGAAAAAAGCAATGACAAAAAGATAAACCAGGATTTTCCGGGCTATCCTCACTATCCTGCGTCTGAAGATATTATGAACCCGCAAAACCACACGGGCCGGGTAGCAGCAGAATTGGACGAAGTATCGCGACGTGACCTCAACAGAATGCACCTAGATAAAGCAAGAGATAAGAGGCCTTCGAAAGAGGAGAATGCGGCAGACGATCTTGGTATTGTTCCGGGTACAGAAGCTGATGTTACTAAAGACGACCTGCTATCGTTAGGGTCAAGATACAGGGATATGGATATGGGTGAGGACGAAGAACGCTTTCATCCTTCGATGGGTTCGGGTGGTGCATTCGAGGCTACAGAAGCAATTACGGATCGCGACCTGGAAAACGACGGTGTTGGAATTGACCGGTGGTTACAACGCACGGGCGATGACCTTGATGTGCCTGGCCAGGAGTTGGACGACCGCAATGAAATGATTGGCGAAGAGGACGAAGAAAACAACTATTATAGCCTTGGCGGCGATGAGAAAGAAGCCAACGAGGAAGATAACAGGAATAACTATTAATCGATTCCTTTATCGAACCCAGGAGCAGCCTGCGATCTTCTTCCTGCAAACTATTTAGTATGCGAGAGGGAGAACCAGGCTGTTTTTATTGTAAAGCAAACGAGGTCAAAACCTATCCGAAGCCCATAAAAAAGCCTCTTCCATTAGTATTTGCAATTACACATGATATTGCTCAGTATTTAGGCTTGCGGGTCGTAGTAACTTTATCAGCCATAAATAAGGGTTCCTGCGCAGGTTTTTGCAAACAGGACATTTTTTTTCTGCACAATTTGGCACTGCTTAATTCGCTAACGCTTTTTTATATGGATAAAGTAACAATCAGGCTCAGGATGAGCAGTCATGATTCGCATTATGGAGGCAACCTAGTAGACGGTGCCCGCATGTTACAGTTGTTTGGTGATGTGGCAACCGAGCTTCTGATTCGCCACGATGGCGATGAAGGATTGTTCAGAGCTTATGACGCGGTTGAGTTCCTGGCCCCGGTTTACGCAGGCGATTACATCGAAGCCACCGGAGAGATTACGGG
>JAEZDR010000056.1 GCA_023433265.1 Bacteroidota bacterium | reverse complement strand
GGTTTCAGCTAGGTTTCAGCTAGGTTTCAGCTAGGTTACAGCTAGGTTCTAGCTAGCATCAAACTTATCTCCACCTGATAACGCTGTTATATTCACCGCATACCTAAAGAACACCACACTACCACCTACCTTGTAACAAAAGCACCGCTAACTAAGTAAGGAATATCGTAAACTGGAGGCAGACATTGCTTCCCACCCATCGGAGCAGAGACTCTCATTGTTGCCTCTCTCCTTGCAAAAGAGTCACCTTCGCAGTTCGTTGGGTCCCTGCTCCTTTCAATTCTATGATTCGGACGTCAACTAAAATTGACACTAAGAAAATTCAGTTGCTAAAGGAAACTTACAATTTACTAGTAGTAACTACTTAGGCGCAACTAATATTATCAATTAGCGTTTTTACTTTAGGTTACGTTAGTAGCCCGCGGTGATTGTTTAAGTAGGAATTTGCATAACCTATTTCTCCTTAAACAACCGTTTATGCAACTCCGTGACCCCCTTCTAATTAAAGAAGCTCTATTGAGCATTATTTGCTGCTTCTTACTGCTTTTTTTCAACATTCCGGCTACTGGGCAATCTGTTATTATTTCTGATCAACTGGCCGATACTGTGGGCGATGCTTCTGCCCTGTTTGAGTTGAAATCATCCAACAAAGGTTTTCTACCACCAAGAGTAACGCAAGCCCAGCGTTTGGCAATTAACTCACCCGCGGAAGGTTTGTTAGTTTTTCAAACAGATGGAATCAAAGGCATGTATTATTACAAGGATGGCGACTGGACTTTCCTAACCGAGGCTAACAGTAGCCTTGAAGCACCGGTTTATAAAACCGCCAGCGATACACTTGAAAAAACGGAAAGAATGGTTCTCGCAAGTAACGATATCCAGCTTGTGTTACCCCAAATATCCGCTGCTGATGATGGCCTTTCCATAACAATTAAGAATGTGGGCATCCATACCGATTTAGTCGTTATACTGGCTTCCGGAGGTGCGCTCATCGATAGTGCGGCATCGGTTCCGCTGCCTAAACTTTTTGCAGTCACCATGATCGCCAAAGACGGTAACTGGTATTTCAAACAACGAACAAGTTTCCAGGTGGATGTAGTAGATGTTTCATGGCACTCGGGTTGGAAGACCATTCAGCAGGCCCTGGAGTTCCTTAACCAACATATGTGGGGGCCTACACTCATAAGACTGGGTGCAGGAAACTATGAGATTGATGAAACGCAGATTATCAACCTGCCGTATCCAGTAACAATTCAAGGTACTTCGTACGGACTTTCTAAAATTGTACCTGCTACGAGCATTGCAGGAAGTCCGCTTTTTGTGGCCGAAACTGAAACCTATTTTAAAATGCTTGCTTTTGATGGCTCCGAACTTACAGGATACGGGTACTCTGTGGGTGAAGATGCTATTCAATTAACCGGTTCAGAAGAGTATTATGAGGTGAAAGATTGCAGTTTTACTAACTTTTATAAAGCAATTTCTATTCAGAGCAATCTAGAGCTCTGGATGTTTGAAGTAGACGTGTACGATTCCCATATTGGTGTTGATCTAGCTGCGGGAAGTGCATCGGGGGTAGTCTTCAAAATTTCAGAAACAGATTTCATTGGTTGTAATACGGGAATCAACTTGTCGTCCGGTAGCGGTGCAACGCTTTCTATCATTAATTGTGGGTTTTACAACAATACTACAGCTGCTACAGGCATTAGCTATACTCCTGCCACCTTTACTTCCATCGTTGCAATAGCAATAACCGGTAATACCTGGAATACAACCGGCAGTTTTATCAATGGCTTCGATTTCACCCGCGCTGATGGCAGAGATAAGAATGTGGAAATTGCAAATAACTCGGGTACAGGAGGTCAAAATCCCCGGTGCAGGGTAAGTGTGTTGAATAACTCATCAACAATAAGTGTTGGGTCCACCTGGACAAAAGCTACATGGAGCTCGCTAACTCAAAGCAGTTCCCCTCAAAAATTTAGTGTGTCGACAAATAGGATCACTTATCAGCCATCGAATCGTCGCGATTTGATGATGTGGTTAACAGGAAACGCACAGGCTTCAGGAAACAATAAAATATTGAATGTGGCAATTGTAAAAAACGGTGTTTCATCAATAAGATATGGGGAGACAACAGTACGGTTGCAGAGCGGAGGCCAGCCCTATCAATGGGCTACAGCAGTACACCTTAGCGATGTGGGCCCGAATGATTATTTCGAAGTTTGGGTTAGTACTCCGTATACCGAAACATTTACTCTGCAGGATGTTAACTGGCTTACCACGAGCCAATAAGTAGCAAAACTTAATTGTATGAAACTATTTTTCGTGTTGGTTTCCCTGTTGCTGGCGGATAGCCTCTTCGCTCAGCAATTGCACGTTCGTAACGGTACTTATTTGAAAACAAGTGGAGCTAATATCACCGTCCGTAACATGGGCTTGCAATCAAACGGAATTTTCAATAATCACCAATCTTCCTTATTTATTACGGGAAACGACAGTTTCGCATTTAGCCTTCCTGGTACTTTAGAGCTGGTTCATCTTTCGGTTGACAAAGGCACAGGTGTAGCAAATTTCAATGCAGGCCATCTAAAGGTGAACTCCTTACAACTTGAATCAGGCACTCTCGATTTTGGCAATGCCCATTTACAAATTGCAGGGCCTATTACAGGTGCGGGCTATCTAAGGGGGTCTGCACAGTCCTATTTGTCAATCTCCGATAGTGCTGGAGGTTTTCTCCGTTTTCAATCCTCTGTTGATTCATTATGCTCTGTGGGACTGTTAAAGGTGTCAGGGGGAAATGTGTCGTTGGCATCAAAACTCAACGTTTTTAGTAAGGTTGACGTTGCAGCGGGTACCTTGAATCTTAGCAATAGTAACTTAGTCTTGAAAGCGTGCCGCGATAGCAGTGCTTATATAGCACCCATTGCAGGATCGCTATTGAATAGTACTAATGTAACTGTTGAGCGTTTCGTGGACAGTGGAAGGAGAGCTTATAGGTTATTTGGCCATCCCTTCAACAGCTCTATAGGGTTGAGCCAAGTGACTGATAATATTGATATAACGGGACAAGGTGGTGCGAGTAACGGCTTTACGCCTACACAAACCAATAATCCTTCTGCTTTTTGGTACGATGGAAGCAGCAACAACTGGGTAGCGTTTACCTCAGCCAATGCAAACACCTTGGCTAACTACTGGAAGCCTTACCAGGGAATAAGGGTTATGGTTAGAGGACAAAAGGGGCAAGGCCTGTCAAGCAATAACTACTTCCCATTAGCTACAGTTGTAGATGCTAACGGCTCCATCACTAAAGGAAGTATCACCATTCCGCTTCAAAAAGGAACGCAGGGCTGGAACCTTGTGGGCAATCCATACCCGGCACCTTTACAGATGGAGGGGCTATTTGATGCGGAGAATAATCCGAAACTGGTAGGTAGTTCTTTTTATGTCGTAAATCCTTATCACCAGGACCAGGGCAATTATCAGCAGGTATTGTTTGGCACCAACTATACTTTACCGATGTTCGGTGCCTTTTTTGTGCAGGTGAATGCCGATACCAGTTTAAGTGTGAACGAGAACAATAAATGTGTGTCCACTAGTGGTCACCATTTGAAGGGGTCCGCCCTAACATCATATACTCATGTAAAGATGAATAAGGGTAATAGTACATGGGATGAACTATATGTTCTGCACAATGCAGCAGCATCTGACTCCTTAGATAGGAGGGATACACGTAAAATGTTTAATCCACAGGGCGATCTTTATTCGCTGTCTGCCGATGGGGGCTACCTTGCTGCTGATTGCCGACCCATATCAGCAACTACCCAACTGTTGTTAGGTGTACGTACGGCTGTGCCCGGAATCTATACACTCTCTTTTGAAAAGTTGGGATTCCCGGAAGATCTTATCCCGCTGCTTATAGACAATTTCCTCGGCACGTTAACGCCAATTACGGAAGGCGACAGCTATGCATTCGAAATGAATAGCCATGCAGGAACCCAGGGACAAGATAGGTTTGCTATTATTTTTCAGTTAAAAACTGTCTTAGGTGTCAATAGTATTGCCCTTGACGCTTCAGTAAAAGGAACATCTGCGGTATTAAAGTGGGGCGTTAATGGAGTAGGTAACTTAGATTATTTCGAGGTACAGCGCAGTAAAGATGGAATCAGCTTTACTAAGCTTGGCACTGTGGGAACTCATGCCGATAATGCTTACTTATTCACTGACGAGTTTCCGGGTAGCGGAAGGATTTATTACCGGATAAAAGCGGTTGCAGCTAACGGAGGGATTGTTTATAGCAATGTAAGCGCTTTAAACATTTATGCCAACCCACAAATATCCATTTATCCGAATCCGGTAAAAGAGCGTTTAATAAACTTACGTTTATCTAACGTACCTGAGGGAAAGCTGCAACTTGCCTTGTACAATAACTTGGGGCAGCAGGTTTATTCGGAAACGATGATGCATGACGGTTCTCCCGCAAATTACAAGTTCGTTTTGCATCCGGGCATGGTAGCAGGTGTATACAAACTAAGCGTCTCAGGAATCCTAAATAAGCAGTTTAATGTAGTTGTAGAGTAATAGGCATGGTTTAGTTTCAAAACGTGAACTGCCCGCTGATGCGGGCAGTTCTATTATAAACTCTTTTTCAAACATTTGTTCTAAAGCGGCGAACTCATCCTTATGCGCCAATAGCCCATTGCTGCTTTTGTTCAACCCAGGTGCAGCTATGGTTGCTGATGCCCTGGATGAGATCCCATGCCTCCATAAGTAGCATGTTCGTGATATGTGCCGGTTGTTCTGCCACTTCCAGGTTGCCTATTATAAATCCCCTTGGATCAATGATCTTATTGTTGGCGACATGTCCCGTTAGTTCGCTTTCCTTATTATAAACAAACCCTCCCAGCACTACTCCAATTACTTCAGAAAGCTGTTTATTCATTACAATGTTCTTTACAACGTAAGCAACAACATCGTTTGTTCTATTTGTTATCTGGAAAGCCATACAGTGTTTTTCAGGCTCCAAAGTTCGCTCCGCAATGTTAAGTTAACGTTACCAACTTAAGCTATGGCCTTTATAGTTACGGAATCGATGCCAGTGCGCGATTTCATGATTTTTATTACTTTCTATAACGCACAACTCCGTTTTTTACAACCGCAGGAGCAGTATATGGGTGTTCTTTTGGTTTCCCGGCCGATTGAATGTGCAAGACTGTCCATCCTGTTGCTTTCATGTAGTCGGCTATTAACCCCCTATGACATCTCCACCAAACAGCTTCAGAACACATGAAGGCTACAGGCTCTAGTTCGGCTTTCTCAGCTAGTCTTTGTACACCCTGTTCAAATTCTTCCGTTTGCATGTATTGTGCATAGGCTTTAAAAGCTGGGTGCTTCCAGTCATTGTCGGGTGCATCCTTATCCTGTTTTCTTCTGCCGCCTAGCCTCACAAGATGAACATAACTAATACCATGCTTTGGCAGGCTTTCCTGCAAGGCGTCCTTATTGAAATGTGGATACTTCTTAGAACCTGGAAAATGCCTCACGTCTGCCAGCGTCTTGATATTATGAGCTTGTAGAATGGTAATAAAATCCTCAAGTGTTCTTGTTGAATGTCCTATTGTCCAAATTTCTTTAGGCATGTATTTGAGGTAGTGGATTCAAGCACGAAAATGCGTGCCTAAGTATGCTTTAATAAATTCTACTATTTCCTATCTTCACATTATGACCCTGGTGGACACCATAGCACTCATTATCGTTACACTGGTTTTTATTGGATTCTTTTCCGGAATTGAAATCGCCTTTTTCTCCGCAAACCGCCTGAACCTTGAGCTGAAAAAGAAGCAAGGGAGCAATAGCGGGATAATTATTGGTAGGTTTATAGAATCGCCGGCTAAGTTTCTTGGCACCTCACTCATAGGAGTAAATCTTTTCCTCGTTATATATGGCTTGCTTTTCAGTCAGTTAATGACGGTTTCGTTATGGAAGCCATTGGGAGTGGAGAACGAATATCTCCAGTTGGTGCTAGACACACTACTGTCTACGTTCATAGTGCTGATGTTTGGTGAGTTTATTCCGAAAGCGGTGTTCAGGTCAAGGGCCGATTCGGTATTGATATCTTCTGCTCCGCTCATGAGCTTTTTTCATTCTATTTTCTATCCTGCTGCCCGGGTGTTTCTTGGACTTTCGAGGAGGATGCTTGACCTGTTTTTTGATATTAAAATCAAAGACCGGGACGAAGCTTATTCTAAAGTAGATCTTGAGCATTATTTTCAGCAATCAGCGGAAACTGCAGATGAAAACCAGGAACTGAATGCCGAGTTGTTTGAGAATGCCTTACTGCTTCCAAACGTAAAAGTGAGAGAATGCCTGGTGCCCCGTACAGAAATTGAGGCTGTGGAGAAAAGTATTTCCATAGCCGAGCTTCGTAAGCGGTTTATTGAGACCAAGTTAACCCGAATAGTAGTTTATGAGAACAACATAGACAACATCGTAGGCTACGTACACCAACTCGACCTTTTTAAACGCCCCGACAATATCACAAATATCCTACTTACCATACCAGTTGTTTCAGAAAGTATGAGCGCCATGGATCTTATCAAACGACTAACCCGGGAACGAAAATCAATTGCCTGGGTTATTGACGAGTTTGGGGGAACTTCAGGCATTGTGACGATGGAAGACGCTCTGGAAGAGATATTTGGAGAAATAAAAGACGAGTACGATACAGAAGACCTGATAGAAAAGCAATTGTCGGAAGATGAATACATCTTCTCTGGCAGAATGGAATTGGACTATTTAAAAGAAAAATATGAACTGGAGTTCCCTGAAGACGAGTCTGAGACCTTAAGTGGTTATATTATCAATGCGCACGAGTCTATCCCAAAACTTAAGGAAAGGATTATCATTGGACGATACGAATTCAATGTGTTAAGTGTAGGCGATACAAGGATTGAGACCGTAAAACTCCGTATCCTTCGTTAATATAAGGCTTGATTTGCAGCCGTCCCTTTAACTTTGCCGCTCTTTACAATGGTGCGCAGGCTATTTTCAAGGGGAGATGATAATACAAAGGCGGAGATGACTTTTATAGATCATCTTGAGGCCCTTCGGTGGCATATCATTCGAATGATGATTGCCGTCGTTATGTGTGCTATAGCCATTTTTATCAAGATAGATTGGGTGTTCGATAACATAATTGCCGGTCCCATTAACCCTGACTTTGTATCGTATAAGGCGATGTGTGAGTTTAGCCGGTGGGCACACCTTGGCGATGCCCTTTGCATGCCGCCGATACAGGTAAAGATGCAAACAACAAGCTTTGGTGGGCAGTTCATGAGCAGCATTTCAATTGGTTTTTTTGGCGGAGCACTCCTTGCTTTTCCATACCTATTGTTCGAACTCTGGCGTTTTATTAAGCCTGCGTTGAAACCAAAAGAGCTAAATACCTCCCGATTCGCCATCATTTGGATTTCTTTTTTCTTTTTCCTGGGTGTTTCCTTTGGGTTCTTTATACTCGCGCCCTTTACTTTCAACTTTCTTGGGAATTACACGCTGGGGTCCGCGCAATTGTTGGACACAAGGCCCGCATTAAGCGATTATCTCGACAACCTTATCAATATTACCCTTGGATGCGGCCTTGCATTCCAGTTACCCGTCGTTAGTTATGTTCTCACCCGTCTCGGTATTGTAACTCCAACGTTATTGAAAGAAAGCCGCAAATGGGCCATCGTCATCATCCTGGTTGTAGCAGCAGTAATTACTCCGAGCCCCGATTGGATTAGCCAAATGTTGGTATTTATCCCACTTTTTATGCTCTACCAAGCAAGCATTCTTATTTCTGCCAAAGTTTACAAAGAAGAGCAACAGAAAGAGCTAAAGGAGTGGAGCTAATAGGTAAATTAAATTATCCTTAGGTTTGTTCCATGCAAAATTCATTTGACCTTGCTAAGCCAATCGCCATTGGAGCTGACCACGCTGGCTTCGAATACAAGGAGGCAATAGCAGCATGGTTGCAGCAAAAAGGATATTCGGTAGCAGACAAAGGGACATTTTCAGCAGACTCAGTTGATTTTCCCGATTTTGCTCATCCGGTTGCACTTGCAGTTGAAAATAGAGAAGCAGGATTTGGGATACTAATTTGTGGCTCTGCAAATGGAGTGGCCATTACAGCAAATAAACACCAGGGCATAAGAGCTGCTTTGTGCTGGCAACCTGAAATTGCAAAACTTGCCAGGCAACATAACAACGCAAACATCATTTGCATGCCTGCACGCTTCGCTTCACTAAACGCATGTATAGAGATGTTGAGTAATTTCATGGAAACTTCATTCGAAGGCGGACGCCATGAAAAAAGGGTTAACAAGATTTCCTGCTAATAATTCAAATTACGATGAAAAAACTGGTACTCCCCGGAGCGTTGCTTCTTTGTAGTTTCTGTCATGCCCAAACAGATGTAACGCGGTATGTAAATTCCATACATGCCCGCGAGCTTAAGGAAAAATTAGAAGTACTGGCCTCGCCGGCTATGGAAGGCAGGGAAACCGCAACGGAAGGGGAACGTAAAGCCGCAGTATTTATTGAAGAGCGCTTTAGGCAGATAGGTCTTTCTCCGGCCAACAACGGTAGTTACCGACAGTATTGGACATTGTACCAGGATTCGCTTGCGTCGGCAGCGATGACCGTATATGGGGCACAGTTTGCGCTCGATAGGCATTTTGCACTGTCACCCGGCTTTGTAAATACAGGAACGGTACAGGTTTCGGAAGTTGTGTTTGCGGGGTTTGGAATGGTTGACAGCGCGACTAATGATTATCAGGATATTGATGTAAAAGACAGGTGGGTGATAATTGTAGAGGGCCATCCGGCAGACATTGATAAAACTTCAGCACTCAGATGGATAGGCCCTGCAGGCACGCAGTCAAAAATTGCAGCAGCCCGCCTAAGAGGAGCAAAGGGAGTATTGATGGTTACGCGCAACTTTCCAAGCAGGAGTTCTTCCCTGGGTAAATCGGGTCTTTACACGCGCAGAAACAATGGCAATTTTATAGTAGCAAACATTAGTTATCGGGCAGCGGCTTCTATTCTTACGGTGGGTCTAAAATCCTTCAAAGACCTGCTTGTGGTAAAACCGGGCATCTATAAAACTGATTTGAAGTTGCAGGTGAATAAAGAAACGCTGACCCTCAATAGCAGCAACATAGTTGGTTTGCTGGAGGGGTCCGATAAAAAGGATGAGTATCTGGTCATTACTGCGCATTATGATCACCTTGGCATGCGCGATGGCGCTATCTACCATGGAGCGGACGATGATGGTTCGGGTACTGCATCTGTGATAGAAATTGCCGAAGCTTTTGCGCAGGCAAAAAAAGAAGCTTTAGCCCCGCGCCGTAGCATTTTGTTTATGGCAGTATCAGGAGAGGAAAAGGGGTTGCTAGGTTCCGATTTTTATGCAAACAACCCCCTCTTCCCACTTGGCAAAACCACCGTAAATCTCAACATCGATATGGTAGGCCGAATCGATCCAAAATACCAGGGTGATTCTTTAAACTACGTATATGTTATAGGTGACGATAAACTTAGCAGCGATTTAAGACCGATAACCGACAGTGCCAATCAATATTTTAAAATGGAACTTGACAGGCGATATACAGATGTAAGTGATCCTAACAGGTTTTACTATCGATCGGATCACTATAACTTTGCGAAGAACGGCGTGCCCATTATCTTTTACTTTAATGGGACGCACGCTGATTACCACAAGCCCAGTGATACGGTGGATAAAATAAACTTCCCGTTGATGGAGAAGCGAGTGAGGTTTATATTCCACACGGCGTGGCTTATAGCTCAAAGAGAAAGCATGCTTAAACGCGATCTCGAACTTAAGGTGCCAAATAGGTAGCTCATTTTATTGCGCTAGTATTGCCGCCTCAACAGCAAATGTTATACAATGTTGCCGCATTAATTCGCTTCTATCTTGAGCTTGTCACCATGATAGGGCGTTATATCAAACCAGCCGGCAGGTTTCAATAGGCTTTTGGCTATGCTACTATCGTTTGCCTGTTTGCGAAGGCTCTCAAACTCAGACCCTGCGAATACGAACACTATTAATATTGCCCATATTAGCCCTACAAAAAAGCCGGGAATAAAGCCGGTGAGCATATTCCACTTGTCCCGTTTGTTTTTTTCAAGATTGTCGAAAATTTGCCATACAAGTAAGTCAATAAGTACACGGCAAATGATAAAGAGAACGAAAATTACCAGTGGAAAAAGCCATCCTGCTGCTGAAGGGAAATAATCGTGAATGAAGGATTGTATGCCTGAATACATGGCGAGCACTGCTACCAGGGCAAGGGACATGACGATGACTTGTACTAATCCTTTCAAAAACCCTTTTTGAAATCCAAGCCAGGTACAGCCAAAAATGATAATAATTAGTAAAAGGTCAATCAGGTTCATGGGTTGAGTTTAAAAAAGCAAGGTACAGCATTTGCTCAGATGGTAAAAGCGCTCGCAAAAATTGTCGTATTAAGGCTATTTCATTTATTTTTAAACCAGACAACCTACTTATGAATAGACAAATTACCAGCTGGTATAGCCCCGCACTTGATAAAGAGATGCCAATTGTAAGCTATGGACACTTCGGCTTTGCACTTTTACTTATTCCAACTGCAGCGGCTGATTACCTGGAATATGAACGCTTTCAATTAATGGACTGTTTGGCTCCCCACATCAATGCTGGAAAGCTGAAGGTTTTTAGCATCAACAGTATCAACACCGAAAGTTGGATGAATACTGAAATGCAACCGGAACATAAAGCTATCCGCCATAACCAGTTTAACAATTATGTAATTAATGAGGTAATTCCCTTCATTCGTACCAACACTAGCAACGAGACGCTCATCTATACCTGCGGCGCGTCATTTGGTGCGCTGCACGCTATGAACCTCTTTCTAAAACGTCCTGATATTATTAATGGTGCTATTAGCATGAGTGGCGTATATGACCTTACCGAGTACACAAAAGGATACTGGGATGAGCAGGTTTACTTTAACAGCCCTTACCATTACATCCAAAACCTATCTGATGGATGGTACCTCGATAAAATACGTTCCAGCCATCATATTCACATATATACGGGCAGCGGTGATTATGAAGATCCGGAAGCTAACCGGCGCTTCTCAGAAGTGCTATGGAACAAAGGCATATGGCATGAATTGAGCGTATGGGGCAACGATGTGAGGCACGATTGGAGTACTTGGCGGAAAATGCTCCCCTACATCATTGATAAAAACTTTTAACGGCCTTTAGGCCATCATTCTACCTATCTTACGCCCCTAATTATTTCCTGTTGTAAAACAGCATAAACATGAGTAAAAAACCGTTCGAGAAGTTCATTAACAAGCAAAGCCCTGCGGCTAAAAAAGAGGCATTCAAACAAGAGAAGCGGAAACAGAAAAAAGCTGCCCGCGAAAAGGGTGAATTGTATCGTAGCAAAAAGGACACAGAACGCCGCCAGACTGACAATTTCCAGGTTACGCGCAATCTTGCTGCCCTTAGAAAAAAACGGGGAGATGTAGATGAGCCCGAGGAAAAGATGATAGATAAGCCTATACATGCAACTTCGGTAGGTAAGCCAATAAACAAAAAAGGGAAGGAGAACGTTTCGCAGCCCGCCGAAGAAATGCCACTCAACAAATTCATCAGCCATGCAGGTGTCTGTGGAAGGAGGGAAGCGGCCGAACTTGTAAAAGCAGGCTTTGTTACCGTTAACGATGACAAGGTATTCGAACCGGCCTACCGTGTTACAGCTAATGACAAAGTGGTGGTTAAGGGCAAGCAGGTCCATTTGCAGAAGAATCTTGTATACATCCTGCTTAATAAACCGAAAGACTACATTACAACAGCTAAAGACCCTGAGGGTAGGAAGACAGTATTTGAACTCATAAAGAAAGACATAGAGGAGAGAGTTTACCCGGTAGGGCGTTTGGACAGGAACACCACAGGGGTGCTGTTGCTTACCAACGACGGCGAGTTAGCTCAAAAGCTTACACACCCCTCCTTTAATGTAAAGAAGATTTACGAAGTACGGTTAGATAAGCCATTGGAGAAAAAGCATTTTGAAGCCATTCTCGCAGGAATTGACCTGGAGGATGGAAGAATCGTAGCGGATTCTTTAGGCCATCCCGATCCGAAAGACAAAACTACAGTTGGAATTGAAATTCATAGCGGCAAGAACCGTGTGGTACGCAGGATCTTCGAGCACCTGGGTTACGATGTAAAAGGCCTCGACAGGGTTATGTTTGCTAACCTTACTAAAAAGAATGTAGATAGGGGACGTTACCGTTTGCTGAATGATAAAGAAATAAGGCTTCTCAAATTTCTGAACCAATCCTTCGTTAAGAAGAAGCAAGAGGACCAGGCGGTTGATGAAATCATGCGCCCAAACGTTGGAAAAGATAAAGAAAATAAAGAAAGGCACTCTGGCTCGCGTCCGAAAACTCCGGCTGATGGAAGGCCCGTTGCAAAACCATCGGAAGCAAGCCGCAGGTCAGTAAAAACCAGCAGCCCGGTTAGTAAGCCAGCAGGTAAGGGAAAATCTGCCACCCCTATAAATATAAAGAAAAGATTAGGGAATGTTACCCGGACAGATTTTACCCAAAGCGGCAAACGGAAAACTAAACGGCCTTAAAAATAAGTTTTCATTTGTTCATGGTATTTGCGCGCTGCGTTTCTAACCGAGTCTCTAAATGCTTCATTATTACCAGCGTAAATAATGTCTCGGCTTACGTTTACCAGAAGACCTGTGTCTGCGGTCATACCATTGGAAGCCACATCTTGTAAACTTCCTCCTTGTGTTCCTACGCCTGGAACAAGAAGGTAGTGGTCAGGAATAATCAAACGGATACTTTTTAGTTCCTGCGCCTGTGTTGCACCAATTACAAACATCAGGTTATCTGGCGTGCCCCATTTGGAGATGGTTTCAAGAACTTCTTCATACACCTTCTTGCCGTTAGCTAGCGTTAGCCGCTGGAAGTTATTGCTTCCTGTGTTAGATGTAAGGCCGAGAGCGATTGTAAACTTTTCTTTATACTCGAGAAAGGGCTTTATACTGTCTTCGCCCATATAAGGGGCAACAGTTACTGCATCAAAACCATAGGTTTCAAAAAAGGTGCGTGCATAGGCTGCCGATGTATTGCCGATATCACCCCGCTTTGCATCAGCTATCGTAAAATGATCTTTGCCGATGTAAGCCACGGTTTCCTCCATTGCCTGCCATCCATCGCTTCCTAATAGCTCATAAAACGCGGTATTTATCTTGTAGGCAACACATGTGTCCTTCGTTGCATCAATGATGGCTTTGTTAAATGCTACCACTCCTTTGTAGTCTGCAGTAAGGTGTTTAGGTAGTCTCTTTACATCTGTATCTAAACCAACGCAGAGGAACGATTGTCGCTTTCTGGTAAGTTCTGTCAGGGTTTTTCTATCCATTGTTCTCCGGGAATATGTTTTTTTCTATGCCTTTCATCTCTTGGCCAATTGATCGGCTGCCAGGGTCCATTGTGCTTAGCTTTTCAATAATAGTATCAAAGCTTTTATGGTCCCTGTTTTGGCTAAGTTTGTAGGCTGCTTCAAAACGATTTACCTTCATTTCGAAGGCTACAATGCCACTTAAATCGTTTTGAAAAGTTTTTGACGGAATCTCTTCCATCTTCATATGGGTGCCGGCTTTTTCTTCAAAAGTATCTACCATTGCTCGTAGTTGTTCTACTGTCTCATCATGTACAAGCAATCTTATTTCTCCATAGGCATGTACAGCAATATAATTCCAGGTAGGCACATTTAGTTCGGTGTACCAGGTAGGTGAGATATATGCATTAGGTCCTTGAAAAATGATCAATACTTCGCTACCGGTTAAACTATTCTTCTGTGCATTTCCTTTGCTTATGTGACTTGAAAGGAACCAATCACCACCCTTTTTTATCAAAAAAAAAGGAATGTGCGTAGCCACAGGAATGCCATTGGATATTGACACCAATATGCCAAAGGCGTTTGCACGTATAAATGAGATAATTTTGTTTATATCGTCTTCAGCATACCTGCGGGGAATATACATCCTGGCAAAGATAAGATACCGGCTTGGCAATGCGCCTAGCTCTTCATATTCATCAGGTCAATCATTAGGTTAAAAGCATCCATTGAAGATGGACTGTTTAACTTCAGTGGTTTAATGATATATCCGGATATTCCAAGCGATTTTGCTTTTTCTCTCTCTACCTTCTCATCCGATGTAGTGATAATAAAGCACTTCAGGTTCTTCCATTTTTCGCTGCTTCTTATTGCATTCAGGAACTCAAGACCATTCATTTTAGGCATGTTGATGTCTACCAGTACAATATCAGGTAGTGCAGGCAAAGGGTCTTCGCCTTCCCCATTCAACATTTGCAATGCTTCTTCTCCATTTTTTGCAACGTAGAGGTGGTATATCAACTGCATCTTATCAAGTGTTCTCCTGATGTCAATTACATCCAGTTGATCATCCTCCACTAGCAGGATGTTGATTAGCTTCTCCATAATCCTATGTTTTACTCCATGTGAACGAAAAAGTGGCTCCTTTATTTGCTTCGGACTCCACTTTGATTGATTCTTTCCGTCCGTCAAGAATTTTTTTAACGATAGCCAGCCCTACGCCTGTGCTTTCGAAGGTATCTCTTTCTTTTAATGTTTGGAAAATGACAAAGATCCTATGATGGTAGCTCTCTGCAATACCAGGACCATTGTCTTTTACATAAAACTCAAAACTACTGCCCCTGTCCTTTGCAAAGATTTCAACCATTCCTTTTTCCTTGTCGTTGTATTTTATCGAGTTGCTTATGAGGTTAGCAAAAACCTGGAACAGTGGTACCTTTTCTGTATATAATACGGGCATTTCCTGCCAAACCACCTGGATGTTATCATTTATTGGGATGGTATCTAGTACTTCTTCCAGCAGCATGTTCACGTCTACCTCCTCTTTAGAGATTTCCTCCTTGTCAATCCTCGCATAGGACAAAATACCTTGGATAAGGTTTTCAGTTCTTGTAACTCTTCCCTTAATTAGCTGAATATATTCCGCTATCTTGGGCGTAAGCTCTTCTTTATGATCTTCCTCTATCCAACTTATTACGTTGTCTATTCCCCGCAACGGCCCTTTAAGATCATGTGATACAATATGTGCAAACTGGTCGAGTTCTTCGTTTTTACTTTTCAAAAGCGATATGTTCTTAGACAACTCAGCGCTCATATGGTTCAGCGAGTCTGTAAGAGCGCTCAACTCATCGTTTGCCGAGTCTGATATCTGTATGTCGTAGTTGCCAGACGCAATGGTGTTAGCCATATTAACCATTTTAGATATTCTTCGTGCAATACGCCTGATCAGGAAGGTTACGATGGCAAAACCGGTTATTACACTTAATGCAATGAGTGCAATAGCTATTTTAGTGGTTTGGTTCGATAAGCGCCCCAACGATACGTTCCTTTCTGTTCTTGTTTCATATTCTTTTGCCTGGTAGTCCCTAAAACGCTCAGCTAGTTGTAATGTCAGGGCAGAGCTTGCAAGGTATTTTTGATCGTATAATGTCTGATAAGCCGCTTTGCTGCTGTCATCTGCAGTTGACATCAGTTTCGCACTTCGCAGCGGCTGGGTGTATTCATTTACCCAACGGCTATGCAGTCGTTCCGCTTCTCTTATTATTTTGGTCTGGTCTCTGTCAGAGGTAAGGTTATATAACTCTTTGAAGAGCGACTCGTTCTCAATTATAGCGGAATCGTATTGGGCAACCTGGTTAGCATCATTTGACAGCAGGTAACCAGTAAGCGCTGTTTGTGCACCACTTACATTCGTACGTAGGCGGTTTTGCAATTGGATTCGCTTACTTGAGTTGGCAAAAAAAGCATTATTGCTCTCCACTTCTTCGCTCTGCTTAAGCGTCAGGTAAGTTGTAAGCGAAAACAACAGCAGAATAAACAAAAAGCTTAAGAAAATATAGGTAGATATCTTCATAGGCTAACTAGCCGGAGGCAAGGTGGTGTTTAGTTAACGTGGACAAAAATAGCAGGCGTAACTTAGAAAAGCAACCTATCTGAAAGAAATATTGAATGTTTTTTTCAAACCATCTTCAAACGGAGTAGGGCGGTAATCTATTTCTCTGACAGCTTTTTCTATCTTAAGGCCGGACTGTTTAGCTCTTCGTACCGGTTCAGGAAAATTTGCTGAAGTAACTTCTGTTATAAGGCCAGCATCTAAATTCAACAATCTTGCTGTTGCCACGGCCATTTGAAAAGGAGACAATATTTCACCTCCGGCAAGATGCCATGCCCCCGTTTTTTTGGTAATTAGGATACTCAGTATGCCTTTGCAAATATCATACACAAAAGTAGGCGTCCTGCACTGGTCCCCAACAACCTTTATAGGCTTGCCGTTTTTAAGGTTCTGTTCAACCCATTGTACAAACGATGGCCGCGTTACTTGCCTCGTTGGACCGTATATAAATACGGGGCGTACAATGGCGTGTTCTACGCCGGTCTCTATAACTTCTCTCTCTGCTTTTAGCTTACATTCTCCATAATAATTGAGTGGATCCGGAATATCATCTTCACCATGCGGACCTCCTTCACCGAAGATGAAGTCGGTAGATGTGTAGATGAAAAAGCTTTTTATTGCTTTTGTTTGTTCAGCAAGGTAGCGTGTAGAGCAAACGTTATGCAGGTAACATGCATCTTTCTGACTGTTGCATTCATCTGGTTTACTCATGGCAGCCGTATGTATCACAACATCCAGCTTTACGGTAGCTATCAATTCTGCAACCTTTACTTCAACTGAAAGGTCACAGCTTATGTAAGTGCCCGAAAAGCTGTCATCAAGCCTGGAGGGTCCTCTGCTTGTAGCTGTTATCTGGTATCCTTTTTTGGACAAATATGCACAAAGATGCTGCCCTAAAAATCCGTTTGCACCAGTTACTAATATCGATTGGACCGGACCGGGCACAACTTTATTTATGTTCCAGGTTAAACAGGCTGTCCACAAATTCGTTTTTGTCAAATAGTAGCAGATCATCAATTTTCTCGCCTACACCGATATACTTGACTGGAATTTTGAATTGGTGTGCGATGGCCAATACAACACCTCCTTTTGCAGTGCCATCAAGCTTTGTGATAGCAAGCGAGGTAACATCGGTTGCAGCCGTAAAATGCTTTGCTTGTTCCAGGGCATTTTGGCCTGTGGAACCATCGAGTACCAGCAATACTTCGTGCGGTGCACCGGGTATTACCTTTTGTATGGCACGTTTTATTTTAGTTAGCTCATCCATTAGATGGCTTTTGTTATGCAGTCTTCCGGCAGTATCTATAATGGCAACATCGCTTTTCTTTGCCAAGGCACTATTTACTGTATCAAAAGCTACTGCGCTCGGATCCGACCCCATAGGTTGTTTAACAATGGGGACATCTACGCGTTCACTCCATATAGTGAGTTGATCTACCGCTGCCGCCCTAAATGTATCTGCTGCGCCCAATAGTACCTGGTTGCCCGCCTTCTTAAAATTGTGGGCAAGTTTTCCGATAGTGGTGGTTTTTCCCACTCCATTTACGCCAACCACAAGTATTACATATGGTTTCTTGTCAATAGGCAGTTTGAAGCTTTTGAAATCCTGTCCCGGTGCATCCGTGAGTACGGATTGCATTTCTTCCTGCAGCAGGCGATTTAAATCGTTTGTATTTACATATTTGTCGCGGGCTACACGTGCTTCTATCCTGTTAATAATTTCTATTGTGGTATCTAAGCCAACGTCTGCTGTTATTAAAGCTTCCTCTAATTCATCCAGTACTTCTTCGTCAACAGTGCTCTTTCCTGCAATGGCCTTGCTAATTTTCGAGAAAAAGCCTTCTTTGGTTTTCTGCAATCCTTCGTCAAGCGATTCTTTTTCTTTCTTGCCAAATAATTTGTTGAAGAAACCCATTTATTTTGATCCTCTTTGGTTTTGATGATAAGTTGAATGGAAAAATGTAACGGCCGTATGGCTACTACAACGCAAACGTTGCAAAGGTATCAACTATTGATAATACAAAAAGCTTCCCTCAAAAGGGAAGCTTTTCAATATATTAAAGCAAAAGGGTAGGACGATGTTATTTCTCAGATAAGAAGTCCTTCACCTTGTCTTTATGCACTATTTGCTCCTTGAAGGTGTAAGCGCCCGTTTTAGGGCTGCGTACAGCTTTAATAACTTTAGTCCAGTTCTTTGCTTCAGCGGCTGCCTTCTGGTCTTTTGTCTTAATCGCGGTTTTAGCTGCTTTTGCCATGTTTATTTAATTTCTTTGTGAACAGTAACTTTTTTCAGGTTCGCATTGTACTTCTTAAGCTCAATACGCTCAGGAGTATTTTTCTTGTTCTTAGTGGTAATGTAGCGGCTAGTACCTGGTACAGAAGTAGTTTTCTGCTCTGTACACTCCAGTATTACCTGCACCCTGTTGCCTTTCTTTGCCATTGTATAGACAATTTAAATTCTTTTGTAATTAGATTTTAGCTCCCTTAGCACGCATTTCTTTGATAACTGTTATCAAACCATTCTTGTTGATGGTCCTGATAGCATCAGCCGACACTTTAAGGGTAACCCAACGATCTTCTTCAGCAAAGAAGAACCTTTTGGTTTGCAGATTAGGTAA
>JAEZDR010000054.1 GCA_023433265.1 Bacteroidota bacterium | reverse complement strand
ACGGCGGGGGTAGCATAGGAGTTAGTAACAGCCTGGCAAGATATCTCAAAAACACACCGTTTAAAATATCTGATACTACTGCCGCCATCGATAGGAGTTTAAAATACAATGCTTACGCAAAACCATCTTCACTCTATTGGCTGGCCATGCTCGTTACTTCTCATAAAGAGGCCGACAAACGCTACCACTTTGGGTTCATGGAAAACTATTATTATAAGCCTCGGAAACGTCACCATTTCGATGGAGATATCTATATAATTCAGGGAGGATTTACTTTTTCCGCAGCTTCTATGTTTGTACATCAACTGAAACATCAAAAAAACGTGACCATCGTGGGAGAAGAAAGCGGTGGAGGCGCTTATGGTAACAATGCTGTTCACCTTCCAGAGTACTATTTGCCCAACAGTAAGTTGCGGGTCGTAATTCCCGCATACAGGATCGTATTTAACAGCAAGGCTCTTAAAGCAGGAACAGGAATTATCCCTGAGGTAGAAGTGCCACCTGCATCCATTCTTATCAGGCAAGACAGGGACTTGAAAATAGAAGTAGTAGAAGAACTGATACGCCGGAAACGAGAGAAGATTAAAACAGATTAGTAATTAATTCTGCACTTTCCATTTTGTCATCTGCTACGATAAACGTTGCCGGGTAGCCCTTCTTAATCATACCCATCTCGTCTCCCTTTCCCAACAACCGTGCAGGATACAGGCTACACATCCTTAACGCTTCGGCTTTCTCTATACCAACGTGCTCAATAAGGTTCTTAACGCTGCGTAACAAGGTAATGGCCGATCCGCTTAACACTCCATCTATCTCATAATGGTCGCCCACCAGCCTGTGAGGGTAAACGCCGTTTGACTGAGTCACCGCGTCCGTTATGATAAACAACCTTTCGCCTAGCAGCTTCTTGGCAACCGCTAATGCAATATAATCCACGTGAATTCCATCAGCAATGATGCCCGCTTTCACTACCGGATGCATAAAAACAGCGCCAAGTATTCCCGGGGATCTGTGGTGAAATGGTACCATCCCGTTGTAAAGGTGAGTGGCTGCTCCCACTCCATTTTCAAACGCGTCGTAAGCTAATGCATAGTCAGCCTGGCTATGCCCGGCCGACACAACGATATTATGATCTCGGATAAGTGAAATCTGCGCTCGTGTCACGCATTCTGGTGCAAGCGTTATCATGCGAATTACATCGCCGGCATAACGAAGCAAGTCTTCCATTGCTGAAGAATCGGCTGCTACAATTAAATCTTTTTGCTGTGCGCCCGCTTGGGCAGGATTAATCCAGGGGCCTTCTATGTGCAGGCCTAATACACCGCTGCCACCCTTAGCCCAATAACTTCGTACTGCGTCAATCGCGGCATAATAAACCGCCATATCGTTTGAAGCTACTGTTGGCAAAAACCATCCCGTGCCGGCTGCAACACAATGTTTGTACATTGCCTCCAGCGTCTCAACTGACGTATCCTCGCCAAACAGTCTTCCGGATGCTCCGTATATCTGTAAATCAATAAAAGGAGGCGAGATCGAGGAAGTACCGTAATCCACAATGGGTATAGCAGCATCTACAGACACTGAGGGTATAACAGAATGGATTCGTCCATTATCTACCAGCACGGCATGGCTATGCAACACATCCGCACCGGTATAAATAGTTGATGCCTTAAATGCCTTCATTAATAAATTGTAAAAGAGTCTGCATCTCTCCAAAAAGGAAATTTTTCCCTTACAGTTTCTAATGTTTGCTTCTGTAAAGTGATAGTATATACTTCTTCTTTGTCGGCTACATGATGAAGCACTTCTCCAAGGGGAGACAACACCATGCTATCCCCGCTATGGTAAATTTGATTGCCATCATTACCTACCCTGTTTACACCAACCACATAACACTGGTTTTCTATCGCTCTTGCTGTCAACAAACTTTTCCATGCGTGGTTTCGGCGTTCTGGCCAATTGGCAACGTATAGCAATACATCATATTCCGGGCCTTCATGATCTGATTTTTGCTGTCGTGCCCAAACAGGAAATCGCAAGTCGTAACAAACCTGCAAATTAACACGCCACCCCTTTACCGACGCAATCAGCCGGGTGTCACCCCTACTGTAATGCTTATCCTCCCCCGCATAACAAAACAAATGTCGTTTATCGTAAAAACCGTAATTGCCATTGGGTAGCATCCAAACAAGACGGTTAAAATAGTGTCCGCCCTCTTCAATCATCAGGCTCCCGGCTACAATCGCACCCTTGCGTGCAGCTATTTCCTTCAACCAGCAGACTGTTTCTCCTTCCATTGTCTCTGCTAATCGCTCAGGATTCATGGAAAATCCAGTACTAAACATTTCAGGTAATACAATCAACTCTGTTTTATCGGTTATTCCCTCTATAATGCGGGTAAATTTCCGCAAGTTGGCATCCTTGTCCTCCCAGGCAAGGTCGGCTTGAACAAGGGTCACTGTAAGCGTGTTCACTTTCTGCTTTTTGCAAACTTAACCTAAAGGAGCATCATACCTTCTAATCAGCGCTAAAAGTAAACGTCCTCAATCAGCATATATTCTATTTCGCTGGAAGGCCTCAATAAGATTGCCAACGCATTAAATTGCAGGTATTTCCACTCAGGATGTTTATACTGGTATTCTTCCGCCGCATTCCGAAGACTTTGCATTTTCGAATAACCAATGCTCTCTTCAGGGTATCCATACTTTAAGTTAGTTCTCGTCTTAACCTCGAAAATATGGAGCATGTTGCCCTTGCTGGCAATGATGTCAATCTCCCAGTGTCGACACCGCCAATTCTTTTCAAGTATTTTATAACCCTTATTTTGCAGATATTGCACAGCAAGTGTCTCCCCTCTGGCACCGGTGGTTAAATTTGTTGTCATAACCTAAGCGCTTAAATGGTTCAAAAAAAGATATTCAAAGTTATTCCAAGAGTTCAACATTATTCATGGGGTGGCACAACATTTATTCCTAACCTCGTAGGTCAGCACAACGAGGATGCAAAACCTTATGCTGAACTTTGGATGGGAACCCACCGGCTCTGCCCTTCATGGATACAAGTTAACGAACAACGTATTTCTCTTCTTGAATGGATAGATAGTTATAAAGAAGAAATGCTTGGTTCTGCAGTGGCAGAACAGTTTCATGAGTTACCTTATCTTTTCAAGGTCTTGGATGTGGATGCAATGCTTTCTATTCAGGTACACCCAACTAAACAACAGGCTATTGCTGGTTTCCGGGAAGAAGAAGCAAAAGGCATCGCGGCTGACAATCCCGGGCGGAACTACAAAGACAGGAATCACAAGCCGGAAGTAATGGTTGCTCTATCCGACTTTTGGTTACTTCATGGTTTTAAGGAAAAAGAACAATTGCTTTCTACGCTGGAGGTGTACCCTTCATTTTTCGAATTACTTCCCATATTCACCCAGCAAAGCTACAATGGACTTTATACCTATATAATGAACATTTCGCAGGACACGGTAGATAAGATTTTGAAACCGCTAGTGGAAACCGAACTCGGCAGAGCAGATCAACTCTCACCCTCAGATCCGGGGTGGTGGCTTTGCAAACTGTTCAAAAAACAGCCCCGGCTAACCAATTTAGATCGCGGCATATTCTCAATTTATTTTTTCAACCTCGTCCATTTAAAAAAAGGCGAAGCCATCTTCCAGGCAGCAGGAGTACCGCATGCCTACCTACAGGGTCAGAATGTCGAACTTATGGCTAATAGCGATAATGTTATCAGGGGAGGCCTAACAGATAAACACATAGATCCGAAAGAATTAGTAAAGCTTACAAAATGCGAAGGAATACGTCCGCAATTACTTACCGGACAAATGATTTCTGATATTGAAAAAGCTTTCATCTGTCCTGCTGCCGAGTTTTCCATAAGCCAGGTCACCGTTCGCGCGGGCAGTTCTTATAGGGCAGTCTCCCGCTCCTTCGAAATGTGGTTAGTGCTGGAAGGGGAGATATCCGTTGAGGGCATCACCTTTTCAAGAGGAGAAGTGATTGGCATTGCGGCGAATACAACTTACGAACTCACTTCGGTGGATAAGTCAATGATGTTTAAAGCTTTTGTTCCTGTTTAAAAACCGCTAAATTTGCAACTCTAATTTAAACGATATGAAAAGATCTAACCATATCCTATTAACGTTATCGGCTCTTGTTCTTGTTTCTGCCTTATACCGTCTTATCCCCGGCAGGCCTATGGGCTTTGCCCCGCAACTGGCCATCGCCATTTTTAGCGGTGCGTTGTTTTATCGAGACAAGAAATGGGCTTTTGCAATGCCATTGTTATCCATGTTTATCTCCGACATGCTTTTCGAAGTTCTTTTCAGGTACAATGTTACCACTATGAAGGGCATTTATGAAGGACAGGTAACCAACTATATTCTCCTTACTGCCATGAGTTGCTTTGGCTTCATGGCCGGCAAACTTAAACTTGCAAAAATTGCTTTAGCAACATTCTCCGCACCTACTACATACTTTTTACTATCTAACTTCTTTGTTTGGTTTAGTGGGGTCGGCGGTTTACAACGCCCTCAAACAATGGAAGGTTTAATGCTTTGCTACAACGACGCTCTTCCCTTTTACCAGAATAATCTAATTGCAACAGCTTTGTTTGCATCGCTATTCTTCGGCACCTGGGCTATAGCACGCGCCGCTAATAAAAAACTTGCTTCAGCTTAATCAAGCTTAACATACTTAATGCAAAAATCCCGGCCTGCCGGGATTTTTTTTATAAGTCTCTAGTCTATTTTCTTCTGAGGCTACACCAGGGAATTGTTATTGATAAAATTAATTAGTGCGGCAGTGTTTTTCAGATGTAGTTTCTTCAAAATGTTATGACGATGCACTTCAGCCGTCCTTACTGAAATGCTGAGGTGGGTAGCAATCTCTTTACTCGATAGACCATTTTGTATGAGTTTAATTATTTCAATCTCCCGAAGTGAAAGCCCTTTCACGTCGTGAACAACCTCTTCGCCCTTTACAAACAACTCCGAAATCTTCTCTTTGATTTCAGAACAAATGAAAGTCCTGCCATGCAACACCTCTTCTACTGCTTTGAACATCTCTTTCTGCGATGAGTTCTTTGTTACGTATGCTTTTGCACCTAGTTGAATCATTTTCTTGGCATACGCCGGCTGGTTATGCATGGACACCGCAATAATCTTTACACCAGGAACATGCTTCCGCAAAATAGGAACAGCATCCATCCCTGAGTGTGGAGGAAGATTGATGTCAAGCAATACAATGTCGGGTCTTTTTGCTAAAATAAGTTGTATCGCTTCATTGTATTCACCACTCTCCCCTATCACTTCAGCAGTGGGGTGGCTTGCAAACATTTGCATCCACATTTCTCTAATCATTTTGTGGTCATCTACCACTACGATCGTTGCTTTGTTCATTTTTATATATTAGATATTGGAATTCTTACTACTAATTTACATCCTTTCCCCGGCGCAGAATTGATCTGGACCGACCCTTTGTAAAACTCAACCCTGTTTTTAATGTTCTGTAGCCCTATGCCCCTGCAACGCCTCGTTATATCAAAGCCTTTGCCGTCATCTTCTATCTCAAGTACAGTGTGGCTATTAACATCAAGTAAAACACGCACATTCCTTGCTTCTGCATGTTTCAATATATTGTTCAATTGTTCCTGGGCCACCCTGAAGACAACCAAGGCAAGATGCTCAGGCATTTCCCCTTCCATCTTGCTTTGGTACATAATTTTGAGCTGCTTATTCGCACGGTAGTCATCCATCAGCTCTTTAAGCGCTTCATTTATCCCAATATCGCTCAAGGTTGGCGTTACGAGGTGTTTCGACAACTCGCGGACAGATTGGATAGCTTCAGTTACGTTTTTAAAGGCTTTCATTACCAGGTCGCGTTCCTTGCCATCGCCGTTGAGGAATATCTCTAGGTACATACGAACCGTGCTTAAAACCTGGTTTATATTATCATGTAGTTCTCTTCCTATTTGTTGCCTTTCTCTTTCCTGCCCTAATATGG
>JAEZDR010000060.1 GCA_023433265.1 Bacteroidota bacterium | reverse complement strand
GTCTTACCATATCCAATACAGCAACAGTAACAGCAACTGCTGGTATTTGGATATCAAGTAACGGAGCTGCAAAAGGCGCAACAAATAGCACCATTAAGAATTGTATTGTCGAAACAGGTACTATTGCACAGACAACCTACGGAATATATATTGGAGGCTCCTCGATTTCAACAACAGGTACAGGGGCTGACAATAACAGTATAACTATTCAGAATAATACAGTTCGTAAAGCAAGCTATGGGATTTATGCAAGGGGAGTTGCTACAACGGGTGAACTGACAGGTTTGGTCATTAGCGGTAACGAAATTGGCTCTGATAATAGCGATGAATATGTTACCGACTACGGTATCCAGATTGCAAGTGTCAACGGGGCTGATATCTCCAACAATCATATTTTTAATATGATTTCAAATAATACCAAATACGGAATTTACTTCGTTACGAATGTTAGCAATACCAATATTTCGAAAAACAAGATTCATGGGTTGGGTTATACAAATACAACCAACTATGCTACCTATGGTATTTATTTTAGTTCAACAACGGGCTGCACAGACAACCGGATTGATAATAACCTGATTTATGATATACGTGCTTATGGAACAACTACCGCTACTTCGGGGCATGGTGGAATAAGGATTGTTGGGGGAACGAATTACAAGATTTATTATAATTCCATAAGTATAACAGATACAATTAAAGCTACAACATCAGGCTATATTTCTCATTGTCTTTCTGTTACTACTGCATCAACCGGTATGGATATTAGGAACAATGTGTTTTATAATGCAAGGGTAGGTGGAACTTCACCGAAAAACTATGCTATTTATACTGTTGCAAGTACAACATATACTAACTGCAACTATAATAACTATTATACTAATGGGGCTGCATTGGGTTACATTGGCGGCACAGAGCGCGCCAATTTAGCAGCAATCAAGACTGGAACTGGGCAGGATGGAAGCAGTATTGCTTCAGATCCAAAATTGGTTTCTTCAACTAATATGCAACCGCAGCTTAGTTCACCCCTTTTGAATAATGGAACTCCGATACCAGGTTTTGATGAAGATTATAATGGTGAACCACGAAGCGGAAATACTTCCATTGGCGCTTTTGAAAACGGCGTTGATTTGAACGGCCCAACAATTAGCTTCACGGCATTAAGTAATACTTCGTCTGTTTCGAATCGCACAATTGCTGTTACCATCACTGACGATTCAGGTGTTGAAGCCGGAGCTGATGCACCTAAATTGAATTTCAAAAAAGATCCATCAGGCGCTTTTACTTCAGTTGATGCAACATCAGAAGCAGGAAATGTGTACACATTTACGTTTGACTATTCATTGATTGGTGGAGTTGCAGAAGCGGACACAATATGGTATTACATTTCTGCAGAAGATATTCTTGGAAATGCGAGCACCAATCCATTAAACGGATCAGCCAGTCCTGCATACTATTTTATCACTCCACAGCTTTCCGGAACATATACAGTAGGAGTCGGGAAGAACTTTACAAACCTTACGAGCGTTGCTAATATTCTAAACGCATCCAACTCAGAGATTATTGGTGACGTAATCTTTGAATTAACATCTGATTATTCATCTTCTGGAGAAACTTTCCCAATCAAATTCACACAGCCTAACAGGATTGGTGGAACCTGGTCTATAACAATTCGTCCGGAAACTTCTACCTCCCACACCATATCCACAAGTGTAAATACGCCAATTATAGACCTTGATGGTATTTCAAACATCTTTTTGGATGGCAGGCCTGGAGGTATAGGTAGCACAAAAGCAATAACTATAACAAACAGTAGCACAGCAACCGGGGCAACCAATATCAGGTTCATCAATGGTGCAGCGAATGCCACAGTCCGTTACTTGAATTTGAATGCTATGGAATCTTCGAGTACTACCCGAAACATTGAGTTTTCAACTTCAACTTCAACTGCAAATGCTAATAATGTTGTAGAATATTCAGAATTGGTAGGCGGCAGGTATGGAATTTACTTCAATGGTACTTCAGGTACTCCTAATGATAATAATACTATTAGAAATTGCAATATTTCAAACTGCACATTTGCCAATATTTACCTCGCCAATAATTCAAATAATACTATACTACAGGAAAATAATATTTTCCAAACCGCGGCTTCAAGCACGGCGAACTATGGCATAACCATCAATAGCAATACGATGGGAGGCACCAACAATCTCATCATAAGGAACCGGATTTATGACCTGGACAACACAGGCACTACAACACTTAAGGCAATAAATTTTGTTAACGCGGCCGCAAGTTCAGTTTGGACGATCAGAAACAACTTCATCTCCCTTGCTAAAGATGCAGGAACTAAAACCCAGGTATATGGAATTCACTTATCAGGGGCAGATAACTATACCGTAAATATTTATAATAACTCCATTTACATTGGAGGTACCCATACGGGTGGAACTGCATCTTCTACAGTGTCTGCAGGTTTTTATAAATCAACAACCGGGGCAGGAAGCGTGTTGAATTTTAAAAACAATATTGTTTATAACACAAGAACAGGGGGCACAAGCGGAGTTTTCCATCTTGGAGCTAACTTTAATGCAACTGCAGGAACAAACAGTATTGATTATAACGTGTATCGTTGTACTGCATCATCAGGCGCCTACCACGGAGGATGGGGAGGTACAGTTTACTCTGCTTTAAGTGGTTATCAAACTGCAAGCGGTATGGAAGCAAATACAAAGTTCACTGCCGCGAATTTTGTGAGCTCCACTGATTTACATTTAACAGGCAGCACTTTAGGTAATCTTGATTTTTATGGTACTCCAATTACCGGTGTTACAGTTGATATTGATGGAGAAACCCGCAAGACAATTAATCCTTACAAGGGGGCAGATGAAGTGTATGTGCCGGGAATGTGGACAGGAAACGAATCTGTAAATTATGATGTTGCACAAAACTGGGATGACAATACTGTGCCCGGAGCAGCAAGTGACATTATTATTCCTACTGGAGTTGCTAATATGCCAATGCTATCAAGTGCAAAATCTGTAAATAAGGTAGAATTAAGAAGCAATGCTACATTGACTATAAATGGACAATCTTTCACTATTAATGATGCAGTATCAGGTAGTGGAACTATCAGTGGTTCTTCCACATCTAACCTGACAATAGATGGCACAGCAGGCACATTAAACTTTACCTCAGGCAGCCGCAGTTTAAATAACCTGACCATTAACAACAGTAAGAGTGCTACGCTGGGTACTGATCTTGATATTTACGGTGCGTTGACGATAACCGGGGCTTCTTTAGATGTTAACAGTAAGAGCTTAACCTTAAAGTCAACAGCCTCTGCAACGGCAAGGGTTGCGGATATGACGGGCGCTTCATTAACCAATGCAACAAACATTATTATTGAGCGTTTTATTCCTGCTAAACGTGCATGGAGGTTACTGGCAGCACCGTTGAGTACAACAGGAGCGCCGACCATTCAAAATTCATGGATGGAAGGTGCGACAGCACCAACAGCCGACCCCAAATCCGGCTATGGAACGCATATTACGGGTACGGGTACGGGTTATTTTGATGCCAGCATAATGGCACCTTCTATTAAAATAATGAACGCAGCAGGTACCGGCTGGGCCGATATTACCGGCACCGATGCAGCTATTACAAACTACCCCGGCTATCTTTTGTTTGTAAGGGGTGATCGCAGTATTGACTTAAGCCAGGGCGGTTCTGCTACTCCGACCAACACGGTGTTGCGTATGAAGGGCTCTTTGAAAACTGGTCAGCAACCGGTAAGTGTTTCCGGATCAAGCGCATACCAGGTGGTAGGTAATCCATACGCGTCTCCTATTGACTTCTCAGCTATTACAAGGAGCGCCAACATCAACGATGAGTTTTATGTTTGGGATCCTAAGCGTGGAACCTTTGGAGCATGGGTTACTTTCATCAATGGCTCAACAGTGGGTGGAGCAGGAGGAAGCTATGCTGCCGCTAACTCAATTGTAGAAAGCGGGCAGGCTTTCCTGGTAAGAAGCAACGACAGCAATGATGGATCTCTAACTATTGAAGAAGAAGATAAGACTACCGGCACAGGGGGCAATGTTTTCAAAACTTCCGGTGCAGACGAGATGGTAGATATTCAGCTCAACTTTAGTAACAATGGTGTGGCAAGCCTGGCAGATGCAGCTTCAGCATGGTTCAATACCGGGTATAGCAAACTGGTTACTTCAGAGGATATCAATAAGATGGCGAACTTCAATGAAAACATAGTTTTCACCAGGCAGGGCAGCAACCTTGTATTGGAAAGAAGGCCCCTGATTGTTGACAACGATACGTTGTTTGTGAAGTTGTGGAACACAACAGTAAGAGCTTACCAATTGAAGCTGGCTTTGAATGTAAACACATCGCTGGATGCTCAGTTAGAAGACCTTTACCTTAATACAACAACACCGCTTTCAACGGCAGGAGAAACTTTATACGACTTCTCTGTAACATCAGACCCGCTTTCGGCAAACCAGAACAGGTTCAGGATCGTGTTTAAAGCGGCATCTACACTTCCGGTGAAGTTTGTTTCAGTTGAAGCAACACGTAAGGATAGGCAGGTACAGGTGGATTGGACAATAGGCAACGAAGTGGACATAAAGAGCTATGAAGTGGAACGTTCATCAAATGGAGCATCATGGTTGAAGATAGCAACAAGAACAGCCGTTTCAAATCACAGCACATTTGCAAGCTACAGCGCTATGGATGCAAATCCGCTGAACGGAGACAACTACTATAGAATTAAGGCAATTGAAATGAATGGAAAAGAGTTCTACAGCCCGGTAGTGAAAGTAAAAACAACTGCAGCTACTACAGGTGAAATAGTTCTTTACCCCAACCCTGTAACCGGCAACCAGCTTTCCATCTCGTTCAAAAACGTGAAACAAGGAAACTACAAGGTGAAAGTTTACAATGCCCTGGGACAGGAAGTTTATCACGGAGCTATCAGCTATGAAGGTGGTAGTGCAAGTAAGAACATCAATGTTCCGGCCTTCAGTAATCCAGGTTTGTATACCTTAATTATATCAAACGACGAGGTTACTTTCTCTCAAAGAGTTGTGTCGAAGTAAACAGAATAGTTTTCTTTTAATAAAGAACCGCCCGCCTGGTTTAGGCGGGCGGTTCTTATTAGGCACCTCGAGCTATTTGCCTTATTCCACGCCTGGCTTGGCAATACTTACTGCCAAATCAAGTGTTTCCCTGCGGTTGTCGTTGAACACGTTACAAACTGGAAGCAGCGAAGCAGGGATTGCCTCCGCGAATGCTCATCCTTCAAAAGCAACGATTGCTTTGCCCGTGGGGGTGGAAAAGTATCGGTCTTCTGAGGATCGGCTTCCCCCGGCAGCCGTCCTTTCAATTCAATAAATTCAGGAACAAGTATTGCAGCAGGTAGTAAGCGTCACCATCTCAAAATTATTTGCTATGAACAATTACCCTACAGTTTCTGCCACACTTACTGCTTTGAAAAATGAAGGTTATACTTTAGACTTTAACCTAAAGCCTGACTGTGTAGAATGTGCGGAAGCGCATAAGCAATTGCACCCGGATGACTTTGTTATAGATAAATATTTCCGGTTTGAAGGGGCTAGCAACCCTGACGATAATGCGATTGTGTACGCCATATCATCAAAAGACGGGATGAAAGGTACCTTGGTGGATGCATACGGGGTGTATGCTGATAGCCTTTCAACAGAAATGATAAACAAGCTTCGCATCAGGAGGTAGCAATATTTCTTAAACGCCAGGCTATTTACTTAACCTGCGCCATTACCCGTTCAACAATTGCATCGCAGTATATGAGGTTGAATTCAAATAGGTCTGCAGCGCTGTAGTACTGCTCCAGTTCTTTTTGTAACATCATGCGCGCGCGGCTGCAGCGCACTTTTACATTGGTAGGGGTTATTCCAAGCAGGTTGGCAGTTTCTTCCACTGATAGAGCTTCCACCTCCCGAAACATAAATACTGTTCGGTACATCAGTGGCAAGCGCAGGATGCTTGCTTCTATGATGCGGCTGAGTTCTCTTCTGCTGGTTTCATTATTTACGTCTGGCTTACGGGTAAACAAAGGGGTTTTGTCCTCTGAAATCGAACCGTCATCCATAACGGTCAGGCGCGTTGCAGCAAGATTCTGTTTATAATGGCATTGGTTGACGATGATTTTGCAAATCCAGCTCTTATACGAGGCTGCTTGCTCTAATTGCTTCAACTGCTTAAAGGCCTTGCAGTGTGCTTCCTGCATCAGGTCTTCGGCATCCTGGTGGTTGTATCCATAGCTTCTCGCAATCTTATACAGCACAGGGTTATACCTGCGCACCAGTAATTCAAACAATGCGGTGTCACCTGCCAAAACCCGTTCTATTACCAATGCGTCGCTTAGCTTGCCGTTATGTAATGTAGTTTCCATGGTTTAAACTGTTGTAAATAGAAGATGAGTTGGGTACTTGGAAAGTTACAACTTAGCGAATAATATTTTTATTGGCCACCTGTCAAAACTTAACCGAAGATGTCTGTAACCTTTTTGATGTTGTCGCGCTCTTATTAGACAAGTATTATTAACCTAAAAAAATCAAACAATGAGCACGATAACAGCAAATTACCACGGACATACTACTACCGCCAATCCAACATCTGCTGCAGGCAAAGTAAGCAACCTGCTGAGACTAACCTATGGCCTTGTTCCCATTGCTGCGGGTGCTGACAAGTTCATGCACCTGTTGGTAAACTGGGATCAATACCTGGCACCTGCGATAGCCGGCGTGCTGCCATTTGAGGCACATACGTTTATGCTGATAGTAGGCGTTGTAGAAATAGTGGCAGGCATCATCGTCCTCCTGCGGCCAAGGCTGGGAGCGCTGATTGTTTCGCTGTGGCTGGTGGGTATTGCAGTTAACCTGCTCATCGGCTGGCATTACCTAGATGTGGCCGTGCGAGATATTGTGATGGCGATCGGTGCTTTTTGCTTATATCTTTTGTCTGATGGGCGTAGGAGTGAATAGTAGCCAAAATAGAAGGATTTTTGAACGGTTGTGTTGCAACAACCAGGGTTAGCATACTAGGCGTATTTGCCCAAAGTATTTACAAGCTGGATTATGTCGCACGCCACGGCTCGAAAGCCAGCAAGATTGTAAGGCTTTCTGAGAAGTTTTAAACAGCCATATTCTATACAGCGCGTTGCTTCTCTCTCGTCTAGTGACGAGGTAAACACTATCACCGGTATCTCGCTTAGCATGTTGTCGGCTTTCAGTTCCTGCAATACCTGGTAACCATCTTTCAGAGGCATGTTCAAATCCAGCACAAGAAGGTGGGGAAGCGTATGCGCCTGCTTAAGGCCGGCAAGCTTTTGCATAAACTCCTCACCATCAGATGCCACTTCAATAGCGCCATCATATCGCTCCTGCAGCAAAGCATCACGTAATAAATCACGGTCTTCTGCATCGTCGTCGGTAATGAATAGCAAACGGTTATTCATCGTTGATAAACTTATAGGCAAATATTGCGATTTATAGTTGAACAGACTATTTTCGCATTCTAACCTTCTACAAGATTATACCTGATGAAAGACACTATCATTAAGCGCAACAACGTGCGCATTATGGGTGAAGGCACTACGCCCATCGTTTTTGCTCATGGCTTTGGTTGCGATCAGAATATGTGGCGCTTTGTATACCCCGCGTTTGAAAAAGATTACCGTATTGTTTTGTTTGATTATGTGGGTTGCGGCAAAAGCGATATTGCCGCCTACCATCCGGACAGGTATGCCAATCTTAATGGATATGCGCAAGACGTATTAGAAGTTATTGAAGCCACCGATGCCAGGGGATGTGTGTTTGTAGGCCACTCTGTTAGTAGCATCATCGGAGTATTGGCGTCAATTAAAGAGCCTTCTTATTTTTCCAAATTAATACTTGTGGGCCCTTCACCGCGCTATATAAATGAGAAACCTTTTTATACCGGTGGCTTTGAGCGCACCGATATAGAGGAACTGTTGGACACAATGGAGAAGAACTATATCGGTTGGGCTAATTTTTTAGCTCCTGCTATTATGAAGAATGATCAGCGCCCGGAACTGTCAAAAGAATTAACTGAAAGCTTTTGTAGCACCGACCCTGTTATAGCAAAAAACTTTGCAAAAGCTACTTTTTTCTCAGACAATCGTGCAGATCTGCCTAAGGTGAAGCATCCATCGCTGATTATGCAATGTTCCGATGATATCATTGCGCCGGGAGAAGTTGGCGATTATATGCATACAGTAATGCCCAATAGTACTTTGAAAGTATTGAATGCTACCGGGCATTGCCCCCATATGAGCGCTCCTGAGGAAACTATAGCTGTCATCGAAGAATTTTTAAGCGCACATAAAAATTGATCGATTCATCAACAGTTAAGCTCGAGCATTATGTGCAGGCGCTTCCTTGTGGCGTGTTACTGCTTGATGTAAAGGGAAACATATTGGATGCTAACGAGCGCATTTGTGCCTTGCTGGGCTACGCTTGCGGATCGCTGGCCGGTAAGCCATTCGAGAGCATTTTAACCATATCAGCCAGGATATTTTTCCAAACTCATTTCGTGCCACTGCTCCAGATGCAAACTGAGGCTGAAGAAATATTCTTCAACCTTTCAGGCAAAACGGGACAAACCATTCCAGTAATTGTAAACGGTACTAAGAAAAACGACGTGTATTTGCTTGTACTGCTGCGTGTGCTGCAAAGGCATAAGTATGAAGATGAGTTATTAAGGGCGAAGAAGGTCCTGGAGCAGGCGCTTGCTGAAAACGCTGAGGCAAAAAGATTGAAAGAAGCTCTTCAGCACAAGTTGGAAGAGAACGAGCAATACATTACCCAGCTAAAAGCCCTTAATGCAGAGTACCTTCAATTGAGTAAAGTAACGTCTCACCATCTGGCTGAGCCTATCAGGAAAATGTTGGTAACCCTTGATGCTTTCCCTATGGAGATCAAGGAGGGGCATCAACCGGCGCTTAAGAAGATGGGTAATCTGGTTTTAAGCCTTAGATCCATCATTACCGGTCTCCACAGCTTTATAGCAATCGATTTTGCAGACCAGCATCTTGTCAAAGTAGACCTCTAAAAAGTGATACAACAAGCCACTTCCAAAGCACGAATGACTACCGGCTTTAATGACTTCATCCTTAGGGTGGACCCTCTTCCAATCATTGAGGGCTACAATGTTTTACTGGAGTCGCTATTTTTCGAAGTCATCAAAAATGCAATTACGTTCAGAAGCAAGGAAAGGCAGCTCTTTGTTCACGTACAGGGCGTTACGATGGAGGAGAACATTTTTAGCAAGGATGTAAACAACTACAAGTTTGCTGAGTATCTCAAATTACAGGTTAAGGATAACGGCATAGGTATGGAACCCCGGTTTACTGATTATGTGTTCGAAGTATTCAATAAAATAGATAGAAGCACCGAAAATGTGGGTGTCGGGTTATCGATTGTTAAAAAGATTGTTACAAAACACAAAGGTAAACTCCAGTTGGACAGCAAACCGGGAGAGGGCACCACCATAACTATATTGTTACCGGTAAATCAATCTAACCCATGAACTGAGTAATCAAGGATATTAAAGCTGTATGGCAGGCATTTCGATATCGAAAATCCCAAACAAAGTTTTCTTAATTCTTCCGCTGCTCCAAACCCATAATCCCACTCAGCACCAGGTCGCCAAAGAAGGTATTTCTTATGCGCAGTGCCATGTCTTCACCCAGTCGGGACCATACCTCTATCTTATCTATCCTCGACCAGTCAATGCCGGCACGGTGGAAACTAAACGAGAATGCTTCATCGTTTTCTGAAAGCTCCCTGTTCACGTCATTGGTAGCATAGGCCCTGCCGGTGTAGGCAAATACACCGGCGCTTTCATCCACCTCGTATTCAACAAGGTAATAAAGCGGCTCGCCACTTTCGTCTAATTGTTTTGCTGCAAATCGTTGCATCTATCTCGCTTAAAACGCAAATAACCGAAAAAAAGCAGCAAATAACCAGGACAATGGCAGGTTTATGCACCCGCTCTTCATGGTCAATAAACTAGGGTAGGCGCCACTGTGCGAAGAACAATGAAGTGTTAAGCGCAGTTATTCTGGGGGTTAAATAAATGAGGCTGTCTCTTTGTTTTGAGACAGCCTCTTCCTACTATTGGTTATAACAGTGGTACTAGTATTTGGGCTTCACGCCGATGTTATAGAAAAAGAAACTCCACTTATCTGCTTGCTCCTGTATGATCTGCGCGGTACTCTTCCCCGCTCCGTGTCCCGCTTTCGTTTCAATGCGGATAAGCACCGGGTTCTTTCCTTCCTGGTTTTCCTGCAAGGTAGCAGCAAACTTAAAGCTGTGAGCAGGTACCACCCGATCGTCATGGTCGGCTGTCATAATGAGCGTAGCAGGATAACTTGCTTTTTTTACATTATGTACCGGTGAATATTTATACAGGTAATCGAACATTTCTTTGTTCTCTTCGCTTGTGCCGTAGTCATAAGCCCAGCCTGCACCTGCGGTGAACTTATGGTAGCGCAACATATCAAGCACACCTACAAACGGGAAGGCTACTTTACACATATCGGGCTTTTGGGTAATGCAGGCGCCTACAAGCAGGCCGCCATTGCTTTCGCCCTGTATAGCAAGTTTGTCACGGCTGGTATAACCACTGTCAACCAGGAATTGCGCAGCAGCAATAAAATCGTTGAATACATTCTGCTTCTTTGTTTTGATACCTTGCTGATGCCACTCTTCGCCATATTCGCCACCGCCTCTAATGTTAGCAACGGCAAATACGCCACCATTTTCCAGCAGGATTATATTGCTCGTACTAAACCATGGGGTGATGCTTGCACTGAAGCCACCATAGCCATACAACAAGGCAGGATTATTTCCATTCAGCTCAATCCCTTTCTTATAGGTGATAATCATGGGTATTCTTGTACCGTCGTTCGACTTGTAAAACACCTGCCTGCTCTCCAGCTCTGAAGGGTTAAACTTCAAAACGGATTCTTTGTATAATTTCGATTCACCTGTTTCCACGTTGTAGTGGTAAATGGAAAGGGGAGAGGTATAAGAAGTGTAACTGTAATAGAAGTCTTTATCTTCTTTCTTCGCGCTAAAGCCTGTAGCTGTGCCTACACCGGGCAGCTTTACATCGCGCACCAGCTTGCCGCTGTAATCATATTGCTCCACCTTACTTACGGCATCCTTGAGGTAGGTAGCAAAGATGTAACCGCCCGCGGTTGTTGCAGCTAAAACTTCTGCTTTCGCAGGTATCAGGGTTTTCCAGTTGGCCTCGCCCGGCTTGTCTATCGGCAGGGCAACTACTTTACCCGTCGGTGCATCTTTATCGGTGTACATATAGAAAAACTGGTCGTCCACATCCAGCACTGCATGGCTGTTCTTCATATCGCCAACAACCGTTACAGGCGAAGCACCCGGTTTTGTAAGGTCCAGCACATACACGGCATTACCATAGGTTTCATTGGCCGGGTAGATTACCAGCCAGCGCCCGTTTTCTGATACGCCGCCACTGATGTACCGGTTGGTCTTCGTGTCGCTGCCGAATATGAGTTTGTCTTCCGATTGTTTAGTTCCCAGCTTATGAAAGTATAGTTTGTGGTTGTCAGTTACGCCGGCAAGCCTGCTTCCTTTGGTGCGGTCGTAAGTACTGTAAAAGAAACCCTCATTGCCTTTCCACGATGCGCCGCTGAACTTTAAGTTCAGCGTATCTGTCAAAACCTTTTTGGTCTTTGCATCTATCACCGCCAGTTTCTGCCAGTCGCTGCCTCCTTCGCTTATAGAGTAGGCAGCAAGGCTTCCATCCTTTGTAAAATAAATGCCGCTTAAACTGGTAGTACCGTCTTTGCTGAAGGTATTGGGATCAAGAAATATTTCTGCTTCCTTGCCGGGGCTTTCACGGTGCAGCACAAATTGATTTTGCAACCCGCTGTTCCTGTAGTAATACAAATAACCACCCTCTTTGAAAGGGCTTGCATACTTCTCATAGTTGTATAACTCCTCATAGCGTTTGGCTATTGCATTGCGGAAAGGTATCCTGGCAAGGTAGCCCTGGGTTACCGTGTTTTGTGCTTTTACCCAATCAGCAGTTTCTGCACTGGTATCGTTTTCCAGCCACCTGTACGGATCGTTTACCGTAGTGCCAAAGTAGGTGTCCTTCACTTCACCTTTGGTCGTTGTGGGGTAGGTAACTTCAATAGGATCAAAATTGGCAGAAGACGAATCGCCAGTACTCTTGCATGCCGGTATAAGCGCCATAATACAAAGTAAGTTTGTTAGCTTCATGAAGTAGGGGTTTAGACTGAAAAGATAGGTGATTTGGTTAAGCCGGTAAAGTCTGTATAGAAGGACGGTCTTCAGGGTGGGATATACGGCATGGCAAAGCTTTTTCCCTGGCAGAAAAGAAAGGAGATATCCCTTGCCAGGTAAAACAAGCGGTTACAGGCTGCTAATGCAAAACAGTTGCTGACTCTCCAAAGCTGTAATGCTGCTGCTGTGTGCAGGGCGCAAGATTAAACACCGCGTTAACAGGCAAGGCGCGTTGAGGCACGCTATTTAATATAGTTAAGAAAATAAAACGTTATGCCAGATAGTAGAACAAAAAGAGGCAGCAGAGACCGTGCAAGAGTAGCAGGAGGCCAGAGTTGGGAAGTGCGCCATGTGGCGGAGAAGTTTGGAGTTTCAGCACAGCAGGTTACCGGGGCCATCAGGGCTGTAGGCAACAATAGGAAGCAGGTAGAAGCCTACATCCGCAACAAAAGCAAATAATTGCTTCAAACATAAGCAAGGGCGGTTCATCCGCCTTTTTTATTGCCCATTGTTAAATACCCACTTGGTTGCTTCTTCTAGTTCTTGCCGGGTGATGGTATGTCCCATGTCTGGGTAAATGCGCAATTGCACGTTGCCGTTTAACTGCTGTAATAGTTGCGCCGAGCTTTTAACTCTTTCAACGGGCACATGCATATCGGGGT
>JAEZDR010000156.1 GCA_023433265.1 Bacteroidota bacterium | reverse complement strand
GTTCCCGATTATTCCATTTTATTCCGTTTTGTTCCCGTTTGTTCAGTTTTGTTCCCGTTTGTTCCCGATTTTTCCAGTTTCTGCACACATCTCATTGATTAACAATAGTGGCCTGCATGGGCAGGCCTCCACGGGTCGGTTGCTATTTGCTCACAGTGGTAGCATCGGAGAAACGGAATACCTACTATAATACAGCCCCTGAGGAGCCTCAACCTGGCTTCTAAATCACGTGCAGGTGTAGCCGTCCTACCACCGATACAGTAGTGATGTGTATTTGCCTGCATGAAGAAAGGGTTTAGAAACAGTTAAGACATGCTAAGGTGTATGTTAAGTGTATGTTCAGGGATGTCGTATTACCGTCGTGTGATCCTCGTATGATCCTTCTATCATCTTTAGTTTAAGTGTACTTGATCTTTATATGGTGGGCAGATAATCATGGTATGAACCGCTGCTTCCTTACACCATCCTGTTTGGAGCAACTATTTATCGTCGCTCAAATATTTGTGGTTGCTTTGTGGAGACCAAGTCACCATCCATTAGATTATTGTCGAACCACTGGCCCACGTATGCTTCTTGTGCCTCTTGTGCCTTCATAAATTGTTTTCATCTCTCTTGGCCTCAAGACCTCCACTTTTACCATGCGCGCTGGTAGTCTTTCCATCTGTTTCTACCACAGTAATTCCGGGTATATCCTGTTCCTACTGCGACTAAACGCCCTCCCTGCGCAATTGCGTGCTTTGAAAGCTAGTGTTATTACCAAATGGCCGGCATACATAACAGTGCCGGGCCTCCCAACAGCAAGCCCATCCCCAAGCCTACTTGCACTTCCTTACATTTGCAGCTTTTCAACCTATAAGCCTTATGCGTTATTTGTTATTGTTCATTCTGTTTTTGATATCCGCTTCTGCTTTTGCTCAGGATTCTTTATTTGTGACTACCTCCGACAGCGTAAAACTGTTTGTAAAACGTTCGGGCAAGGGTGTTCCCGTTTTATTTATACATGGCGGACCGGGTTCTAACTCCATCTACTTTGAATACGAAGGAGGCAATGTTTTTGAGAAAGATGTAGAAATGATCTACCTCGATCAGCGTGGATGCGGGAGATCATCCAGCCCAAAGAACAAGGATTATTCTTTACAAAGAATTGCCAGGGACTTTGAAGAAGTAAGGCAAGCTTTGAAAATAAAACAGTGGGTGTTGATGCCTCATTCGTTTGGAGGCATATTAGCCACCGAATACGCTACCATGTACCCAGGAGCAGTAAAAGGAATGGTTTATCTGAATTGCACGGTTGATCTAAACGCCAGCGCAAGAAGCGGCATCAACAAAACTATTGAGATATTGCCCAACCTAAAACAAAATGAGATTGAATACCTGCTAAATCAAAAGGAGCCTATACTAAACCGCTTCTTCAATGCGTTCTGGCATCTTGGACAAAACAGGAAAACCTGGCAGTTGATGTTCGACAAACAGGAAAACTACCTTCTTGATTCTGCAATTATATCGAGGCCGGGCCTTAATTGGGAAATGGGCAGCAACGTATTCCGATACCCGGAATATATGGAAAGCCACAGCCCCAAAACTGCAAACATAAAAGCGCCTGTGTTGATTATAAGCGGCACAAGAGACTTCACTATAGGAATTGACCACCCAACACTACTACTGTTTCCCAACAAGAAAGTGCATTATATAGCCGGTGGTCATGCTTTATATTTAGAGCACAACAAAGAGTTGTATGATATTGTAGGCAAATATTTAAGGGAACTGAGATAATGTGGGCTGACGAACATTGGCTAAACTAAAGTTTTTCAATTTTAGCTATATACCTTTATTCAGGGCCGGATGTCAATAAATGCCTCCACATCGCCAATGCTTCGACGTTGTACGCAACAGATGAAACTTCTTAAAACCATAATAGTTTTAGTACTAATCGCCTTAACCTACTTTATTGGCGACGCTTTCTTCTATCGGAACAGCTTAACTTACGAAAACGGAAGACATTTCAATGAAGCTACAGGTACAGTTTACAAAGAACAAGCGGTAACAGTTTTTTACTCCTTTTTATCTCAGCCTTCATCGTGACATTTTTTGCTACTTATTCGTTAATAAGGACAAAGAGACAAACTTCATGACGCTAAAATATAACTGGACTACACGACTATCACTACTGGCACCACTTCTTAATACCGCTAGGAAGCTTTTTGTAATATCAACATACTGGCAGCACCTGTACTGTCTGCCGGACCCATAAATTTTATTTCGGGGTGCGATACTTCTATTGCAGTCCAAAGGTTGTTGAGCTGGTTAAATGGACTCGCGGGGAAATCTATGACCAACTGATTTTCGCCCGCTCCCTGCAGGTTCCATGACCCTGTAGAAAAATTTGTGACTTTGTTTGCTACCACTTCTTTCGTCCAGGCAAATCGAAAGCTGTAACCTTGAAACAGGGTGGTTTTATCTACTCCCTTGTCGTTCAGGAATGCCACCCGCCAATCCCAAAGCTGTATAGTGCCTTTCAAGGTATGGTATTCAGGTCTTTTGCAGGCAGAAAGCAACATGAGGCAGAAAAGCAGGACAGTTAGATTTTTGATTGCAGCAAACATATACGCAGTTTGCTACAAAGCTAGTGTATCTTTTTCAGATAGTAGGCCTTTAGATGTGAGACGCTGTTGTCCAAAGAATTGGCCGGCAAACCATCCGCTGTTGCACCCGAGACGCTGCGAAACAAGCCTGGCAGAAGAAATAACTATTATAATTCAAGCCTTCTAATGACTTTTATCATTGGCTTCTGAACGGTTTACACTCAACTTAGCTAAAATTACGATTCATGAAAAAGCATCCCTTTTCTCCGGAAACCGAAATGATGGGATATGGTTATAAGCCCGAGTTGAGCGAGGGTGCAGTAAAGTGCCCCGTGTTCCATACATCCACTTTTGTATTTAAAAAAGCTGAAGACGGTAAAGACTATTTTGCTATGGCTTATGGGAAAGATCCCGACTGCCAAAAGCCTATGGGATTAATCTACAGCAGGCTGAACAACCCGGATATGGAAATACTGGAAGAAAGGCTTCGCTTGTGGGATAAGGGAGAAGCAGCGGCGGTATTTTCAAGTGGAATGAGTGCTATTTCCACCACCATGCTAACTTTTCTTAAGCCCGGCGATGTAATCCTGTATAGCAATCCGCTTTATGGCGGAACGCACGCTTTTGTAACACAGGTGTTGGAAAACTTCAACATCAAAGCATACCCTTTTAATGCCGGGAGTGGCATAGAAGACATCATTGACATTGTTGAAAACAACAACCTGGCTGAGAAGCTTAAGATGATCTTCATAGAAACACCGGCCAACCCTACAAACGACCTTATTGACATACAGATGTGTGCTGAGGTTGCTAAGCTCTACTCTGATAAGCATCAGCAAGTATTGCTTGCGGTGGACAATACTTACATGGGACCTATATGGCAGCACCCGTTGCAACACGGAGCTGACATAGTAGTTTACTCAGCAACGAAATATATCGGTGGCCATAGCGACCTGATAGCCGGTGCGGTAGTGAGTACAAAAGAACTCATTGGAGAAATTAAACGTAGTCGTACTTTCTATGGACCCATTATAGATCCACACACTTGCTGGTTATTGATGCGCAGTCTTGAAACCTTGAAAATAAGGATGGAGGAAGCCAGCCGCAACGCACACATTATTGCGAATCACCTGAAGGAGCATCCGAAAGTGGAAAAAGTGTATTACCTGGGCTTTACGCACGAGAATAATCCTGACCAGGCAAACGTGCTGTACAAACAATGCCTTGGATATGGCGCCATGTTGAGCTTTGATATCGTCGGCGGCGAGAAAGAAGCTTTCACCTTCCTGAACCATCTAAAACATATTAAGCTTGCTGTGAGCCTGGGGGGAACAGAATGTCTTGCAGAACACCCCTTCTCGATGACGCATGCTGATGTTCCGGACGAGGAAAAACATGCCTTGGGTATATCAGAGAAAATGATTCGCCTGAGTGTAGGTATTGAATATTATAAGGACATTATCTGGGATATTGATAATGCCTTCAAGCATGTTCCGATGCCTAAAGAAGAATTTGCATAAGGTATATTGTTTTATCAATTGTTTGTTTTTGTGTTTAATTGTTGGCCAATCACTGGCCAACAATTTTTTTTAGCATAGCGCCAACTGTTGCAGGCTGCGGTGGCAGGCTGTTTGAACCACTTGTTGCCAAAAAAATGCATTATGGCAGAAGATAAAAAACGCGACCTGTATAGCTCGCAAACATCAACGAAAGACGGCAACTACGACCAGGAACAGATGGCCCGTAGCAGTGGCGATAACGATATGGATAGAAGAATGCCTACAGACGAAAGAGCAGCCGGTGCCACTCAACAGGCATATTTTAATGAAGATGACAAAAACGAGAGAGACAGGCCACGGGAGGAAAACAACAATACGAACGAAAAAAAGCCTGAAAAGCAGGAAGGACAAGGCTTGCATGAGCAGGATGAATCGCTAAAAAACTCAAAATAAGCGGTTGTTAAAGCCTCCGGAATGTATTTGGAACAGTGCTTGCCTTAGATTGACAAAAGGTGAAGAGTATGAAGAAGACGATAGCAGGTTTGCTCCCTTTGTTCGCGGTGATTGGAATAGCCTTTTATGGTTCGAGCCAGGGATATATAAACGCAGATAAAACCTTTGCCTACCAGGCAAGCACATCCGATACAGTTCCGGCTAATGTGGTTTACAGAGACCTACAAACAGGAGATTCGATAGAACTTTTTTACAACAACAGGGAAAGAAAGGCTTACAACCTGAAAGACAAAAAGCCTGTGAACTTTTACGTAAACGAACTTACGGGTGATACGGTTTACGGAAGGGGCCGGATAATCGTTAACGGTTACCTTGTAAATGATGGCGGCACCTGGGGCTGGGATACAACCAGGGTAAAAGTGGAGCCTGATGGCGAGATCAAAATAAAAGACGGTGATAAAAAGGTAAAGCTTGACGAGGGGAAAATCAAGATAAAGGAAGACGGTGTTAAACTGAAGGCGGATGAGACTGAAGGAAAACTGAAAGGTCCTAAAGGAAAGCTAAAGGTGGATGATAAAAAGGCACCGAAGTTAAAAGTAGAAGACTAAGGCATGTCCTTATGCTTTATATAACAAAAGCCGGAAGCCATGGCTTAAAGCTTGTTCATTATACTGTATAAAAATTACAGTTATGGACAAGTATAAAAAGAACAACAAAGAGCAACGCGAAGTAAAACAGGAAAAAACAAAGCGTACCGATAAAAAGTCGAAGTACGATAAGCTGAAGGGCAAAGGCCCGATTGACATCAGCGGTACGGGTTCCAATTACCTGGAGAGCGACTTTGTAGCAGTTTAAACAAGCAAATAGAATAGTAATGAGTAAGCATAAAAGATCAACACAGGAAGACAAGAACCGGCGGACATCGCTTCACGCTATCTCGTCGAACAGTAAAGTGCCTCCCCGCCACGACAGTGATGTAAACAACGCTGAGGAGAAAAAGGAAGAGAGGCGCAGCAATAAAGGTTCAAACAATGATGAACTGGATATAACCGTATAGCATAACAGCTATGTAGACACACGAGAAGCAGGCAAAAGCCTGCTTTTTGTTTTGTGGCAAGGACAGTTTCCAGGTTCCTAATGGCAGATTATTTGATTGATTTAAAACAAATAATGAAGAATGGAAACGCGTCACAATGAATCTACTGAATTGCGTCCTGAGGGCGACAGGAAAATAGAAGGGCCACTGGTATCGATAGACCTTCCCAAATTTGTGAACCAGATTACATCAGAAGACAGCTGGTTCAAGAACGACCGGAATGCAATTACGGTTTACAAGACAAACAAATACCGTATTACGGTGGTTGCCATGCACTCTAATGCTGAAATGGAGACAGACAAAGAAAACCTGGTTAGTGGCGTGGTTTCAATAAAAGTACTGCAAGGCAATTTACAGCTATCGGCAAATGGTGAGTCAACAAGCGTATCGAACGGTCAGATTGCAGTGATACACGAAAACATTCCGTATAAGTTAAAAGCTACAGAAACCAGCATATTCCTGCTGACGATAGCAGGGGAAAACCCATAGGCTGTATTTAGTGAGGGGGACAGTCGATATCGACCCCCTCCTTTCTCCTTGCTACCTTCCCTTTTTTTGCAGGAATAGGAAGGTCGCGCAAAAACGCCTCCATATCGGGCTTGCTTTGTTGCAGTTTCCTAAGGTAGAGTTTGTCTTGTAGCAAAAGCTGAACACTATCCAATTTAGCTATATAAAGGCTTCGGCCATGTGTGCCTAATACAATTTCATTGGCGGAAGGCTGAATGGCGATGTCGTGCACGGGAATGCTCTTAGGCAAGCCGTTATTCCATAACATCCAACTTAGGCCTTTGTCGATCGTTACATAGAGCCCACCGTCTGTGCCTACATAAAGCAAGCTATCATGTTTTGCATCTTCCCTGATTACATTTACGGGTTCTGCGGGAAGCTTTTTATTGATCAGGGCCCAGCTTGCACCAAAGTCTTCGCTTACATAAACGTAAGGGCTAAAATGATCGCTCCTGTAACCATTCAGGGCCAGGTACACCCTGCTTTCTTTGTGTGCAGATGCCTGCAGGCTGCTTACCCAAAGCCCTTTAGGTAATTTGGCACTGACGTTGGCGAATGTGTAACCCCCGTCTTTAGACACGTGTACCTGCCCATCGTCTGTACCAATGTAAAGCAAGCCAAACCGCAGCGGGCTTTCATGTATTGCGGTTATTGTACCATAGGGAACATCACCTTGTTTTGGATTTGTGGTAAGATCAGTGCTCATGACCGTAATAGAATCGCCTTTGTTAAGCGAACGATGCAACTTGTTGGAGCCGATGTAAAATATGTCCTGATTATGCCTGCTTAGGTGGATGGGGGTTTGCCAGTTAAACCGCAAAGCAGCGTCACCAAGGTCATGCTGAGGCCTTACCGCCTTTCTTTCCTTACCGCCCCTTTGCATGCGCCAGTAATAACCAAACTGGAAACCTGAGTAAATGGTCCTGTTATCCCGGCTGTCTATTTGCACCTGCATACCATCGCCACCATTCAGGCTTTTGAAAGGATAGTCTCCCACATCCAGCCAACGGTAGCTTTCTTTATGGGTGCTGGGTCCCCACCATGAGCCATTGTCCTGCAAGCCGCCATATACATTATAGGGCTTCTCGTTGTCTACATTGATTGCGTAGAACTGTCCAACAGGGGGGCTATTTGCCTTAAACCAATGGTCGCCGTTATCGTAAGTAATATTGATACCGCCATCATTACCGCTGATGATATGATTGTCGCGGGCCGGGTTTATCCAACAAGCATGGTGGTCAGCATGCACGTTCTCCTTATCCATTTTTTTAAATGTCTTACCACCATCCGTACTCATCTGCATGTCAATGCCTGCAATGATTACCTTATCGGCATTTGAAGGGCTAACCCATATTTTGCCGAAGTAATAGCCGTAACTGCTGTATAAATTCAGGCCGGCCTTATTGGTCTTTTTCCAGGTTACACCACCATCATTACTTCTGTAAACCTCACAGCCAACTACCGGCGTTTCGAATAAGCTGGCATTGGCGTCCATAAAGTATTCCCAAATGGCAGTAGGTTTTAGTTTATCCCCCTTTATTAGCTCCCTGAGTGAAGCGGCTGAATACCGCTTGGGTAAGCTACTCTTGACAATGAAAGAATCGAGCTTACGATCATCTAAAGCCAGGAACTGTTCTTTTGTAAGGTTACGGAAATCGCGAAGAATGTATTTTGAAGTATCAGCCTTCGCTGTATCGGGCCGGTGATAGTTATTATCCACCACGGCATAGATAATTGTCGGGTCTTTTGGATATACCGAGAGGCCAATGCGGCCTACACTATCGCCTGTTAGAAAACCGGATTGGGGTGTGCTGAGCAGTTGCCATGTTTCTCCCCCATCCCTACTCTTGTAGATGCCCGAGGATTTTGACCCTTCTTCAAAGTTCCATGCTCTTCGCGTCCTGTACCAGGTAGCCGCATATAACTCATCGGGTTTTTGAGGATTTATTTCAATTTCGATAGCACCCGTATTCTCGTCGATGAATAAGGTTTGTTTCCATGTTTTGCCACCATCGGCGGTTTTATATACACCCCTTTCCTTATTTGGCGAGTAAAGGTGGCCCATAACAGCCACCCAGGCTGTGTTTACATCCTGCGGATGCAACTGAATCTTACCAATGTGGTGACTTTCAGGCAACCCGAGGTGCGTCCACGTCTTACCATTATTCACGCTTTTATAGACACCAATGCCAGCATAGGAGGAACGACTACTGTTTACCTCGCCTGTTCCCAACCAAATAACGCGAGGGTTATAGGTCCAGTTAACAGCAATATCACCCAATACAATTACCTCCGCACTATCGAAAATGGGTGTAAAACTTTGACCGTTATTTACGGTATGCCATAAGCCACCGGTTGCGTAGGCTACATAGAATTCGGTAGGATCTGCAGGATTAACTTCCACGTCCACTACGCGTCCGCTCATTACCGTAGGGCCGATGTTGCGAAATGCAACATGACTAACAAGCGACTGCTGTTCAAGCTGCTTCTTACTTCTTAACAATTTAATGCGTTCATCCGCAGGTGTAGCTGCCGGCTGAGCCATCGTACTGAAAGTAGAAAATATTGCTAAACAGGTGGCTACCCTTTTCAAACCAGGAATCATTGCAGTAATTTAGAGGCTCTAATGTAATGGATATGCGGCTTTTAATAATGAGTTTGGTTATGCTGGCTACGACGCAGGCGATGGCCCAATGCAAAACCTTCCAGTTATCCCCTAAAGGAGATACACTTAATTGCGTGGACCAAAAAGGCCAGAAGCAAGGTAAATGGATTATGAAGGTAGAGCCCTTGCGTGGCAATCCCGGTTACGAGGAGATAGGAACCTATAAGGATGATAAAAAAGACGGAACCTGGCAGAAGTTCAACCTGATGGGCGATATACTTTCTGTTGAGAACTATAAATGGGGAAACAAAGACGGGGTGCAGCAGTATTTTACAATTGCGGGCCTTGAAAGGGAAGAGCAATGGAGAGCCATCAATCCCGCCGATCCGTGGGATACGGTAGATGTTGTTGACCTTGAAGATCATAACAAGTTTACGCAAGTACGGATAAAACGTGAAGGCGATTCTTACGAACATGGAACCTGGAAATATTATCAGCCTGGAGGCATTTTGTTAAGGGTTGAAAAATATAACATGGGTAAACTGGGCGAAGAACCCGGTGAAAAAGTGATGGTTCAACCTGCAGATACAACAGGCATGGGAAAGAAAGATCCAAAGAAAATGAAACCCAAAGAAGTATTGGATTTTGAAAAAAAATACAAAAAGAAAAAACATAGAGAACGTACCGGTGAAACAGGGGGTTAATTCTCCTTGTTATGACTGAAATTTTTGCATAAAAAAAGCTGGCTAAATGCCAGCTTTTCATTTTTCCTGCAAAATCTACAGCTTTTTGGCACTGGCATTTTGATTGATGCTTTACTGTTGTAACCACTTAAAAATGGAGGTAGTTATGTCAATAGTTAAAAGAAACGGCAACAACATGCTTAGCTCCATGCCTTTGTTCAACGATTTCTGGACAAAAGACCTATGGGACTGGGGCTTAGGCAATACGTCAAGCACAAATACAACATTGCCTGCGGTAAACATTAGGGAGAATGCCGAAAACTTCGCAGTGGAAATGGCTGCTCCCGGCATGAAGAAGGATGACTTTAAAATTGAATTAGATGGCAACATGCTAACCATTTCGTCCGAAAAAAGAGAAGAGTATGAAGAAAAAGAAGGTGAGAAATACACAAAGAGGGAGTTTAGCTATCAAAGCTTCCAAAGAAGCTTCCAGCTACCCAAGGACGTGGTAGACGAAGAGCATATACAGGCAAAATACGAAGATGGAGTGCTGCACCTAATAATTCCGAAAAAAGAAGAGGCAAAGCAGAAACCACCTCGGACAATCAGGGTTTCGTAAGTACCAGCCAACATTATGTTTAAAAGGGTTCGCAAGTGGCGAACCCTTTTGCATGAATATAGCACCGATAAAATCCCCCTTAACAGCGGGATAGCGCATGCTCCCTTCGCTCTTTAAGCACATTTACTTTCCTTTGTAAAACATGAACCTGATTCGTACAGTTACCGTTACCCGTTATATAACACCTCTCCGCGAGGGCGGTAGCCTGCCTGCCATCGTTGAGGCTGATGATGGTTTTAAGTATGTGTTGAAGTTTAGGGGTGCCGGGCAGGGTCTGAAAGCGCTGGTGGCCGAAATGATAGGAGCAGAACTGGCAAGGGCAGCGCAGTTTAAGGTACCGGAAATTGTATTTGCCAGGTTGGATGAAGCATTTGGTCGCACGGAACCCGACGAGGAGATACAGGACCTTCTAAAGGCTAGTACTGGCCTCAACATAGGCTTGCATTACCTTTCCGGCTCTATCACCTACGATCCTGCAGTTACTGCACCGGATTCGTTACTGGCGTCCAAACTAGTGTGGCTGGATAGCCTACTGATGAACGTAGACAGGACAGCCCGTAACACTAACCTGCTTATGTGGAATAAGGAACTATGGCTGATAGATCATGGAGCTGGCTTGTATGTACATCATAACTGGCCTTCAATGCAAGGCGACGCGGCACGGCCATTCATCCAAATTAAGGATCATGTTATGCTGCCCTACGCAACTGAGCTTGCTAATGCTAACGAAATGATGAGCCAGCTTCTCTCTCAGCCGCTACTTGAAGAAATAGTTGCGGCTATTCCAAATGAATGGCTGGCAGGCTATGAAGAAAACGAAGCAACCGTAAAAGAACGTTACCTAAAGTTCCTGACTGACAGGCTAAAAGCTTCGCATACTTTTACAAAACATGCAGATGAAGCAAGACAAGCATCTATTTGAATATGCGGTGGTGCGGATAGTGCCTAAGCCGGAGCGTGAGGAGTTCGTGAACGTTGGAGTAGTTCTGTATTGCAAAGACAAGCGGTTTCTCCAGGCGAAATGCGATGTAAACGAAACAAAGGTAAAAGCCATTTGCGACGATTTCTGCATTGAAGAAGTACAGGAATACCTCGACGCATTCAAGGCCATCGCTGCGGGAGACAAAGATTGCAAATCGCCTATAGCGAGGCTGGATTTACCGTCCCGGTTCAGGTGGCTGGCGGCTACCCGAAGTAGTGTAGTACAAACATCGAAAGTGCATCCCGGGTTGTGTACGGATCCTCAATCAGAGCTGGATAAGCTGTTTCAGCAAATGGTTTTATAGTATTATTTTAATAAAACATCTTCTATTACCCGCCCCACATTTCCGTTTGGTACCTGGATGTTTAGGATAGCGGCTACGGTAGCCGCAATGTCACTCATATACACCAGCTTGTTGCTGCGTCCCTGCCTAACACCGTGTCCATACCATAGTAAAGGGATCCTGGCATCATAGGGATTCCAAAGACCGTGGGTGGTGCCTTTGCTGCCACCATTAAACCAGCCGGGTTTGTAGATAAA
>JAEZDR010000155.1 GCA_023433265.1 Bacteroidota bacterium | reverse complement strand
CGGCAACCGGCGTTTATGAGCCCTACGAGCTACCTCACAATAAGAGATCCCCAAACGAAAAAAGAGACCCTTTGGGAGTCTCTCTTAGTTGCGAAGGGAGGGATCGAACCTCCGACCTTCGGGTTATGAGCCCGACGAGCTACCGCTGCTCTACTTCGCGATATTTATTTTAAACTAAATTTCTTTATCGCTGCACTAAAACACTTGTTGTTTCAGCGTTGGGAGTGCAAAGGTAACAACCTACAGCTTCTCAGCCAAGTGTTATTGCAAATTTTTATGATTTTTTCTTGATTATTGACCCCCCTGTAGAATTGTTCCTCCCCACTGATGCCTCTCCCTTATAGTTAATTATACTTCCACCGCTAGCTTCCAAATCTAACTGTTTATCGGCCCTCACCGTAACAACTGATCCTGCATTTGCCTCTACTTCCAGGTCTTCTGCTACTAGTTCACCAGCCTTTATTACGGAACCGCCACTCGCCTCAACCTTTACCGTAGCAAAGTTCCCCTTCATTTCGGCAATTGATCCTCCATTTACCTCAAGTTTCAGTTCAGCTCCACTTAATTGTGCATTTAATATGCTACCGCCATTTACTTCAGTTGCTAACGAGGTAGTTTTTATTGGGTCTGCACATTTTACTATGCTACCTCCATTCAATACGAGCTTCTGAAGGACGCTTACGGTTATATAAGCCTTTACTTTTTTGTTTCCGAAGCTGAAGGTGTTCCACACTCCCGTCTCAGGATGAATCGAAAGCACACCGTTATTCACCTCTGTCTTGATTTTCGACAGGTTCTTTTCGTCGCTTGTACTTACGGCAACTGCAGCCTGGGTTCCTTGCGAAAGGTAAACGGTCATACCACCGCTTACAATCACGGTATGAAAGCCAGGCACTTCTCGCACCTCAACGTTCTCATCATAAACAACATTTTGAGCATCAGTGCGGAAACTAACTCCTAAAAGGACTAAACAAGCTATCAATATTCTTTTCATAACAGGCGTTATAGCTGTGTAACGCCCCATGGAAAAAAAAGTTACAGCAGGTTTGAAAAAACCCATATTACTTTGCGTAAAATTTCCCGGGGTGCTTTTGGTGAAGTCCAAAGGCTGAGATCAAACCCGTAGAACCTGAACAGGATAATACCTGCGAAGGGAAGGCGAAACTTCTTTTCTTTTCTTCCTTTTCTGCCAGTATTCCCCTGTTCGTAAAAAACCGAATAATGAAAAAGGCTTTTACGACAGTTGTACTTCTCGTTTTATTCTTAAACTATGCTTTAGCCCAAAACATTCCTGGATCAATTAAAGATCGTAGCGGGCAGCTGCTCGCCGGGGCAACTATTACAGTCCTTTCGGGCAATACGATTATCATAGAAAAAGTCTCAAAGGACGGTACTTTCAGCCTGCCATTGCTGGAAAATGCTCATGTGTCTTTTACTTATACCGGAAAGGCGACCCGAACCCTCACACTTTCCAAAACGATAAGCCAGTTAGAGATCGTGCTCGATGATGAAGTATTAATGCTGGAACCGCTTGAAGTAAAAGCAACCCGTGCTGGTGAAAAAGCTCCTTTTACTAAAACAGACCTGTCAAAACTGCAAGTGCAAAAACAAAACGTTGGTCAGGATATTCCTTTCTTCCTTAACCAAACACCCTCCGTGGTTGCAAATTCCGATGCAGGTACAGGAATAGGATACACCGGCATGACAATAAGAGGCACAGATGCCAGCAGGATTAATATCACTCTAAATGGCATTCCCTGGAATGATGCGGAAAGCCAGGGGACTTTTTTCGTCAACCTTCCCGATTTTTCTTCATCAGTAAATTCCATGCAAATTCAACGTGGCGTAGGTACTTCTACCAATGGTGCCGGTGCCTTTGGCGCAACGGTAAACATCAGTACGCACGAAGTAAATAAATCCGCCTATGCAGAACTAAACAATAGCTACGGCTCTTTTAATACCTGGAAAAATACAGCGCGCGTAGGGAGCGGTTTAATAGATAACAAATTCACATTCGATGCTCGTCTCAGCCGCATTACAAGCGATGGATTTATAGACAGGGCCTGGAGTAAACTGCAATCTTTCTATTTATCCGGTGCCTACCTTGGAAAGAACAACAGTGTCCGGTTTAATATTTTCAGCGGATCTGAGAAAACTTACCAAGCCTGGAATGGTGTGCCGGAAGCAATATTGAAAACCAACCGTACATTCAACTCTTCAGGTACAGAAAAACCGGGAGAACCGTATAACAACGAAATTGACGATTATCGACAAACACACTACCAGCTATTTTGGAACGGGAAAATAAATAGTCGCCTATCCTTTAATGTCGCTACTTTTCTTACACGAGGCATTGGTTTCTATGAAAACTATAGGGCAGAAGAAAGCTATAGCGATTACGGTTTGCCCGATTTTGAATTGAACGGAAACGTTCTTACTGAAACCGATATAGTAAGGCAACTGTGGCTCGACAACCATTTCTACGGTGGCATCTATTCCCTGCAATACACATCGGGCAACCATGAAGTAACATTTGGCGGTGGAATTACACAATACGACGGCAAACATTATGGTAAAATACCCTGGGCACAAGCAGGAATACCAAAAGATCACAGCTGGTACAACCTCCCTTCGTTTAAAAAGGATTTCAACAATTACTTGAAGTGGCAATATAGTTTTTCCCCAACCCTTGCGTTGTTCACTGACTTACAACTTAGGTTCGTAAGCCACGATATGCGCGGATTTAGAGACAACCCTACCCTACCTATTCATCGCAAATTCACTTTTCTTAATCCTAAGGCGGGCATTAGCTATACGAAAGGAACTAGTAAAGCTTACCTCAGTTATGCAATGGCTAATAAAGAACCCAACCGCAACGATTTTGAAGCGGGCGTAAAAACCCAGCCTTCTCACGAGACGCTTCACGACGTTGAACTCGGCTATGAAAGAAGGTTTAATAAAGCTTTCGTTGCCGTCACTGCGTATTACATGTACTATCGCAACCAACTTATCCTAACCGGGCAGATTAACGATGTTGGAGCATACACCAGAACTAACGTGCCCGAAAGCTACAGGGCAGGCATAGAATTGCAGGGCGCCCTAAGCTTCGCAAAGTGGATATCAGCCTCTGCAAATCTTACCCTCAGCAAAAACAAGGTAAAATCATTCACAGAGTTTATTGACGATTACGATGCAGGAAATCAAAAAGCCACTCCTCACAAGAATACTGACATAGCTTTATCGCCATCTATCATCGCGGCCACTTCCATCAATATTTCACCCGTCAGTAACATGGAAATCACGCTATCCAATAAATATGTGGGCAAGCAGTACCTGGACAATACCATGAATGAATCTAGAATGCTGGATCCATTCTTTGTGCAGGACGCACGTATAGGATACAAGCTACAAAACTGGTTGGGTAGAGAGATAAACTTCGCATTCCAGGTCAATAACATCTTTAATAGGCGTTACGAACCTAACGGCTATACATTCAGCTACATCTACGGCGGAGAAACCACCACCGAAAACTTTTATTTCCCAATGGCGGGCACCAATTATATGGCCACCATCAATGTTCGGTTTTAACTTAATCTGAATTACTGTCCCTTTAGCTTGGACCAAGTCTTAAAATGCATTCTTAGGCTTGGTCCAGGCTAAAATTAATTGCAGCAAAAAAAGAGCAGGTAGGTAATACTGCAATACATACAGGGCTATTTCTCCGGCATTATGTCCGGGTAACACCGTTCCCTTTTCTTTTTTTATAATACTGCACACCCCACATCACCCCTACCCATACGGAAATCATCAGTATAGACCCCCAACTTCTAAAAACCGCCATGTAAATAATCCCTCCAAACAATGCCAGGGGAAGACTAACCACCAGCGCTCTCCCATACCAATATGCAAGGTCGTCTAATATCTTTTCACCGGGCTCTCCATCCCACCAGTTCTTTCGCTTGTTCCTGTTCAAAAAACTAAAAACTATGATTGTAGCAATATGGAGTAGTGCCCCAAAAAACAGCCAGAGCAGTATTGTTTTCAGAGCCTCTACTGTAACATGCATTTCTCTCGGCACAGTGCTCTCGGCTAACAGTGCTTTCAAACCAAATGCAATAGCAGCAATTATCAATATACCTGGCTTACTAATAAACTTTCCCATTGTGATCGTTCTAATCATTAGTGAACTTTGCCAAAGTGCGGATTTTATCCAATCCAAACATCAGTTATATCAGCCGCCAAGCCTTTGTAATTGGTGTACATGTAGTAGCGCCCGTTTAAATATTTAAACTGCCTGAAAATAACTATTCCAAAATATACCGGGTACCCGGATGGAATCTCCACGTTTAGCTCAAACTTTCCGTTTGTTACGCCATGCGTAAAAAGCTCGCTTTTTTCATACCTGCCATCATACAGCCTATTTGTAAAATCAACACCCGCTACACAACAGGCAAACTGGTAATGAGTACAACCCCTGCTTGCAACTACGTCAGGAGCGCTGAAAGACATAATGTACGAACGCTTGCATATTTCTGTTGACATTCCGGAATACACAAGATTAGCTACACCGGCCTTCTTATTAAATCTGAAATCCCGAAACGCTGTTACTTTAGGGGTATGAAAAGGATGTCCATTATCCTCCCCCGCAGCACGCATGATTTGCTTGCCCAATGTTACTAAACGCGTGTTCATCTTGTTATCATATGCACCTTTTATTGCCTCCCTAATACACTCTTTTAGTAAAGTACAACTCTTTGACGACGCACCATGAATAGCACCATGTTGCCTGAACACTTCGTATCTGGGTGAGGTTCGTGCCTCCTCACTCAAGTTCTCTCGTTTTCTTCTGCCAACCATTCGCCCTGCCAACCGGTTGAAGTAATAGTTAATGTCCCCCATATCGCCGTTTAACCTGAACGGACCACTCTGTCTGGCCATAATCCAAAGTTTAGCTATTGAAGTTCCCGCTACATCAGCACATCAACCATGATTTTTGTCATATCTCGCAGGTAAAAAGCTTTGTTTGAGTGGGTTTATCGCTGGTTTACAGCTGGTTTATGGCTGGTTTATGGCTGGTTTACCGCTGGTTTACGGCTACTGTCCTTTCACTCCTCTTACATATCCCGTTCATATCTCTTAGCTCAATCGGTCATACCCCTTTGCCATCTCTTAACCGTATCCCTACAGGCTCAGTACGCTTGCAGCCATACATACCTGGGGTGGAATGCTGTCAGATGGCGGGTTCAACTCAGCTAGCTGTACAGCATTACGTGCAAAAACACAACAATCACGTCAACGACAATTACAGTCCTCTGATTCCTATTATATAAAAGGCTAAACTTCCACTGATATACTCC
>JAEZDR010000127.1 GCA_023433265.1 Bacteroidota bacterium | reverse complement strand
CTTTTAGCCATGGCGAAACACCTTAGTGGCTTCCAGCTCGCTCTTCTTTTTTTCATTGTTTCCTACCTTCTAATCGTTGGTTACACGGTAACCCTTTCAGGAGCTATCATGCGCTATAAGTCCCTCGTCTACCCCCTCCTGATTCCCCTATGCCTCTATCATATTAATTTTACTTATATGTATGATTTTATAATAAGACCGTCGCGAAAAACGGCCCGTTCCTAGTTTTTTTACTGCTTTTTGCTTTATGAAATGGCTGTTTTTATGCCTTTCCAAAAATATTTTTTTGCTTTTTACCAAAATTCCGTTTTGCTTTGTAATACTAAATCAAACATTTATGTCGCTCCGTTTCGATGCAGTCCGCTCAATTATTGAGTCAAAACAGGACCGCGAAGTACCCGCCTCTGCCAGGATAACTGCCATTTTTAACGAGAATGTATTTACACTCCAGGTAGCAAGAGCTGTTCTAAGCGATGAAGCTTTCAAAAGCCTCACTGCAAGTATCAGGGGACATAAAAAAATTGATAGAGCCATGGCAAATCAAATTGCCAGCGGCTTGAAAGCCTGGGCTGAAAGCAAAGGGGTTACGCACTATACGCACTGGTTTCAACCGCTTACCGGCACCACCGCCGAAAAACATGATTCTTTCTTTACCATTAAAGGGGATGGCACCGCAATAGAAGAATTTGACGGGGCTGCCTTAATTCAGCAGGAGCCGGATGCTTCCTCTTTCCCAAGCGGCGGTTTGAGAGCCACTTTCGAGGCCCGTGGTTATACAGCATGGGATCCCTCCTCCCCGGCATTTATAATGGAGATGGGCAACGGTAAAACACTTTGTATTCCTACCATCTTTGTTTCATATACCGGTGATAGCCTCGATTACAAGGCGCCACTACTAAAGGCCCTTGAAGCAATAAACAAGGCTGCAGTAGACGTGTGTAATTACTTCGATAAAAATATAACGCGTGTTACGCCTACATTAGGTTGGGAACAGGAGTATTTCGTGGTAGATGAAACCCTTTTCAATGCAAGGCCCGATTTGGTTCAGTGCGGACGCACGGTTTTTGGCCACTCCCCCGCTAAAGGTCAGCAGTTGGAAGATCACTATTTCGCTTCCATCCCGGAAAGGGTCTACGCTTTCATGCGCGACTTTGAGCAAGAATCCTATAAACTGGGCATTCCGTTGCGCACACGCCACAACGAAGTTGCACCGGGTCAGTTTGAGTGTGCACCCATATTTGAAGAAGTTGGCGTAGCTGTAGATCACAACACGCTTCTCATGGACATCATGGACCGCGTAGCGCGCCGTCATAAGTTGAGGATTTTACTGCATGAGAAACCGTTTGCCGGCATCAACGGTAGCGGTAAACACAATAACTGGAGTATGGCTACAGACACAGGCGTAAACCTGTTGGCACCGGGCAAAACTCCTAAGACCAACCTCATGTTCCTTACCTTCTTCGTTAATGCAATAAAAGCAGTTCACGATTATGCAGATCTGTTAAGAGGCTGTATTGCATCAGCAGGAAACGATCATCGCCTCGGCGCCAATGAAGCTCCGCCGGCAATCATCTCTGTATTTATCGGACAGTACCTCAACAAAGTATTGGAGGACGTGGAAAAGCGCGTGGGCGATAAGTTTGATGAGCAGGATGAAGCTATCCTAAAGCTTGACATTCACCGCAGCATTCCTGAGCTGATGATGGACAACACAGACAGGAACAGGACTTCTCCTTTTGCGTTCACCGGTAACAAGTTCGAATTCCGCGCTGTAGGATCTTCTGCCAACTGTGCTAATGCTATGACGGTGCTGAACACCATAATGGCTGAGACTCTCAAGAAGTTTAAGAGCGAAGTGGATGAGCTGATGGACAAAGGCGACAAGAAAGAAGTAGCCATCATGCACGTAATACAGAAGTACATTGTTGACAGCAAGGTAGTTTTGTTTGAAGGGGATGGATACAGTGAAGAATGGGCTAAGGAAGCTGAGCGTCGCGGATTACCGAATGTAAAGACCACACCACGCGCGCTGGATGCGATGATAACGGAAAGGTCAAAGTCGCTCTTCCAAAGTCACGGTGTTTACACACACAACGAGCTGGAAGCACGCCACGATATTGAGTTGGAGAAGTATATTAAGAAAGTACAGATTGAAGCGCGTGTAATGGGCGATCTTGCTATCAACCATATACTGCCTGCCGCAATACAGTATCAGAATGTGCTGGCAAAGAACATAAGAAGCCTGAAAGAAGTAGGATTGGGTGAAGAGTGTTACCAAAGCCAGTTGCAAATGCTAAAGAGCATTTCGCACCACATCCAGAAAGTACACAGCCTGGTAGATAAGATGGTGGAAGCTCGCAGGGCGGCAAATAACCTCACCGATAACCGGGAAAAAGCTATCTCCTACTGCGAAGAAGTGAAAGAAAAATACTTCGACGACATCAGGTATAGCGTTGATAAACTGGAGTTGCTGGTATCAGACAGCTTCTGGACATTGCCAAAATACCGGGAACTTCTTTTCCTGAGATAAGGAATGAAATTGTTGCAATAGAAAAGGCTGCGTGAGCAGCCTTTTTTGCGTGCTACGGCGAGGCTAATGCAATCAATACTACATTAGAGATTTTACATAAGGTAGCTTAGCTCATTTCCTTCATTACTTTTTCAAACCTTAATACTAACCGATCTTCTTTTCTGATAAAAATAAGACGTCAGTAAGCGGAAGGGACGCAAGGGACAGAAGGGACATAAGGGATGAAAGGGATGAAAGGGCCTCAAACAGGCGTTTCTGCCACGCTATAAGTTGGCGGGGAGCTGAATTCCAAAAATAGATTCCTATATGTTGCATTATTAAATTAGTATGCAACCATAGCCCCTGATATACTGGCTATGAACATAAGTGTTGTTGTCAACTGCGCTGCTACCCCATTCTGTAATTCTCCACCGCCCTTGTGTGCGCCGCCCTTATTTCCTTCGCAAGATGTTCCGGGGCTAACACTTTAACATTATCTCCGTACGACATCAACTCCATCACAAAGTCATGCGTGATGCAAAGGTTGAGGCGCACGCGGAATTCATCATCATCATCTACTAATGATTCCTGATTTTCATGCAGTTTGAGGGTTTTTATATACTTCCCCTGGAAAGCATTGAATGATAAAATGATTTCTTCGGGTTGTTGATTGTCGGGGCCAATAATGCCAAAGCAATAACGGTAATACTCCTGCACATCAAAACTGGCAGGCTGCTGGAACGCCATGGCACAGATATTCAGCTCCGTCATACGATCCAGTGCAAAGCATTTCACTTTGCGGTCTGCCACGTCTCGCGCCAGCACATACCAGCGATTACGGAATTCTTTTAACGCATAAGGTTCGGCAACACGATCAGTTATTGCCTCCTCCCAAAACTTCTCATACCTGAACTCTATGCGCTTTTTGTTTTGAATGGCGTGGATCAATCCATAAAGATTTTCCGTACCCTGAGGCCGACGCGTTTCCAGGTGAACAAAAGGACTCAGGTTTTGTACCAACCCAAATGAATTGAAGATGTCAAATGCTTCAATCATCCTGCTAAAGCTCACATTGTCGGTAGCAGCTGCATTGATGAAATACCCCTTGTTTGACTTTGAATATTCAATGTCGATACCAAATAGGTTACGAATCTCCTTCAAATCACGCTCTAAAGTTCGCTTTGCATAACCCACTTGTAGGGTCTCGTCTTTATCGCCTAACAAACCCAGGCTCCGCTCAACATGCTTTTGCAACTCCTCTAAAGTTGAGTAGGGCTTCTGCCTCAGCTTTCCCAGTATTAACTGGTAACGGTATATGTATCCTCGTTTCGACATATTAATTTTTTGACCGTCATTTCGACGTTTGGGGCACGTAGTGGGAGCCAAACAGAAAAAAGCTTTTTCTCCCTCCCCTAAAATTACTCTTCTTCCTTCTCACCTGCTTTATTTTTCACCGGGATATCAGCGCAATACTTCATTTCAATACTCACCACCAGTTCTGCAACTTCAAACAACCTGTCAGCCACGCCTGGTTCAGTATGTCGTAGGAAATCGAAAAGCAGATAACTATAAGGCTGCTGCAATTCAGGCAGGTCATCCCGGTAAACATCTTGGCCCGCCCCATTCCGGTTGAGACAACCAAAATGATGTTCAACAACTGCCGCATAGCCAAAATACTGCTCCCAATCATGTACGATTGCTTCCACCGAATTTCTGTATTCAAGCTTAGCAACAAGAAGTACCTCATTACATGCTCCTATGGGCCAGTTGCTACCGCCGCTTGCACAATGGATTACCCGTCGCACTATTTCTTCCTCCGCCTCAAGCAACAGGTTGTTGAGGCTGTTGACGAAAGCGACTTGATGTCCATCCAAATGGAATGAAAAAGGTTGCATACTATCTTTTTCTATTGGCGCCACACAATATCGTCATGGTGACTATTCTATATTAAACCCTATTCTTGTTCTTTGCAAAGGCTCAAAAGATGGTTCATCCTGGTTATAGATGGCGGTAAGCGTTGTAGGACTTGTAACCTTACGCTCATAGCCTAGCTTATCTGACAAAGCTTGAGCCTTGTTTACTTCCAATTCTTTAAACTCATACTTGGCAATTAGCCTTCCCTTCCGCAAAAGGGCCGGATCTATCTTATTAACGTCCGTATTGAATGAGCAAATGATTTGAATATTGAGACAATCGGACAATAAACCATCCGATATATTTAGTAATGCGGATACAGGCGACTGGCCCTTCAACTCACGGTGCATGACGATATTTTCAGCGTCCTCTATTACAAATACTGAGTTGGTATTACGCAGAAGTAATGGCAGCAAGTCAGGGTTGGTAATAGCGTTGGCAAGTCCCGGTGGTAGAAAGATTACATCCTTTTTAAGCTTTGTAATGAGGTAGCGGATGTAGGAGGTTTTACCAGTGCCGGGCTTGCCATGGAGCAACACGATTCCCTTGTCATGTTTGCGCGAAAGCCGCTTGATGATGTTGTTATGAACTTCTATGAAATCATCATTGTAGTTGTCAGTCAATTGTAGTTTCGGCGGCCTTATGTCAAGCGGTTCCGTGTCAATTCCGCCACTCTTGTAAATCAACACCTGCACCTGCGGTACAACAAAACGCCTGTTGCGGTGTCTACGAAATGCAGATATAATGGCTTCTACCTTGTTGTAATCAGTTTTACGGAACAGGAAGCGCACGGTAGAACAATTGACATCGAGGTTAACAACTAAATCCTCATAAAGAAAGTAAAAGATGTCGTCATATTCTGAGACGCCCTTTTTGCGAAAACAACGCTTGTTGAAATAAACATTGGATATTTCCTGCCGGTACTGCGCAGCGAACCACTGGTTAGCCTTACGTGCATTGATGTCGTTTTCCGAAATAAGATTAGGCGCATAATTAAAGCAGGCTGTATAAAACGTCAGTTCATTCAGGTAAGAACCCGTCCGGTCAGTGAACACATCCCCCGAAGAAACAGGCTGGGTATAAAAAGGCTGTTGTGCCGACGGTACTTGTAACAAGGCAAGATTGGGCTGAGGATACTTCATATTTCACTTCTTTGAAGCGAAATAAAAGGCGGAGCCCGCCAAAGAGTGGCGGGGTGGGAAGAATCGAAAACAATTCTTATATTTTCAAATGCAAGGAAATCAGTGTTAAATTTATGCATGAAATATTTATGCATGAAAGAAACTCCTTCAGCTTTGTGGAATAAATTTAAACAAGCTCTTTCTGAGGAATTGACAGATACACCCTTGGAGCAATTGGAAAAGGCATGGGAAGAAAAGCGAACAACATTTTATCGTCAGGTAATGATCCCTGCTGTTGCAGATAGGATGAACTTAATTTTCAAGGACGAGAAACTGAACAGAGTCGATTATGTGCTGTATAAAAAAGCTGCCAACGGTTATGAGATTCCTGTTATAGCTATTGAGTCTGAAAATGATTGCACTCGTTGCGAAGAGGAAGTTGAAAAACTTTGTTGTCTTAACCTGCCTTTGAAAGTTCTTTTCCTCGCAATGGAATGGAATGATGCAACTCGACAAGAACAGATAAACGATTCATGGCAATACATATTTGCTGCGAATAATGAGGTTTATAAACTTGATGGTTATTTCGGTTTTGTGATTTGGAATTCATTGGATAGTAAATTTCATTGTTTCGCTTTCAATGAGGAAGGCGAAATTATAGATCAAGATCAGGTATTGCATGACTGTTATTGTACTTCTGCTGACACAAAATCTGTTATCTAGTTAGCCTAAACCGACATTTATCAAAATAATCGTATATGGAAGAGATCAAAACTGACGGAATGTTGCGGCTTGTAAATGGCTTCAACATCATTAGGAAATCCCTGGCAGATGAAACATGTTATACTAAAATTGATCAATATTCTGAATTGCTAAAGCAGTTTACCAATTGTAAAACTGAAGCATTAGAAGCTGATAGATTTCAGGCTTCCGAATACAATTTATTCAAAGTCTTAAAGATTCAAAGAAGAGAGGTCGTAACCCATACTCCTTTTATCAGTAATTTACTTAATCCGCTTTCGGCCCACGCGCAAGGAGTACTATTTTATGATGCGTTTATCAACCGTTTCGCGAAAGATCGATTATCAGTTTTCAAGGAATACGATAAAGATTAAATCGAATATAATCTTCCGCACAATAGCTTCTCACCGGTCTTTTTATGTTAAGGTAATAGTTAACTTCTCCACTGACTGTATCAGTAAAAGATTGTAAATCAAAACACTCTTGGTGCGACCTTTTCCTTTTAGCAAGGGAACTAAAGTTTGATTTAATGTATGTCTGGTAAAACGACAACAGCTCCTCATACTCTTCCTTCGTATCAGTGATGTAACCTATTTCAAGTGCTTTGTCATGAGAACTCTTTAGAAGATTCAGTGAGGTTACGATGCCTGATTTATGATTGAGATAAAATTTGCAGTGAAGCCGCTTCACAACTTCAACAACTAAACCTCGGCTGGTAAGCCTCTCCAAACTTGCATGTTCGTTGGGACGTTCAGGTTCTCTGGCAACAACTATCAGATTGCCACTTCTTTCGCAGAATCTTTCTAAAGCAGTTTCCAAAGGTTTCCAGCCATCGAAGTCAATATACGGTGATACAATGATGAGTTGGTCTTTTGCCTCATCAACTAAATTGACAATCTCTGCCGATATAAGGGCGGGCTTTAATAAATGCATAGCTATTAACTGATTTTCTTTAATTTTTTCCCTTTCTTTTCTTCCCCGGCAAACATGCCTGAGGTGTACTTATCATACAACTCAAACAAAAACTCTATCCGCTTCGTTTCACTCGTAAACGGTGCACTTCTATAGCACAAATCCACAGCCTTATCCAATGCCTGGTGAGCTTTCACCAACTCCGGCGGCATCGTGTTGGGGTCGTAGAGATCGGCTAGGCTGCTGTTGGGAAACATGGCTCTTGTATCGAGGACTTTTTGAGCGGCTTCTTCTACTGCATTCTTTTGCTTCTCTGTTGGGTTTTCGGGCCAGGGAAAATTGTTGTAGACGATAGAATTAGAGTATCTAAACCTACTCTCTAATCTACCGCATACATGTTTTACCCACACCATGTGCATTGCAGATGTAAGGACGCCAAACGTAAATAGTGAGGCATCTGGGACTGTACGGGCAAGATCGCTTGCTATAGTGTCGGAGTTTAGAAAACCAATTGGAATATATTTCCTGTTTTCGGAGGACACTCCCGGCACCAATAGGTAGTTTGTATCCGGCTGCCTTAGCTCTCCAAAAAGCATAGGAAATTCTGCAAGTTTTCTCGTAGCCCCTCTTGTGCTGTTTAACCTATATTTTCTCACGGCTTCGACCCTTGCCATGATTGCAGGAATTTTTCTAAACTCCCGTGGATCGGCATCTTTTAGCCATAAGCACCATCTCGATATGCCGTTAATAAACTCTTGTGCCCCAAAAATGGCTTTATAAATCTATTCGCCTGCGGATCGTGCTTTACCATTTCATTTTTCTGGAAATCGTCTAAGAGAAGGTTGCCCCCATCATTCGCCATACTTCCATAGCTCATCTCTGAAACAGAACAAAGTGGCTTTTTTCGGTTCGGGACGAAAATATCTCGTCCCTCCACAAGATATGGATTGATGTTTTTTACCGATACTTCATGAGGTTCGCCATCATATTGATCATACTCATAGAGAATTTTTTTGTCGGAATCGAAGTTGGAAAATCCAATGATCACAACGTGTACTGCAGCATTTCCCCGCGCTTCGTTTCCCCACTTGAAAGTGCGGTGAGCAAAATGAATCTTGATGTGATACTTGTCAAACAGTTGTGCCCATAATATGCTTACCTGTTCTCCTTGAGTGATTGAATTCGTACTTACAAAGGCACAACGAGTTACTAAATCTTTTTCTGACACTGAAACATTCTTAATTGCAATGTATCTAGCAGCGAGCAAATACCACCCGGCCACGTAGTCCAATATGCCAGCTCCATGGACCCCAGCACACACTACATCCATATCTTCCTTTTGAGAAAAGTTTTGTAGGTGTTTCCCAATAAACGGCGGATTTCCCAAAATGTAATTATACCTCGCCTCATCTTTCTCCCAGGGCATCGGGTCTATCAAACTCTGCCAGTCTATTCTTAATGCATTCGCATGCGCTATTGTTGCAGCTTTCTGCAAAGGCAGGCGCACATAGTACTCACCAAAGGTTTCTGTAACCAGCATGTTCATCTGGTGGTCCATCAGCCACATGGCTGTCCTTGCAATCTGCGCCGGGAATTCTTCGTATTCTATTCCGTAGAACTGGTCAACATTACATTTGATGAGGTAGGAGGCATCCATTTTGGCTTCCCTGATTACTTCTTCGCGGTAGCCTTGGAGCTTGAGTAGCTGCTTAATGATTTCTACTTCGAGGAGGCGTAACTCGCGATAGGCAATGATGAGGAAGTTGCCGCATCCGCAGGCGGGATCGAGGAAGCGCAGCGAGCTTATCTTGTCGTGCAGCTTTTGTAGTTGTGCCTTGCTCTTGCTGGCCTTTTCGTATTCGTTCCAAAGCTCGTCTAAGAACAGGGGCTTGATGAGCTTTAATATGTTTTTTTCGCTGGTGTAGTGAGCGCCGAGGTTGCGCCTTGCTTTTTCGTCCATCACACTTTGGAACAAACTGCCAAAGATGGCAGGAGATATCTTAGCCCAATCCAATGCGCAGCAACCCAGCAAAGCCTTCCGCATCTGGCTGTCAAAAGATGCCATGTGCAGCCGCTCTTCAAACAACTTACCGTTTACATAAGGAAATACCTGCAGGCTTTCATCAAGGTTCTTAAGCCTTTTGTCAGCAGGGGTGTTCAACACCTCAAACAACTGCGAGAGGTGCATGGCAAGATCGCTGCCGTCCTCTTTCGTCTTTAGGTTCAGGTATTCAAAGAAGATCCCTTTCTCAAATATGTTGCTGTCGTCAGCAAAAAGGCAAAACACCAATCGCACGAGGTAGAGTTCCAGTTGGTGCCCCTCATAGCCGATAGCCTTCAGGTTATCGTGCAGCTTACCCATCAGCTCAGCCGCGGCAATGTTTACAGGGTCCTGTTCTTTATATGTTCTCTTCTGGTAACCGGCAATGCTGCCAAACACCTGTATATGTTTCAGCAGCTCTTTCAGGCGAAAGCTTGTTTTCTTGCCCTGCTCGTCATACACATCAAACCGGTCAAAGTCGCAGATCAAAATCTGCGAGGGCAGCTCATGGTCCTTCAAGCCTGCGCAATAGTCCTTTGCCTGCTTGTAAGCTTTGTCAAGGTCCTTGCCCTTGCTCTTCATTTCCACCAATAGCTGACCCTTCCAAAGCAGGTCAATATAGCCGTCGCTGTCGCCGAGCTTCTTTACCTTATGTTCAAAAGTGGCTACCCGCTTGCGGCTGATGCCGAAAATGTTGAGGAAGTCAACAAGGAATTCTTTGGCGGCCGCTTCTTCTCTTTCGGCATCCTGCCATTTGTGGGAGAAAGCAGTAGCGCGTTGTTTAATCTCGTTCCAGCTTAAGGGCATCCGGCTAACGTTTGGGTTGAGGGATAAAGATAAGTAATTGCCAACCTTTTAAGGGGTGGGGTGTACACCCGGTGAGTGCTGTATCTGTACCGAAAGAGTACGGAGGACTTTTTGCCGGGATTGTGGAGGGCTTCGCCGCTTTTTTTTATACAGACGGAAAGCGCGGCCCGGCAGGATACTAAAACCGGTAAAAAGCCTTCCTGTCTAAGTAGAAAAGGAACAAAACGCACGGCGGTGGGAATTTGGACTTCGGAGGACAGAGATTGCCATCCCGATAGCTATCGGGACCGTTCCTCGCTCCTCGCAAGGACGGGCGTTAGGACGTGCCTCCTGGCTCGCAAACACGCGCACCACGAAAAAGCCGGCTACCCGCAACAGTGACTCCGATATGACTCCGTAGTGACTCCATAGTGACTTCATAGTGACTCCATAGTGACTCCATAGTGACTCCATAGTGACTCCGCCAGAAAGCCGACTTTTGGCTATTATGTGGATTTTGCTAATATGTGCTACGGCGGGGGACTTGGGCTTCGGAGGACAGAGATTGCCACGTCGTTCGTTCCTCGCTCCTCGCAAGGACGGGCGTTAAGGATGTTCCTCGCTTCTTGCAAGGATGCCGGCTGAGATTGATATATCTAATATCGGCATCAGATAAGCCTGATCCGGCACTTCAGCAGCTTCGGAGCTTGTGTTCTGGAACTTTCGTCATCATAGGGCGAAAGATCCCTCCGCTTCGCGCATATGTTGGCATTCGTGAGCGCGGATGACAGCTGTATCATCCGTCGCTGTAAACCAACAACAGGAATGTCTGTCCAGGCTACTCCTGATAATCAGCGAGATGTGTGCAGAAAACGGA
>JAEZDR010000118.1 GCA_023433265.1 Bacteroidota bacterium | reverse complement strand
CGCCCCTACAGGGCGGAGGGGGAACCTCCAGATTGGTTTATTATCGGTAATTGCTCCGTAGGAGAAAGGGTCGGTAGAAAGAACAATCATCAATGGGGTTGTTGCTCCGTAGGAGCAAAGGATCGGTAGCCCGTATCTCTATTCCGTCTCTTCCCAAACACCCAATCCCTGCCTGATGATTCTGTATTCTTCCGTTGTGCAATCAACAATTGTGGAAGGTACCATACCGCCTATCCCGCCATCTACAACTATATCTACAAGGTTCCTGAACTTTTCATAAATGAGTTCCGGGTCTGTATACTCTTCTACCATATCGCCGGGTAGGGATGCAGAGAGTACAGGGTGATTGAGTTGCTTGACGATGCTTCTTGCAATGTTATTATCCGGTACGCGCAGCCCGATGGTGTGCTTCTTTGTTTGCAGCAGTTTAGGCACCTCTTTGCTTGCAGGCAGGATAAAGGTGTAGGGACCGGGCAGGTGTGCTTTCAATAGCCGGTAAAGCGGCGTGGAAATAGCCTTGGTGTAATGGCTCATATCGCTCAGGTCGTAACAGATAAAGCTAAGCTGCACCTTCTGCGGATCAATGTTTTTGATGCGGGCAATGCGTTCGATGGCCTTCGGTTGGGTAATGTCGCAACCGAGTCCATAGATAGTGTCAGTAGGATACACGATTACACCGCCATCCAGCAGGCACTCAGCTACTGTTTTAAGATTGCGCTCCTGTGGGTTTGCCGGATGTATGTGTATCAGCATACTTAATATTTAAAATTATTTTAAACCTGGATGCTTCCGCTTATTGTTATGCCCCGCAACCTATGCATCTTTTATTTTTGTATAAATACAATTTTCATGCATTTACGAAAAGTAGATGTGGTTGACAATATTGATGCTAACCAGTTCAGGCAAAATTATTTTATTCCCCAGGTTCCGGTGGTAATAAAAGGACTGGCAAAGCAATGGCCTGCTTATTCCAAATGGAACTGGCAATATTTTAAAGAGCTTGTAGGGCACAAAGAAGTGGGCATTTACAACAACGTAAAGAGCGATGCCTATACACCGGTGAACAAAGCCGACGACTACAAAACTTTTGGTGAATATATAGACATGATAAGCAGTGGGCCGGCGGCCTGGCGCATCTTCCTATTCAACATATTTGCGCACGCACCCCTGCTTACCAGCGATTTTACCTGGCCCGACGAACTGGCAAAGGGCTTTATTAAGCGCCTGCCCATGCTTTTTGTTGGCGGGCAGGGCTCTATTACGCACATGCACTTTGACATTGACCTGAGTCACATCTTTCATACGCAGTTCCTGGGCAGGAAAAGGGTGCTTCTCTTTCCCTATGCCGAGCAACATAAACTCTACCGCAAGCCATTCGAAGTGCTTAGCATGGCTGATTTCTCCCATTATTATGACGCAGCTAAAAGCAGGCTCGATCTGCAGCAGTTCCCCGCTATCAACGATGCCGAAGGACTCGAAATTATTTTAGAACACGGCGATACTTTGTTTATGCCGGGAGGCTATTGGCATCACATGGAATACCTCGATAGCGGCTTTGCCATGAGCCTGCGCGCGCTAAACAACACCGTGTCAGGGAAACTTAAGGGCGTTTGGAATCTTGTGGGGATGAGGAACATTGATACTGTTCTCAAGAAAACGGCACCGCATACCTGGTACGAGTGGAAGAAAAGGAAGGTATTTGAAGAGGCGGGAAGAGCCGTTCAATAAACTAGACATCCCTTCCTCTTATCAGTTGGAGTAAAACGCAGATGACTGCCATTACCAGCAGTACATGGCTTAACTTATCTCCATCCCAAACAAAGAAAACAAGTATCCAGGCTGTAAGAAGAGCCACTGCTAAAAGATAAAGCCACCACCGCATCATAAGCCTAACCCACCCTTGGTTTCCTGTATCGTTTAATTAACCTGTATGCTTTAAAGGCCGACCCAAACATCCGCATCTTATTGAACGGTGAAAACAGGATGTTCTTGTTAGCATTCTCTTCATGCTTCGGCATGAGCATGCTGTTAAGCCCGCCGGCAATGCCCATCCGGATAGCATCAATTGCCTTGTACACTATTTTACGACGGGCAAACTTAGGCAGGTTGGCTTCAATGCCCGAGGCGAGGAATTCGCCGGGCAACCTCAACAACAACCCCTTGAGATCCTTTTGCTGGTAGCGTACCAGCAACCTTAGCCTTGCCTTTTCTTTTTCCAGGTCGTGCTGGGTCCTAATTTCTCGTTTTTGCATCACGGTTATTCTTGTCTTTATTGCTGAAAATGGCCTTAATGCCGATGTTGGCAACAGCCCTCACCACCGCATGCCTCGCCAGCCACAGCACAACTATCATAACGAAATATATACCAGTTAGGATGGCAAAGCCTATTGTATTGCTGCCGGTGATGTAGCTAAACCAATAGCCCAGCAACATGGAGATTGCAAAAACAATGAAGATGAGGAAAGAAATGCCGGCCAGTGCAATCCACAGCAGGCTAAGCACTTTGGCAGATTTATCCGTAACCTGCACCTTCAGTAACTGCCAGCGGGCAAAAATATATTCCTCAATTGCGGTACGGGTAGTAGCAAAGTAGTTCTCAGAGGCTTTGGTTTGCTGTTCCATGTAGTATTTTGCGAGTTGTTATTCAACTAATTATAACAAATATTATTCCATATAAAGCAATTCTTAATTTGACCCTTCGGCGCAGGCTATTAGCTTTGCTGCCACCGGATGATACAGGCCCTGGATATATTGAGAACAGCCCACGAAGAACAATTGGAAGCAGGCCTTAGCCTGTTTTACACAAAGCAGCGTGAAGTGGAAGGTGCTTTCCAGTACGAGATCAAACGGTACCAGCTTCACAAAACCTGGCTGAGCGAAGACACCGGCATGATGGTGTACCATGTTGAGAAACAACAACAAAACAGCTACCTGGAATTAAGGTTCTGCATCAGCGGCAACCGGTATTGCGAAAACAAAGACTGCAACACCTGCACGCAGGACCCCTCAACAAACTGTTCCGGAAAACATGAAACCGTAGATGTTTTCAGGTTCAATTTCAGCACAAGCTTCCTGCAGCCCTTCATTGAAAACGTAAATCTCTCTAATCATAAGGACGAGGTAGTAGCATTCAGGCATCCCAACCCGTTTACTAAATTATTCCCGCTGTGTAACCGCAAACGGGTTTCATTGGACGGGCTTGTGAGTCACAATTTTACAGGCGTGTCCGAACACATCTATACCACCGCGCGCATTCATGAAGTGCTGCTTTACAGCCTTGAATGCCTTGTAGAAGAAAGGGAAGAAGGCTTTAACTGCCGTTTTCTTGCCGACGAATCGGGAAGGGAAAAGATCTATCTCGCCCGCGAGATTCTTTTAAAACACATTGGCGAACCGCTTACAATCAAAGAACTGAGCCGGAAAGTGGCTACCAACGAATGTTATCTTAAGAAGGGTTTTAAAGAAGTGTACGGCACTACCATCTTCGAATTTTACCAACAGCAAAGGATGGAGCATGCAAAATACCTGCTGTACGAAAAGTCGTTAAGTGTTACGGATGTTTCTGCGCTCCTCGGTTATTCTTCCATCTCGCATTTTTCTGCTGCTTTCAAAAAGCAGACGGGCTTAAAGCCTTGCGACCTTTTGAGGTAGGCATGGAAAGGGCTATAAAAGAAAAAAGCGGCAGGGCCGCTCTATAATTAGTTAGATGATGTTGGTTGCGGAAACAGATCCTTTATCTGCTGCAGGCTCAGCGGCTTTACCATAAACTGCGCTATTGCATCTATGCCTCTTGCTCTTTCAGCATCAGCATAATCTATGGAGGAGCTCACCATGTAGACGGTGATGTTTTTTGCGAAAGAATCTTTAAGCCTCGCATATTCGTCAATAAACTGCCACCCATCCATCACTGGCATATTGATGTCGAGAAAGATTACATCAGGAAGGCTGTTTTCATCGCTCTTTGCATCCCTGAGGAAGTTGAGCGCCTCGTAGCCGTTAGAAAACTGTAATGTTTGCTGTGACAGATCGGTTACTTCTAACATCCTTTTCATTCCGAAAAGGAAGATCTGATCGTCGTCTATTAGGCAGGCCTTCATTAGTTGGTTATTACTTATTAGTTCTTACGGGTATGGGCTGAAGCTGTTTATCGTTACCAAATATAATGTCTATAAGTGTTTCAAGGAGCGAATTTAGTATCAACATATGTGTTTAAATAATTGTATCAAAGCTATCCATAAAAACGCTCCTAATATGTACCTGCCGTTATTCTTAATTATATTTTCACCTTTTATGCTCCATTGGTAAAGGTTATCTTAATAACGAAACCGTAAGCCGCTCATCCTAAAAGCGGCTTACGGTTGCTACTACCTGCATACTCTTTACGCTTCGTTATTTTCGTCGTCTTCATAAAGCTCATAGCTCGTCAAATGGCTATGGGCCGGGGCTGTTATTACTTCACCATCCGCATTATACCTTGCGCCATGGCAGGGGCAGTCCCAGCTTTTTTCAGCCGTGTTCCAGGCTACAATGCATTTAGCGTGATTACAAACGGGCGACACGGCATGTAACTCCCCGTTCTCGTCTTTGTAAACGGCTATGGAGTCGCCGTCCATCTTAACCACCTTTGCTTCTCCAGTGGCTATCTCAGCAAAGGAGTTGATCTTTTCTTTGGCCAGCCTGCCTTTGACAAATTCTTTTACCACATCAGCATTTTCCTTCACAAAGTTGGTAAAGCCGGCAACGGGTTTCACCCTGTTTGGATTAAACAGGTCTTTATACTCGCTATCCGATTTTGTAATCAGGTCGGCCAATACAAAACCGGAGACACTGCCATAGGTAATACCATTGCCCCCGAACCCGGTTGCCACAAAAACGTTGCTGTCAAAACCCGGCAGTTTGCCTATATATGGCAATCCATCTGCCGGCTCGTAATACTGTGCCGACCATTTAAAGCTGATCTCTTCTATTTTGAAATGCTTCCTCAAATGAGCCTGCAGGTTGCGGAAACAGATTTCTGTGTTTTCCTCATGGCCTGTTTTATGATCCTCGCCACCGGCCACCAGGTACATATTTCCATCCACTATCTGTGTGCGGTAGTAGTAATAGGGATCGCGCATGTCGTAGACCAGCGCCTCGGGATAGTTGCCATCCTGCAACTTAACAGCCATAGCATAACTCCTGTAAGGTGCACACCTGAAGTGAAGCAGGTTGATGTGTAGCGGTATATGCGTAGCATACACTACGTTGCGTGCGTTGATGTTGCCCAGGTTTGTATTTACCCGGTGCATGCCATCCTGGTTTTCCATCTCACCAGCCCTGCAGTTTTGCAACAGGATGCCGCCAAGATCTTCAAATGCTTTTGCCAGCCCATAAATATACCTGGTGGGGTGAATCTGTGCCTGGTGTTGAAACACAGCAGCCTTATCAAAGGCTACAGGCAACGGAATTTCATTTACCCAGGAGGCATCGAGACCAGCTTTATTAAAGGAATCAAGAATCTTCGTTAACCCCTGCGTTTGTTTCTCGTCTTCTGAGTACAGGTAGGCGGGCAGTTGAGCAAATGAGCAATCGATGTTATACTGGTCCACGTTACTCTTCACCAGGTTGATGGCTCTTTTGGTGGCTTTTGCCAGGAGCTTCGCCGCACCCTCACTGAAGTCTGATTCCACCTGGTAGTAAGGCGTTTCCATCAATGTGTTCAGGTGAGCGGTTGTGCCTCCCGTAGTACCAAAGCCAATATTGAATGCTTCTATGAGTATGCAGCGCATGCCGGCCTTCTGCAATTCCAGCGCGGTAGTTAGACCGGTGATGCCGCCACCGATAATCAGCACATCGTAACGGTTATCGGTAATAGTTTCGTAGCGGGTACGGTAAACAGGCATAACTGTTTGCCACAGGCTTTGCCTGGCACCATCTCGTTGCATCATATCTTATTTGTTTTTAGGTTTATACGCAAGTTCTTAAGCTGCTGTAAGAAGCAGCATAAACCTCACCAAGTTTTAGGAATTAGATACGAGAAAACGAAACCCGTAGTTGGTCAATACACGCGTAAGGCTAAGCGGTTTAGCGTACGGAAGTAAAATGCCCGGTGTAAATGAGGATGAGCAGCACGGCGCCCACAATAATTCTATACCATCCAAAAACTTTGAAGCCATATTTCTGCAGGTAGCCGATGAAAAATTTAATAGCTGCCATCGCTACAAGAAAAGCCACAATATTCCCGATGGCCAATGCCACCAGGTTTTGACGGCTTTCCAAAAGTTCAGGGTGTTCATTATAGGTTTTCAAGAGTTTGTAGCCCGTAGCTGCCGCCATAGTGGGAATGGCAAGAAAGAAAGAAAACTCTGCTGCAAGGCTGCGGGTAAGCTTTTGTTGCATACCGCCAATAATGCTTGCTGCACTTCGGCTGATGCCGGGTATCATGGCAATGCATTGCCATAAACCGATAATGATTGCTTTTTTGTAAGTAATGTTCTCCTCTTCTGTAATTTCCGGCTTGTTAAAAACCTTGTCAATGTAAAGTAAAATGAAACCACCAATGAACAGCGAAGCCGCTACGGTTTCCGGGCTTTCTAACAGGTTGTCAATATAATCGGACAATAACGCGCCCAGTACGAGAGCAGGAATAACAGCAACAAGTAATTTGAAATAGAAGTTCCACCGGTTTAGGGGAACAAAGCGCTTCCAATACAGTACCACCACCGACAGGATAGCGCCCAACTGTATGGCAATCTCAAAGGTTTTTGTAAACTCATCTTTTTCTATTCCCAGCAGTGTGCTTGCTATGATCATATGGCCTGTTGAGGATACAGGAAGGAACTCGGTTATACCTTCAACGATAGCAATGATGACAGCGTCAATGATCGACATAAAATTTCTCTACGGTTTTTTATGAACGGAATAGAAAACGAAGCCGGTATTATTCAGCTACTGTCCTGCGTGGCTTTTTGAAGATGGCGTACACCTCTACCGCAAAGCCGATAAGTATGAGTATAGGAGCCACGGTAATTCTGCGCGTGCTGTAAACCAGGTTATAATCGTACTGGTCAGCCGGATTTTTGCCACCGCTCATGAGCAACAGCCCGATGGCGATGATAACAGCCCCAATCATCATCCATATATAATTGTCCCTTGTAAAAAGAGGAACGGATACCTTGGTTACTGTAGGCTTATTTACGCGCATGATCAACTATTTTGAAGGTTGCAAGATAAGGAACTGACTTTTAAAAAGATTGTTATAGGCTTTCGGCTGTTTTACTCACCCCTGCATGCCTGTGAAATTGGCTTATTACCTGCCGAAAAACCTAACCGCCTTTCATCCTAATCTTAGGGCTGCCAACCAACTTGCTTTCTATTTTTAGCAAAACTTACTTCTTGCAGCACGTTGAATTCTTTCACAAAGAGCACTTCGAAAGCAATTACGAGAGGCAGCTACCGCCACCCGGCTTACAGCCCTTTGTCGATTTCTTCTGGCAAACTCGCTTCGATGCTCTGTGGCCCTTATACCCTGAAGGCTTTTCCGATACTTTGTTCCCCAATACAGGCTATACCTACCTGTTTAACCTCGGAACCCCATTTGTTATCCAGGTAGGGGAGCATAGGTTCCCTATGAAAATTGACGGATTGCTGCCCCGCCATAAAGCACTGGAGTGCTTTCATAGCAAGGGCAACTGCCTTTTTGGTATCAAATTCAAGGTTAGCCCGGTGATGTTTGAAAAGAAGGTCAACTTTTCTGAATACAAGGATTTTCTACATCCGCTCAGCTATCTCGCAAACAAGCAACTGGTGGCAGATATTAAAACAGCCGGCAGTTTCAAGGACAGAGTCAATCTTGTTGTAAATAATTTTGAGGCGATTGTTAACCGGTATACAGGGACACTGAAGCCCGTTACGATTGTAACAGAGATTCTCGCCCATATTGAAGAAACCAAAGATTTCTCAACCCCCATTGAGGTCTATGCGGAAAAATACGTTGTAACCGTACGCACGCTCCAACGGTACTTTGAGGCCACCACGGGTATAGCCACTAAAAAAGCCCTGCAGATCCTAAGGATCCGGAGTGCGACGGAACACATTGCTAACCACCCGCAAAGCTTCCACTATAGCAAATATGGCTACTACGATCACAGCCACTTTTATAAGCACCTGAAACAGTTTCTTGCTCAACCCGCCCTTAAACATATACAGCCTCACCTGCACCTGCTGAAACAAATTCACAAAAACGCGCAGGATGAGGTTATGAAATAGGCCGCGCAAATGCTATTTTTGGCGCGTTGTTATGAAATACACGCAAAGCACACTGGATAAAATAGAGGATATACTGTCGGAGTCCGGGTATGTTGTAAGGTATGAGCGTGGTACTTTCCAAAGCGGCTGGTGCATCCTGGAACAGAAAAAGATCGTTGTCCTCAATAAGTTTCTCAACGTGGAAAGCAGGATCAATGCCCTCGTTGAAATTATCCCGCAGTTACAAATAGCGTTTGATAAGCTAACGCACAACTCGCAGAATCTTTATAACGAGATTACTACCACCGAAGGCAAATAACTTAATTTTGAGTGTGCCTTATCCTCCACTTACCATTACTTTCCTGGGCACCGGTACTAGTAGCGGTATACCGATGATTGGCTGTGATTGCGAAGTATGTACCAGCACGAACGCATTTGATCAAAGGCTCAGAAGTTCCATACTGATAGAAACAAAGCATGCTTCTTTTGTTGTTGATGCAACACCCGACTTCCGTTACCAGATGCTACGTAGCAAAAACATGCGGCTCGATGCGGTCTTATTCACGCATCCCCACAAGGACCACATCGCAGGGTTGGACGATGTACGCGCCTATAACTTCCTTCAACAACGGGCGATTCCGCTTTATGCAAATGCCTTAACGGCTGAAGCACTCAAACGCGACTTCCATTATGCTTTCGATGAAGAACGTTACCCCGGGGTACCCCACCTGCAGCTACATACCATCAGCACAAATCCTTTCAGGCTACTCCAGCTCGAGGTAATACCTATACAGGTTTGGCACCATAAAATGCCCGTATATGGTTACAGATTCGGTAACTTTACCTACATTACCGATGCTAACAGGATAGACGCAGCAGAGAAAGAAAAGATAAAAGGCAGCGAAGTGCTTGTCATTAATGCGCTGAGGAAGGAGAAGCATATATCGCATTTTACCTTGGACGAAGCGGTTGAATTGGTGAATGAGTTGCAGGTATCAAAGGCTTACTTCACACATATAAGCCACCAACTGGGTAAGCACAACGAAGTGTCGAAGAGCTTGCCCGAACATATTTCCCTTGCTTATGACGGACTAGTGATCACCGTTTGATAACTGGTTTATGGCTATTAAAAATTCCTGGAAAGACTACTTCTTCTTTCCTAAAAACGAACGCAGGGGTGCAATTGTACTGGTAGGGGCAATATTAGCGGTTCTGTTACTGCCTCCGCTTTTTAAAAAAGAAAGCGAAACGGTTATTGTTACGCCCGTAGTAGCGATGTCCGCTGCTGAAAGTCCTTCGTTCAACTACAGTAACACACAGTTGAATGACACAGGCAAGCTACCCCCTGCTAAACTGTTCTATTTCGATCCCAACACCATTTCGGTTGAAGGGTTTATTTCGCTTGGCCTCAGGGAACGGACTGCAAGAACCATCATCAATTACAGAAGCAAAGGAGGCAGGTTCAGGTTTCCCGACGATATCCGGAAAATCTACAGCTTGAGCAAGGAAGAAGCAGACCGCATTGTACCCTACATAAAAATTAAAGAGGACCCCGCTGCGGCAAGGTACAACCCGGCAGCGCCCAACAGGTATAGTACTTACAGTGCCAGCCCGCGTGCGCTGCAGGGTAAGATAGACGTTAATACTGCTG
>JAEZDR010000106.1 GCA_023433265.1 Bacteroidota bacterium | reverse complement strand
CTCCTGCGTCGAGGCTTCGCTCAGGATGACGCGCAGTGATTAACTAGATAGAGAACGCTGGCGGTGAATAGTGAATGCTGTTCGTTCCGGTTAATGGCAGCTAATGCCAGATAATTCCCATTCGTTCCCATACGCTCGTTATCAGAGAGAGAAAGATCCTTCGACTTCGCCTCTCCTGCGTCAAGGCTTCGCTCAGGATGACGGGCAATGATTAACTCCCCTTCCTGTCTATGTACTAATATCTATGTACTAATATCTATGACCATCTGCCTCCTATCCACTAATCACTTTCCTCACAAACTCATTCACTTCATCCGGCGCTTCCAGCATACTCATGTGCCCCACCTTGTCCAGCAGGTGAAAATGAGTGGTATTGGCAAGGTGTGCCTGTTGCAATACATCCTGAAGCGGAGCTGCACCATCCTCCTCTCCTGCTACAATGAGCACCGGAACGGTTGCAGCTTTTAATACGTGCGTTCTGTCGGGCCGCATTTGCATGGCAGTATAGTATTGTATCAATGCTTCCGTTTCAAAGGCATGACCTTCCTCTATTAGTTTATCTATCACCTCAGGGTGTGCTTCTTTAAATTGCTTTCCAAACAAGCCGGGAATAATACTCTTCAAGAAAGCATAACCCCCGTACTCCTTCATCATTTCTATACCCCTTTGCCTGTTCTTCACCTTTTCTTCATTATCGGCAAAGGCGGTGGAGTTTACCCATCCAAAACCTTCAAGCATACCAGGAAACCTGTCAGCAAAGGCAAGCGTAATATACCCGCCCATGCTATGACCTATCATTACACATTTTTCTACCTTTTCTTCCTGCAGCAAGGCGTACATACACTCAGCATAATCTTCTATCTTAACCAGTCCATCCTTCAACATCGTTGACCTTCCGGAACCGGGAACATCAGGGGTAATTACCCGGAAATATTTACTCAGGTAAGCAGCCTGTTGCTGCCAAATCTTTGAGGTTTCGCCAAAGCCATGTACCAGCAATAGCGTTTTTCCCTCGCCCTGCAAATGATAATTGATATGGGCATCCTTAAAAGCAAAAGTCTTTTCCATAACTGTGCAAAAAAAGCGGTTTATAGCGTCAATGTATCAGTTAATTCTCAATCATTAGGGTTTTACTTTGCAACTATGAGCAAAACGATTGTTGTAACAGGAGCAACTTCAGGCTTTGGGAAGGCTATTGCTGAAGTGTTTGCAGTCAATAAGTGGAACCTTATTATTACCGGCAGAAGAAAGGAAAGGCTGGAGGAAGTGAAGCAGGCGCTGGAACAGAAAGGTGTAAATGTAATGAGCATCTGCCTCGACGTAAGGCAGAAAGAGGCTGTATTTACAGCTTTCAACAATTTACCTGACGAATGGAAAAACATAGACGTATTAGTAAACAATGCAGGGCTTGCCGTGGGCAGGGACCCCTTTGATGCGGCTGACATGGACGACTGGGAAAGAATGCTGGATACTAACGTCAAGGGCCTCTTGTATGTGTCAAAGGCTGTAGTTCCTTATATGATTGCCCGCAAGCAAGGTCACATCATCAATATGGGTTCTATTGCCGGCAAAGAAGTGTATCAATATGGTAATGTGTACTGCGCCAGCAAGTATGCGGTGGACGCTTTAGGCAAGGCACAACGCATAGACCTGCTTCCGCACAAGATAAAAGTTACCAATATCAATCCCGGTGCTGCGGAAACAGAGTTCTCGCTGGTACGTTTTAAAGGAGATGCAGAAAAGGCAAAGGGTGTTTACCAGGGGTATAAAGCCTTATCGGCTGAGGATGTGGCCAATGTGGTGTATTACTGTGCTACCCTCCCCCCGCATGTATGTATTAACGACCTGGAGATTACGCCACTGGCGCAGGCTAGTGCGAATTATTTTTATAAGGAATAGATTACACAATGGCGCACAATCACCCACTACTCACCGTTGGCCAGTACCAGGGATTCTACAAATACGGGTCGGGCTATGCTGCTGCTGTGGAAGATAAAGAAGATGAGTTTAGACTATTTATCGAAAAGATAAATGATGATAGCTTCGAGGGAAAGGCAATAGACTGGGATGGCTTTTCCGCTAATGGAGAAACATCGGTTGTAAAAGGATTCGTCCAGGGCAATTTCATCAGCTTCACTAAGTCCTATCCTTATTATAGCTGGCTGGATGATAATGGAGCCACTCACATTGATGAAGGTATTCCCTACGATGTTGTTTACGAAGGTTGGTTCAACTACCGTTCGGAAGAGTTTTCTGGAGGTTGGGAAATCAGGTTAGACATATACCATCAAGGCGAGTACTTAACCATACAAGATATCTTCAGAGGAACGTGGAGATTAAGTCTTAAAACATGGGATTAACATTTGGCAGTTCAAAAAGAAGCGGGTGCCTTTTCTGGAAATAGCTCACTTAATCAACTTACACTCAGTAAACACTTTTTAAAATTAATGTTCTTAAGTCCGACGATTTCGTACATTTAGTACAGAAACTTTCCGCAGCATAAGAGATACTCATGTTTCTAGCATTCAACTGTTATGCTTATGAGAAGTTTACTTATCACACTCGCACTAGCACTTAATCTTACATCTGCGAACATTTTCGCCCAGCCGGGAGCCGTGGATTTAACATTCAACCCAGGCGATGAAGGTTTTTCCAAAGGCATGGGTATTCGACCCACCATCTTTTCGGCCGCCAACTTTGACGGCAGGATCATAGTAGTGGGGCACTTCCAGAAATACGATAACTTTTCAAGAAGAAGCGTTGCTGTGCTTCTACCCAACGGTCAGCTGGACGAGACCTTTGATCCTGGCACAGGTGCAAATGGGCCATGCAGAACTGTTTTGGTTCAACCGGATGGTAAAGCAATTATTGGCGGCTACTTTACAAAATATAATGGTGCTGATCGACAAAGTATTGCTCGGATTAACAATGACGGGACTTTAGATGCCAGCTTTTCGCCATGGCCGAGCGGACCTAATGGGACGGTTTATACCACAGCGCTGCAACCAGACGGCAAAATTCTAATAGGGGGCCAGTTTACTGACTATTCGGGCACCCCCAGGAAAAGTATCGCGCGCATTGATACCTGGGCTAATTTAGATAACTCCTTCAACCCAGGTGCAGGATTCGATGGTATAATCAATAAAATCGTGGTCCAACCAGATGGCAAAATCATAGCGGTCGGGTACTACTTTGTGGGTGATGTCCCTTATCCTAGAATTTGCAGGTTCAACAGTAATGGCAGCCTCGATTCCACCTTTACTACGAATGCAAACCATTTTGATAAACCAACAATATCCGCAGAGTTTCAAACAGATGGTAAACTTGTTGTAACCGGATACTTTTTAAACTTCAATGGCGTACCTACATATCAGGTTGCAAGACTCAATACCGACGGAACACTGGATACAAGCTTTTCAACTGGAATTGTAGATACTAACAATGTGTGGCGCTCGGTTTCTATAGCAAATGATGGTAAGATAGTATTGGCAGGTTCGTCAAACTCTTTACAAACAAAAATTATAAGTTTAAACGCTAACGGAACCCGTGACTCTACATTTGCCGTTTATCATGATCTACCCACTTATGACGTTGCCTATACATCGTTTATTCAACCTGATGGCAAAATTGTGCTGGCGGGCGAGTTCAGCACGCACAACGGTGCTTACAAACCATCCATTGCAAGGGTGCACCCAAACGGGCAACTGGATGATTCCTTCAACCAGGTTGGAAGTGGAGCTACTGGTAGTGTCTTTCACATGGCCGTGCAACAGGACGGGAATTTGATAGTCTCTGGCAATTTTGAGGCGTATAACGGTGAATCAAAATATTGTTTGTTGAGGATTAAACCCGACGGGATGCTTGATACGATTTTCAAGCCAAAAAGGCCTGTATTTCCCGGCAGTGGACCGGTTGCAACACAAGGCAACAAGATTGTCACCGGAAACTTTGAACCAAGTAAAATTATCCGGTTCAATACAGACGGCTCCGTCGATTCAACTTTCAAATTTAAGGGGCTTTTCTACCCATATAATGTACTGGTACAACCGGACAATAAAATATTGATCAGCGGTCAACACCTAATCTACGACAGCATTTATAAAATGGGGGTCTTTCGCTTAAATAACGACGGCACATTAGATAGCTCTTTTAACTTTGGCTCAGGAACGAGCGATTGGGTGCTTTCCTCGGCGTTGTTACCCAACGGGAAGATCCTTATCGGGGGGCTGTTTACAAGCTATAATAATGTTGCGCTAAATAGGATTGCAAGGTTAAATACAGACGGTACAGTAGATGCTACTTTTTCCATAGGCGCTGGATTCAACAGTACAAATTCTGCAGTAGACGCCTTTGCTGTATTAACCGATGGAAAAGTAATTGTCGGTGGCGGTTTCGAATCTTATAATGGGCAACCGGTCAAAAATCTGGTAAGGCTGAATATTAATGGCAGTCTGGATGCCAGCTTCAATATCAGTGGAAGTAGTTCAAATGGCCGAATTAGAAAGATTTTACAAGCTGGCGACAAACTAATAATAATTGGCTCCTTCACTTCCTATAATGGTATTCCCCGTAACAAAATTGCCAGGCTTAACAGCGATGGATCTTTAGACCTAACCTTTGACATAGGAACCGGCCCTGATAATGCGGTGTGGACGGGCTTGATCGACCAATCAGGCAAACTTGTTATAGGGGGAGACTTTACCTCTATCAATGGTTATGGCAGGAACAGGATTGCAAGGCTCCTAACAGGTGCTAGCGTTTTACCTTCAAGCTCTACACATTTATCCGCCAAACTGCAAGACGAAGTGGTAAGATTAAATAGCACCATCAATGCGACGGCATGGACAAGCTTTGATGTAGAACGTTCTAAAGATGGAATTACCTTTTCAGCAATTGAGACAAAACAGAGTGGGGCAAATCCAATTGGTGGATATCAGCATTTAGATCAAAGTCCGTTTAAAGGCGCTAACTTTTACAGGCTTGCCGTATTGAATAAAGATGGCAACAAGACTTATAGCAATATAGCAGTTGTAACAGTGCAAGGTGAAGCGGGGGCGCTTACGATTTTCCCAAACCCGGTAAACAATAACAAAGTCAGGTTTTTCTTAAAAACAAAAGAAAAGGAATTGTTCACCTTACGAGTGGTAACAACGAACGGACAAATTTGCTATGAAAGCAGAATCAGTTGTGGAGGCGATGCTGCAATACAATCCGTACATGTTCCAAGCCTCCCTAGAGGAAGCTTTTACATCCTACAGATGAATGGTAAGGAGAAGGTGCATACGGCACTCTTTGTAACTGAATAACTGCTAACGTGAAGGATGCTGTCCGCAGAAAATCGCTCAATCCAAAAGCCCGGCATTACTACCGGGCTTTTTTATCATCTGTCTGCCAACTATAGAAACACTTGAAACTGCACGATCCACTCCCCTGCCCTTGTAAACACTTTGTTTTGCTGGTACAAAGGCCTGTCGCTGTATTGCAGGGTAATCTTTGCATGATGGGCATCAATGAAAAAATTAGTGCCCACATCATAATAATGCCCGCTTTCTCCCAATGCATCCAGGTTTTTGAGTGTGTAGGATGCAACAGGCTGTATACGCACTTTCCTCACCAATTGCTTAGGCAGCAGCAACCCGGCCTGGGTATACCAGATACTTCCGGTTCCAAGTAAAAACCGCGAATTGCCGGGCCCCTCCTGCGCACGGGGCTCTTTAAAATTAGGGTCTGCAATTCCGGGATTCATTACGCCAAGCGTCCTGATATAGCGCGGCCCAAAGTTGTAATTGTAAAACACTGAATAGGCTGTAACTGCCATGTTCTTTTCCTTGCTTCCCACGGGTATATCTGCAAACACATCCGCCGCGTATACGCCAATATCGTGTTTATGCACAACATTATTGAGCTTGCTGCGAGTGCCGTTCTTCTCCCGGTAAAACCCTGCTCCCACATTCAACACTTTTTTTGCAGCAAGGTAGGTACCCACTTTAAAGGGCAGTACTTCTGCCTCTTGCTCCAAAAACTGGTATTCCACATATCCTCCTACCGAGGGTTGGGCATTACCGTTATTGTCTACCGCAGCTCCCGCTTCCACAGGCACAGCATTGGTAGCAAAGGGCTTGTTGAGGTTTAGCCTGTAATGCAACTTACCCATATTACCTTTCGCATAAACGCCAAACTGCCTGCCTATCTGGTCACCCATCTCAAGGTTGGCCCAGTTAAACGAAGGCAGGTCCACCATCAACGTACTATTTGTGCTCGCTGAGGTCATGCGCGATACACCATTCCAATAGTGTAAGCCGGCCCCCATATAAAGGGTATTCCTATTGGCAATACCGGTAGCAGGATCCTTTGCCGGAACAATCGCATACTCGTTCCATATATCATGATAGAAAAGTTGTGCTTTTTTGCCTGCCCCGTTGCCGCCCGTACCGTTTGTACCCGGTGCGCCACCATTGATGAAGGATTGGTTATTCATACCAAAATGCACCACGATAAGGTAGCGCGGCGATACCTGTGCGTACGCTATCGTTCGCACTCTCCTTGCCCCTATATCAAATGAGGAGGATGCCGGCTCGTCGCCAATGATGGTTCCCGGGTTATTCTTGCCGCTCTTTGCCCATATCTGGTTCCAAAACAGGAAGCGTACATATTTGCTCCCTTCCTGGTTGAGATTGATCTTCAGCCCGGAGCCATAATCGGGCGATTGCGCAAAACCAAACACCGACATGAGTATGCCGGTGCCCAGTGTTAATATAAATCGGCTTTTCATAACGTTCTTTTATACCATCTCAGGTTCTCTTACTTCACCCACCACTCTTACATTCGTGGTCATTTTCATCGTTTCTTTTCTCTCCTGGTTCTCCTGGTGCTTCCTTAATTTCTTTATCTCAAGGCGAATAAGCAGCGATACCAGCAATGCAACACCAAACAAGGCTACAAAGAAGTACAGGGTTTTATCGTAGCTGTTGGTTACATCCTTTACCCAGGCGGCAGTCAATGGCCCCACCATTCCGGCAGCAGCCCATGCTGTTAGTATGTATCCATGAATGGCGCCCAATTGTTTTGTACCAAACATATCTCCTATGTAAGCAGGTATGGAAGCAAAGCCTCCTCCATAGCAGGTCATAATAAGAAAGATCAATCCCTGGAATAAAATGGCGCTGCCTACGTTAGGTAGCAGCATATACGCCGCTATCTGCAGCAGGAAGAAAACGGTATAGGTATTAGGACGGCCAATGATATCGGAAAATGATGCCCAACCTATACGGCCACCGCCATTAAACAGCCCCATGAGTCCTACCATCGTTGCCGCAGCCACCACTGACAACCCGGCGTACTCCTGCGCCATGGGGGATGCCACAGAAATAATCGCAATTCCACAGGTGATATTGATAAATAACATGATCCACAGGTACCAGAATCGAAGCGTTTTTACTGCCTCATTGGCGGTAAGTTGGCTAAGGTCCTTTTTAATTCTCTTCTTATGCTTTTCATGGGTAGGATCAAACCCTTTAGGTAACCAGCCTGCAGGTGGGGGCGCCAGGTAGCGGGACGAAATAAAGATGAGTGCAAAATAAACACTGCCCATAGTGAAGAAAGTATTGGCAATGCCTATGTTGATGATCAGCTCCGCAATGAGCGGCCCGCTGATCATGGCTGCAAAGCCAAAACCCATAATGGCAAGTCCTGTTGCCATGCCGCGCCTGTCGGGGAACCATTTTACAAGGGAGGATACCGGGGTAATATAGCCAATACCTAACCCGATACCGCCTAAAACTCCGTAAAACAAATACAGTAAAGGAAGCGATTTAAGCAGGATGGCAACGCCCGATCCGGCAATGCCTACGCCAAAAAACAAGGCGGATAACATACCCGCTTTCCTGGGTCCATGCTTCTCGAGGAAGTGGCCAAGGAAAGCAGCCGATAGGCCCAGGAAGAAAATGGCAAAACTAAAGGTGAACTGTGTATCCTTCAAATCCCAGCCAAATTCTGCTATCAGAGGCTTAGTATATACGCTCCACGCGTAAACCGAACCTATGGATATATGGATGCCTACTGCGGAAGCCGCAATCAGCCACCTGTTCTTCTTTGTATGTATTTCTGTGCTCATATCTTATGAGGTTTTACAAATCATTTGCAATACTAGAAACGCTAACAGTTGCTTTGGCTGACGGCTGTCATGTAAACAGCCCACTCCTATCAACACCAAAAAAAGAAACTGAAGCAATCACTGTTGATAAGACTACCATTTGTGATTACTTCAGTGTGTAATTAACCCATTATGAGAACAGAGTTTATAAAGTCCGGTCAAGGGCTATAATGCTTTTATCTGGTTGAATCGTTATCGTTTTAGGTTAAGGTGATGGTTTCTTCCCCTATGGAATGGAACTTTTCACCCCGGGTCTATAAGGGTGCAAGTTCAACATAGAAAACTGCTGTCACAATGACAATTGAGCTTTTCTAAAATGATTATTATCAGACGGAAACACGACCTTTTTCAAATCCGGTTGACTGCACCACCCTTTTTTCTTTTACAGGCCTGTCCGGCTACCAGTATAACGCATATCCTGCACGGGTACAAGGCCACTGCAACGATGGTTCAAAACTCAATAAAAGAGTATTCAAACTACATTCAACCGGTCAAAGCAGATACTAACTAAATCGCGATAGGCCACAGTGCTTCCGCCGGGCATAACGCAATATGTTTTTGATAAACGACTACCTGTTCGTTCATTAGGGCAAACATTCTCCTTCCCCGTTCATCTCCTATCGTTTCCGGTTAATCCAAAAAGCAAACACACCACCCTGGCCTGTTTAAACTTTTACCAACGGCTGCCGTCATAGCTACAAATCTGTTTAGAATGAAAAGAATATGGGTACTACTACTTGCACTTGCAGTGGCACAAACAGCAGTGATTGCACAGGCAGGAGGCGAAAGAAAAGGGAAGCACCACAACAGGGGTATTGCAAATCAGTTAGACCTGTCGGATGTGCAGAAACAGCAGGTGAAAACCCTGCGCGAAAAAATGAAACCGCAGTTGGAAGCGCTAAGGGCTGATTCTTCGCTCTCTCCTCAACAAAAGAAAGAGAAAATGAAGCAACTTAACCAGGCTCGCAAAACTGAAATGGAATCCATCCTTACTAAAGATCAGTACGCCAAATGGCAACAGTTTCGTGAAGGCCGAAAGAACAAGCAGTCGAGGCAGGCAATGGCAGGCCAGCGTAAGCAACGCTTCGAAAAAATGAAGCAGGAACTAAACCTTACCGATGCTCAAATAGACAAGCTAAAGGCAAGCAACAAGCCTCTCAACGAGAAAGTGAAGGCCATCCGCACTAACACCCAGTTGTCCAAAGAACAGAAAATGGAGCAACTAAAGGTTGTAAGGCAACAGCGTAAACAAAATATGCAAAACATCCTCACCGCCGAACAGCGTACAAAGCTCAAAAAGTTGAGAGAGAAAAAGCCAATGATTTCCTAGATCAGGTTTATGCCTTCAATATAATTGAAAAGCTGCCCGGCAGCTTTTTTCGTTTCTCTTATTTTACTGCCCAGGCTCATTTATTTCAACTTTAGGATCTGCCACACCTGTTTAATTCACATAAATGCCTCGCCAAAACACCCCCCAACCGTCTGATAATGCACACTTAAGACCGGACAAGTTTCTCCATAACAAGAGAATACTACATCAATACGGTATTAATCCTACATCAATACCAAATCAATAATAAATCAATCCTATATTAAGCCTGTATCAATCATACATCAATCATACATCAATCATACATCAATCATAAATCAATCATACATCAATCCTATATCAATCCTATCACAATACCTTTTCCTTGTTCAGCCATTGTATCGCTAATCACTCTTCAACCCCTTAAACGGGGTGAATGCCGGTTTGTCCCATAGTCCCGGTGTTAAATACACCATGAATGGATGCGCTTTTAAGCTTCTGCCCTGCCGCCCATGCAGGGAAGCATGTTTAACCGTCTATGATGAGAAAGGGTATGATGGCAGGATGGCGGCACATCTAACGCTTTGCTTTTCAACCGCTGGCGATGAAACACTTAGAACGAAAAATGCGCAAAGTTTAGTTTGATGCAGATGGCATCATTTTTACACCTAAGCGCAAGGTTGCAGCCCGGCGGCAAAGTTTTAGACAGCTGTTGATATTTTAAGACTTTGAGACAAAGCTTAGCCTCTATGTTTGCAACCATCAAAAAAACTTAAGAGATAAAGAAGATGTTGAGGATAGCGGTATTGGATTTATACGAAGGACAGGCTAACGAAGGTATGCGTTGTATTCGCTCAATCATTAAAGAGTGGTCGGCGCAAAACCAGGTGGAAACCTTTGTAAATGAATACGAAGTGAGGCAGAAGCAGGAATTGCCCGGCCTCGACTATGATCTATATATTTCCTCTGGCGGCCCAGGCTCTCCCCTTGCCTCAGAAGGCACCCCCTGGGAGATGGCATATTTTAAATGGATAGACAGTGTACAGCAGTTTAATGCCGCTGTAGGCAATTATCCAAAGAAGCAGGTTTTCTTTATCTGCCATAGCTTCCAGCTTGCCTGCAGGTTTTTTAAAATAGGAAATGTGTGCAAGCGCCATTCTACCGCGTTCGGTGTCTTTCCTGTTCACCTGACCGAAGGGGGAAAACATGAGCTTATTTTCGATGGCCTCTCCGACCCCCTGTTTGCTGTAGACAGCCGAGAGTACCAGGTAATACAGCCGAACGAAAAGAAACTGTCAGAAATAAATGGACAGGTATTGGCGCTTGAAAAAGAAAGGCCTCACGTTCCCTACGAGCGAGCCATCATGGCTGTTCGCTTCAATGAGTATTTTGTAGGTACGCAGTTTCACCCCGAAGCAGATGCCGAAGGTATGAGCATGTACCTGCAGCGCGCCGACAAGAAAAAGACGGTAATAGAAAACCATGGGTTTGAAAAGTGGGAAAGCATGATACGGCAACTCAACGACCCCGATAAGATCCTGCTTACCTATAAACACGTACTCCCTAACTTTTTATCGGCTGCCCTTCACCAGGAAGTGGCGGGGCGCTGAATATCTTAAACAAAAAAAGACGAGGGAGAGCCGCGTGGTTCTCCCTTGTCTTTTTCATACATCTTGCCTTAGCAATATTATCCTTGTTTATTCATTTTTTCCAATACAGCAAAACTGCCGTTAGTTGTTGCTGAAACAATCCAGATCTGCTTGTCGTTTTGTAGCTGGATATTGTAGGTAATCATACCATCTTCAAACCTTTCTGTTACAAGGGTAACTTTCTTATCACTATAACGCTGCTTCAGCTCATGGAGCACACTCAGCGGCAACAACGTTTCTTTTTCCGAAATACGCTTACTTCCCTGTAACGTGCCGAACTTATCGTAGGTTATCACCATCGATACGCCGTCATGCTGAAAATGCACCACGTAGTTGTCGTTCGACGAAAACCATTCCACCTGTTGCGCATCATGGAACGATGAATTGAAAGCTTTTAATACTGCCGGAGGTGTTTGGGCATTTGCTACTGTAAGAATCAATGCAAGTAGTGATAGTGTGATGAGCTTTTTCATGATTTAAAAGTTTAGCGTAAAGCAACTTCTACCTGGCTGTTAAAGCATGTTAATATGTGTTTGGCGGATAATAACAGATTTGAGAGGAGTTTTTAAAACATTATATGTAAAAAATAACACCCATCTTTCCGCAGGGGTAGTTTTCAATGGTTATGTTTGTCCCGATGATCAAGCTACTTGTCTTCCTGTATGTACTCTGCTTTCCGCTTTATGTGTTGTTTACGAGGCAACCGGATTGGTTCGATAGTGTAAGAACGCCGGCAGTGATAGTGGAGCGGAACAACGAGCTGGTAGCGCGTTTTCATACAGTTTCCGACACGCTCTACGCAGAAGCCTCTTATCCTTTACGTTCGGTCAAAGCGGGCGACAACGTGGAAGTTATCTACGAAGCATCTCAACCGCAATACGCAGCAGTTTATTCCACCTGGGGCTATTGGATAAAATGGGGAGAAATACTGGCCTCGCTGGCGCTCCTTTTCACTGTTTACCTCGCAGCAAGAGAAATCACTGCAGGCCCGGATCCTTCGGCTGTAATAGACCAGTTGGAGGAAAACGACCGCCCCAGGGAGAGGAAATATGTTGACGATTAGGCTTTTACCTTTGCCTGATCAAAAGATTCTTAAAATCTTTTATACCATTCCCTTTTTGCGGGTTAATCGATATTTTTACGCTTCAAAACCACGTTTCATGAAAAAACTTGTTCTCTTTTGCGCATTAAGTATTTCGTTTGCTGCGGCTAATGCTCAAAAGCCGGCAACTGATCCTCACGCTGGTCACAACCATGCCCAACCTGCACAAACCGTTCAGGCTGCACCTCCGCAAGCTGATCAACTGTTCAGCTTCAAGAATGCGGATTACGATTTCGGTAAAATTGTGTTTGGCAAAGCGGTTGAGTTTGACGTTGAAGTAAAAAACAATAGCAAAGATTCAGTGAAAGTAGATCGGGTACAGGTATCCTGCGGCTGCACTACCCCTAAGTACGATGCAAATGCTAAGATAGCTCCCGGCCAAACTTCTAAAATCACCCTTGGTTTCAACGGAATGAACGATGGTCGCTTCGAAAAAACGGCTACTATCTTCTTCAGCAACGGCGCTACCAAGCTAGTGAAGTTTCACGGCGAAACTTACAAAGCTCCTGCTGAAGCAGCACCTGCTAATCAAAATCTGCAGAAACTGAAAACAGGCACTAAATAAGTTAAACAGCTAATACATGAAAAGTTTCCTTCTTGGCCTTGCACTAATCCTTACAGTGGGCGTGTTTGCACAAGCTCCGCTGCAGTTCAAACAAACAAAACATAGTTTCGGCAAAATAAAGCAGGGTGTTCCGGTAACTACCAGCTTCTCTTTTGTGAATAAAGGAAGCAAACCTGTAGTAATTGAGAACGCCAATGCTGATTGTGGTTGTACTTCTCCGGAGTACCCTAAAGGTGCAATCGCTAAAGGAAAAGCAGGCACCATCAAAGTAACCTATAATGCTGCCTCCCCTGGAACTTTCACTAAAAAAGTAACAGTAAAACTTGCCGGCGTCGCCGATCCTATCATTCTAACGATTGATGGTGAAGTAGCTGCCTCCGGCGCAGCCGCTACCCCTGAGTTGAAAGCAACTCCGAAACAGCCCGCTGCTAAAGCGAAAAAGGCATAATTAATTTTTCGATAGTATACTTGCAACTGCCACCTTTAAGGTGGCAGTTTTTTTATGTAATTACATCCGGCATTTCCTGACTTCTGCTCTTTTATTCTAATCGATAATACTGTACGTTTGCGGCATGTCGCAACTAGCTATTAGTGAACGTGGACATCAAATGCCCCCTTCACCCATTAGGAAACTTGTTCCCTACGCCGAAGCTGCCAAGAAAAAAGGCCTTGTTGTTTACCATTTAAACATCGGCCAGCCAGATATAGAAACACCTAAAGCAGTCTTGGATGCTGTAAGGAACTCAGAGTTTAAGGTTCTTGAGTACAGCCATAGCGCGGGCAATGAAAGCTACCGTAAAAAACTGGTAGAGTATTATAAGCGCGTAGGCATCCATGTAAACCACACGGAAATTATTGTAACGACCGGTGGTTCCGAAGCTATCCTTTTTGGATTGATGGCATGCATGAACCCTGGCGATGAAGTAATCATCCCTGAGCCTTTCTACGCTAACTACAACGGTTTTGCTGTGCAGGCCGGGGTTAAGGTAGTACCCATATCTTCAACTATCGAGTCAGGCTTTGCTTTACCTCCTATCGAGGACTTCGAAAAGGTAATTACACCGCGAACAAAAGCTATTGTTGTTTGTAACCCAAACAATCCCACAGGCTACCTCTACAGCCAACATGAGATGGATGTGCTGAAGCAACTGGTGCTAAAGCACAGCCTGTATCTATTTGCAGACGAAGCTTATCGCGAGTTCTGCTATGAAGGCGAACATATAAGTGCCATGCACCTGCAAGGCATAGAAGACCATGTTGTATTAATGGATACCATCAGTAAGCGTTACAGCGCCTGCGGTGGCCGTATTGGTGCATTTGTTACCAAAAACAAGGCACTCATAGATGTTACCATGAAGTTCGCACAGGCTCGCCTTAGCCCTCCCGGCTTCGCTCAAATAGCAGGTGAAGCTGCAGTTGACTTACCGGCTGATTATTTTGGCACAACGAAAGCGGAGTACAAAAGCCGCAGAGACCTGATTGTTCGTCGCCTGAATAACATTCCCGGTGTTTTCTGTCCAAATCCTGGCGGAGCGTTTTATGCCATGGCTAAGCTTCCAGTGGATGATGCAGATAAATTCTGCCAGTGGTTGCTGGAAAGCTTTGAACATGAAGGGCAAACGGTTATGCTGGCACCGGCTTCAGGCTTCTACGGCACACAGGGACTCGGCAAGCAGGAAGTGAGGCTGGCATATGTACTTAACCTTGATGCCATTAATAAGGCTATGGATTGCCTTGAAAAAGCTTTGACCGTATATCCGGGCAGGACTCAATAAATTGCAGTTCCTGACTTATGCTACAAAAAACCTTTGGTATTTACGACGATGCAGTAAATGCACTTGAAGTTATAGTTGAAACAGGCGCTCATCACCTTGCTTGCTGGACGCGCGATAGCGAAAGGACGCTTGCTTTTGAATTCTTCAACAACGAAGATCAAAGCATGAACCCCGCAGAACTGTTTGCTGAAGCAAAACAACAGTCTGAACTGCTAAACAGGAATTACATCGCTTCACAATGTATCCTCGCTCACGATGAATGCCTCGTAACTGATGTAGCGTTAGATGTGCCTTACCTGCAGCAACATGCAAGGCGCCTCTTTCCGGGCGCAACCGAAGGCACTATTGAAACGTCTACCTACAACAACAGGTATTTCTACTACACCCTTCATGCAGCCGTAGCAAATGGCATGCGGCAGTTTAACAGCAGGAACAACTACCATCACAAGTACCAGCAGCTTGCTTCTGCATCCATGGGAGCAAACACGGTTTACCTTAACTTTTACCCTTCTCATTTTACGATGGTGGTAAAGCTGGACAGCTTCCGCTTCTTTGTAAACAATTACCAGTACAAGAATGCCGAGGATGTATTGTACAGGGTACTCCACATGTTGCACACCTTTGGATACAAATCAAACGACGTATCTATCCGTGTGATGGGTCTGATTGATACGGATTCTTCCATCTATAAAGAACTGTATGCATACTTCCCAAAAGTTGCTACGGTAATGGTTAATAAAAACCTGTTGCTTGGTAAGGCTTTTAATGAATATCCTTCACATTATTTCTCGTCCTTCTTTAATTTCAGCTAATGAGGATTATTTCCGGTAAATATGGTGGCCGGCGTATTAACCCACCGGCCAAAATGCCTTATACCCGTCCAACCACCGATATAGCAAAAGAAGGATTATTCAACATTCTACAAAACAGGATAAGTTTTGAGGATATCAAGACGCTTGATCTCTTTGGCGGCACCGGTAGCATCAGTTACGAACTGGCTTCCAGGGGGGCATCGCACCTTACGATAGTGGAGAAGGACAACGCAATGCATGCCTTTATCAAAAAAAACGTTGAGATGCTCCGCATTGAACATTGCACCGTCCTCAAGATGGATGTATTTTCTTTTCTCTCGTCAGCCTCGGGCCAATGGGACTTCATATTTGCTGGTCCTCCCTATGCGCTTACCACCATCGACGACTTACCCAAGCTGGTTGTTGGCAGGCAGCTAATAGCACCTGGTGGCTTTTTTGTACTGGAACACACCCCGCGTAACAGCTACGAAGCATATCCCGGATTCTCGTTTGTACGCAACTATGGCACAACTCTCTTCTCGTTCTTTACCGCGGTATAGCTGGTATTTTAATTTGGCTGTTTAATTATTTTACTATCTTCCGTTTCGGTCTGCCAGGGAAACCCCCTTGCATTCCATGCACATGAACATCCTTGCTTATGACACAAACATTCTCGTTAAACACAACGCTTATCCAGCAGTGGGTAAAAGAAAAAACAAGCGCAACAGAAATTCAGCATCAACTCCGGAGCCTTCCGCCCGAAGTGATTACCGCCTACGAGGAAGCTCATAAAAAAGCAGTCTATGCTAAGAAGCAGATGAGGGGCTTTATTTGCATGGCCGTAGGTGCATTCCTAGGGTTCATTAGTTGCGTATTTACGATGATCAATCCGGTGCCTGCACTATACGACCTGGTATTGTACGGGGTAACATCCGTGGCGGTGGCTATTGTTTTCGTCGGCCTTTACTATGTAGTAGAGGGTTAAAACAATTCCTTCAGATTGCCGCTTTGCAGTATTAACTTGCTGCAAATATTGCTATGCGCTTTTTTACTTTAATTCTTTTAATAGCTTTTGCCCACGAGGTACAAGCGCAAAAACACTTTGCCGCAAATAGCAGCGGGCAACTTCAGCTTACTCTGCAAGGTGCAAACCACCTTGCTTCATTGCCGTTAAAGTGCATGCAACAGGAGTTCCCCTATAAAACAGGTATAACATTCCCTGATACATCGCTTATTCAGAAACCACGTAACTACCATCCCGCCTTTTACGGTTGTTTCGACTGGCACTCCAGCGTCCACGGCCATTGGATGCTGGTGCGCCTCCTTAAGCTCTTTCCCGGTATGCAACTGGCCAGCGAAGCAAGAACAAAATTGCAACAGAACCTATCGGCAGAAAATATCAGTAAAGAGGTTGTTCTCTTCAAAAGCAAACATAACCGCAGCTTCGAACGAACCTACGGATGGGCCTGGGTGTTAATGCTGCAAAAAGAATTGAACGAATGGAACGATCCGTTTGGTAGGGAATTATCCGGTAACCTGCAACCTCTATCCTCGCAGCTATCGCTACTATATCGCGATTATCTCTCTAAGTTGGTTTACCCTGTACGTACGGGCGAACATCCGAATCTTGCTTTTGGACTACGGCTGGCATGGGATTACGCTCAATCAGCCAATGACGACTCGTTACTGAATGCGATTAAAACGGCCTCCTTCAAATTCTATTCGACGGATGTAGCCTGCCCTTTAAATTATGAACCGGGCGGCACCGATTTTCTAAGCCCCTGTCTTGAAGAAGCAGACCTTATGTGGCGTATTCTTCCCCCAAAACAATATCAATCCTGGTTAAGCAAATTTCTGCCGCAATTGCTTTCGCCAAACATCAAACTGGAGCCAGGCAAAGTAAATGATCGCACGGACGGTAAGCTAGTTCACCTCGATGGTCTAAACCTTAGCCGCGCGTGGTGCTTATATGGCATTTCGCGTGCTGCCGGCACTAACAGCAAAGCACTAAAGCAACTGGCTAACAAGCACCTGCTTGCAGCCCTCCCAAATGTAGCCAGCGGAGATTATATGGGTGAACATTGGTTGGCATCATTTGCTGTTTATGCACTTACCATGCAAGACTTATAACCTCTATTTATCAAGTAGTATAATGCCTTCTTTTGCAAAATCAATAAGGCGCTTTTTGTAAAGCGTGCCCAACGTCATTTTAAAAGTTTTCTTGCTCATCTTAAAGAAATCGTAAATAACTTCCGGATCAGATTTGTCATTATAAGGCAGGTAACCATTGTTTTCCCGCAACAGCTCCAGGATATTCTCTCCCTCATCATCTACCTTTTTATAACCGGGTTTCCCAAGAACCAGGTCTATTTTATTGTCTGGCCGAATCTCCTTTACAAAGCCCTTCAGCTTCTCTCCTACTTTTATTTCTCTAAACACCTGGTTATTGTGCAGCACTCCGGTGTGGGCATTATTTACAATCATCACAAAGCCAATGTCGCTTTTTCTATATACCACAAGGTCTACCTCTTCCATTTCTTTTACAGTTAACTCCTCATTGTTCAACTGCCTGTCTATCTTTTCTGTTGCAGCCACCCTGTTGGTTTGCTCGTCCAGGTAGATCTTCACAAGGTACTCTCCATTCGGCCTCATCACATTTATCTGCTGGCTCTTGGCCACAAACAAATCTTTCATCAACCCCCAGTCAAGAAAAGCCCCGTGAGGTGTAGTACTCACACACTTCAGCAGTACAATGTCGCCCACTTTTCCTAACGGTTTCTGCGTAGTTGCTATTAGCCGGTTATCGCTGTCATGATAAACGAAAACCTCCAGTTCCTCACCGGTCCTTACTCCTTCCGGCACGAAACGCGTTGGTAGCAAAACACCTTCTGCGCCATCATCCAGGTACACACCAAAGTCGGTCTTTCTCATTACCTTCATTATGTTGTACTCACCTACGTTTACCATTGCACGAAGGTAGGATTTTAACAGGGCTAACCCGGCGCAGCCACGCCAACTTGATAAAAGGGATAAAAGGGAAGTTCAGTGAAACAGCGGCACCAAATAAAATTCCGGCCACGAATGTTTTTGGGGGAAGCTCCCTCTCATAAGGCAGAAAAGACACAACATTGCACACATTGGTGATGGGAGAAACAACCGTTTATAGCTCTATGGTCATGGTTCATGCACCCCTTATCTCCTTGTTTTAAACAGGTTGAGTATTTGTTCTTTATAAACAGCTCCTACGGGCAGTTCCTTTCCTGATATTTTTAAATAGTTGCCTTCGAGGTAATCTATCTTTCCAATACATACAATGTAGCTTTTGTGAACGCGAATAAACTTGTCTGTTGGTAGTTGGTCTGCTAAACTTTTCAACGTACTATTAGTAAGATATTCCTTTGAAGCTGTTACTACTTTCACGTAATCATCAAGAGCCTCTAGGTAACAGATATCGTCCAAATCGACCCGGTAGAACTTCTTGTCTACCTTAACAAACAGAAACGCTTCATTTGCTTTCTCTTTCCCGTCCTTCTGTTGTAAACGGTCTACACACTTTTCGTTCGAGCGTTTTATGAAACGGCGTATTCTTCCAACGGCTTTTGCTCATCATCGAAATAGGCGAATAAATATCCCTTCTGCTTTATTTCGTTCACCGTACCACTAAGCTTGACTCCCGAAACAGCAAGGTTAGTAATTACCAGGTTTTTATTATAGCCTGTGTTGTACATGCCTGGCAGTGTGTTCAGGTAAAGTACATCCTCTTTTTTGTATATTGGATGAAAGGTCCACAGGCAACCGCTGCAATAAAAGAGTACTAGAACAAGCAGCGTAGATTGTAATATCCGTTTCATTGCAATTCATTTTTTGAAATAATATTCAGAAGTGGCATGACACAAAGTTGTCGCAAACCCTCAGGTTTGTGTACTTTTTTCGGTAAACAGGGAAATTTAGCCGGTCAACTGGAGGACTACAGTTTTCTTTGGCTTTCGTGCGCCGTTGCTCTCATTTAATGATTTTCCAGGCAATCGCTCAGAAGACAGTCGATTCCGTCTGTAGCCATATGGAGCAACAACCCAATAGCTACTAAGCGGGTTCTTTTCCAAAATAACATAGCCAGGTAAAAGGCAATCGCGTACGATGTATGCAGCGGATGAAAACCTATGCTGCACCGGCAGGCATCAAAGATAGGTGTGGCCAATAGGTGATCCAGGTCCACCAGCATAGTCGCGAGCAAGATCAGGTATGCGCGCGCCCATTGGGGCCTGTACCAAACATAGGCAATAAAAACCGGGAATATGAGGTGAAGGAAATAATGTATAAGCGTTTGCATGCTGCGAACTCGCCCTATTCCTCGGTTTGGCTTACAGGGGCAAAACTGGCAGCCATCTGAGCACAAAGGTCGGTTTCAATCATTTGCTCAGCCAGGCGAATCATATTATAAAAGGCTTTCGCTGTGCTTATTCCATGGCCGATTATCACGGGTTTAGCCACTCCTAACACAGGTGTGCCTCCGTAATTCTCGTAATGGAAACGGCTAAAATACTCGTCTTCAGCAACACCTCTTTCAACAGATATATCGTAAAGCGATTCTGCCATTTTCAGAAGGATATTTCCTGTAAAACCGTCGCAAACAATAACATCGCTCTTGTCGTACATTACATCCCTTCCTTCAACATTTCCAACGAAGTTTACCTGGTTGTTAGCCTTAAGCAGGGGGAAAGTCTCCTTGGCTAGTTGGTTACCCTTACCTTCCTCCTCTCCTACGTTTAGTAAGCCGACACGAGGATCTGTGATGTGAAGAATATATTTTGCATACAGGCTGCCGAGAACGGCAAACTGGTTAAGATGTTCAGGCTTGCAATCTGCATTCAGCCCAACATCAAGAAGGAGGCCTGTGCCTCCGGTAAGTTTCGGAACTACTGTAGCTATAGTTGGACGGTGAACCCCTTCAATAGCTTTGATAGTGTACATCGTGCCCACCAGCATGGCACCGGTATTCCCGGCGCTTATAAAAGCATCAATCTTGCCCGTACTCAAAAGGTGAAATCCAACAGCAATTGAAGATTGCTGCTTCTCCTTCAGAGCTTTGGTTGGAGACTCATTGTATCCTATCACCTCAGGGGCGTGTACTACCCTAATAGCAGGAGAAGAAAGCTTCAACTCGTCCATAACCGGTTGCACCCTTTCTTTATCGCCAAGGCAATAGATGGTAGCCGGGGAAGTATTGTCCTGAAGATATAATTGTAAACCTTTTACAACTTCAATCGGGGCGAAGTCGCCCCCCATCATGTCAAGACCAATATTCATTTCTGCCAAACGCTGCGTTTTATATGTTAGTAAGGCACTTTTCCAAGTACCGCAAAGGATATTAGGCTTTCAAAGGTGCTTTTTCAGCTACAAGCTGACCTTTGTAATACAGTTTTCCTTCACTAACATGCGCACGGTGACGTGTATGCAGTTCGCCGGTAGTTTTGTCTTTTGAAAGCGTAACTTCTTCCGCCTTATAATGTGTTCTTCTTTTTGCACTGCGCTGTTGTGAGTGCCTGCGCTTTGGATTTGGCATATCTCAGTTTTTAAAAACGTTTATTTTATTGTTCAAGGTCTTTAAACTTGTCGAGCTCTTTCCAAATAGAACTAGTGCTGTTTTTAGCATCATCTTCCATTTTTCTAAGCTTTTCTAGTACCTCTTTATTACACTTTGGCCCCCCAACCTCGTCCTCCGGGCACATCTTCTGCATCGGGAGGCTCAGGTTGACAAACTCATAAATCCAGTCAGCTACGGAAAGGTGACTTTCAGTCCTGCTGATATAATAAACATCAGGATCTTCCTCCTGCTCATTCATTTGTTCCGGCTCGTCCACCATTTTAATCATCAGGTTGAACTCATCCCAAAGCTGCATCGTAAGATTATTACCGCAACGGTCGCAACTTACATCAACTGAGCCTCCTACGTCAAACTTTAACATAAGAAACCCACTGTGCTTATCCAGCTTCAACTTCACAACTGCCTTAGCGTTGCTAAAGTCCTGCTCCCCATACATGGCAAAGAACTTATCATCTGCCTGGTATTCAAACTCATGAAGGCCCGGCTTTAAACCCACAAACGCTATCTCATACTCCCGCCGATGATTCATGGTCAGATTTTAAGGCTGGCAAAGGTAGCCTTTATTGCCAAAACTGCAAAAGGAAACTCTTACTAAGCAGCAGTTTTAGCGTATTTAAAGGAATATGCTTTAGTTTGCTGTATGCCAATAATCCGGGATAAGTTCGGAGAAGACCTGAAAAGCGCCTACGTATGGCTATTGGTATATGCGGTTTTCGCTGCCATTATTAAAGTAGCGACTTTTTATCCTGAATGGATCGAAAACCAATACGCAACTTATTGGTACCTGAAAATATCCGGACTGCTAAGGGCAGTATTTGGCATGGTACCCATCAGTGTTGGTGATCTTCTTTATGGTTATTGGATTATCCTCATAATAATAATACTTATCGATGTTCTAAGGGGGTTAATCAAACGGAATTTGCAACTTCGGGATTTCCATTACGCTTCAATTGCCAACCTTAAAGGCCTGACGCTCATATACATATTGTTCAACGTCCTCTGGGGTTTCAATTATAATCGTCAGGGCATTCAGCACCAACTTAAGCTTGAGCCCACACCCTACTCCAGGCAAGAATTACAGCAACTTAGTTTGTCGCTGGTTCAAAAGGTAAACTATTCAAAATCAAAGCTCGGGAGCAATTATGACTATCCAGGCGACACCGAAATCTTTAATGGTGCATACCTCGCCTACCAATATGTTGCGGCCGAATACCCTTTCCTGGAATATCGCAATAAGTCAATAAAGGCCTCTCTCTATGGAAGACTTGGAAACTACCTTGGCTTTTTAGGATATTTCAACCCCTTTTCAGGAGAAGCGCAGGTAAACACCACGCTGCCCGGCTTTGTATTGCCTTTCACTACTTGCCATGAAATAGCCCACCAATTAGGCTATGCCAGCGAAAGCGAGGCAAGTTTTGTTGGGTATCTGGCAGCCAAAGCTTCTGATGACCCCCTCTTTCATTACTCAGCCTACCTCGACTTATTCTTATATGCAAACGCTGAAATGATGTTAAAGGACAGCCTTTTAGCAAAGAAAAACTATCAAAAGCTTGACCCGGCGGTTAAAAACGACATTCATGAATTACGTGAATTCCACCGAACGCATAGTTCTGTAATGCAACCCTATACCAGGGCATTCTACGATGGTTATCTTCGTTTACATAATCAACCTAAAGGAATCAATTCCTACAGCGAGTCCATTGCCTGGCTGATAAGTTATAAACGTCAATACAAAACTTTGTAGACTTATAAGGACTTGACCAGAGCCTTAACCTGTTAACTGTTCCCCTAAGTTCTGTCCAACATCGTTTTCATTAGGGCAGACATTTTATTGTACCGCTCCCTATTGGCTGCTACAACATATATCAGGTAGCACTTCAGTTCAACAACATCAACGGCAATCAAAAGTTCTCTTATAATGCTCAATGGCAGCGACATCACCAGCCTACCCAACGCTTCCATCCATCGTCCATCCCCCCTCCTCATGTATCTTTTCATCATCTCCATTCCCTTTCTCAGCTAATTATTTCAAATCACCTAGAGTATGTAAACCGTGTGCCATAGTTAGAAAAAAGGGTAAGAAACTTTATGCTTCTGCATTTCTGCACTATTAGGTAGTTTGTGCATATCGCCAACATTTTTCGTGGAATTATGGGGTACATTGCCGGGCTAACCAATTTTTTATTGATTTAAAGTTTTCCACACACACGCTAAAAACCTGCTAAACCATTTGCTAATATTGATTGTCTTGCTTGCATGGGACCAGTTATGTTATATAAAAAATATCCATACGTTATTTCATGCATAAAACCTCATTTGTGCTTTGCTATTTTTTGTCCACATTAAGCAGCGGTCGCCTAAAAAACAGCATCTCCGGTTATTCCGGCAGCTAAGTCCAAACCTAAATGTCCACAAAACCAAAAGTTTAAAACGTTTGGCATAATAGTAGCGGAAATTTTGTCATGAGCAGTAATTCACACATTACTTTCAGTGAGCCACAAGAGCTTATCCGTTGGGCAAAAAAACTCGACGTTAGCCCCTGGCAGCTTAAAAGCGCCTACGACAGCACAGGTTCTGCAAAAGCTTCTGTAATTAAGAAGCATATCGAAAAGCAGAAAAGAAAGGCCTACAAACAAGTAGTAGTGACCTTCGACCTTTGCGGATAGTCTTTGTCTCGCTTTATACCGCCCGGCCCGCCCCTTGCCGGTAGATTTTCCTTTGCTAACCATTAAACGTCAATATGGAAACACTAAATCACCTGAGAGCATTGCTCAAACACGAGGTAGAAGATCTCATTTCCGCCGAAGACCAGATTATTTCGGCGATGCCAATGATGATTGATAAAGCCTCAGATACGACACTTAAAAAGAGTCTTCAGCAACATTTGAAAATAACGCAGCAACAACGGAAAAGGCTTGACAAAGTCCAGAAGTTGCTTAGTAATAAAAGTACCCAGGAGGATGGCAAAAAAGGCCTGTTCAGCAGGCTGATTGGTACCACCCACGAGTGCAAGGGTATGAAGGGAATCATTACCGAAGGTCAAAAGATAATGAAAGAAAAGATGACGCCTGCAGTTATGGACGCAGCTATCATTGCAGCAGCACAGAAAGTTGAACATTACGAAATATGTGGCTATGGTACTGCAAAAGCTTATGCAAGGGAACTAAACCTTACCGAAGTTGAACAGTTACTAGATCAGACGCTCAGTGAAGAATATGAAGCTGATGATAAGTTGACTGAACTTGCTGTAAGGAAAATAAATAAAGAAGCCGAAAGCAATAAGCGGAACCCGGATGGCAGCTATTGGTCGCGCTCCGGTGGACGTAGCAGTTCAGCTACTTCACGTTCTGAAGCAAGAACCACCAGCCCGGCTTCATCACGCACAAGTACTATCCAGCGAAGAGGCACAGCAGCTTCATCCACTTCTTCAGCATCACGCAAGAAGACCCAAACAAAAAAAAGCAGCCCGGCAAGGAAAAAAACAACCAGTAAAGCCAGGTAAAATAAAGGTACTTACTAACCACAAAGGCCACTCTTTTTTTTGAGTGGCTTTGTCGTTTTAATGCTCTCCGGTATTTCTTTCTCCACGCTCCCCGTCTTCTAACTTACCTTTACTTCCGCTATAAGGCCATTTCAAATTGATTTCGGCACGTTACCTTTGAATTCTCCCAATAAGCTGCGTATGGTACCTAAACGCTTTTCCAACTACCTGCTAGTTTTAGTTTTCTGCATAAGCAATCAAATTTTTGCGCAGCAGCCTTGGTTCCAGGAAGTTCCCGATGAAGATGCAAAACTCAGCCACTACCAACAAGCTTTCGAAAAGCATTGGAGAAATCGCACCCCTGAGAAAGGTCAGGGATACGCTGTTTATAAAAGATGGGAGTGGTTTTGGGAAACCCGTTTAATGCCCGACGGAACTTTTCCGCATTCTATGATCAATTGGCAGGCGTGGCGTTCTATGGCAACTGTTGACAAAACAAAGACTGCAGCAAAAAGCAGCAGTACCGCAAACTGGACGCCATTGGGCCCATCATCGTCTCCGGGAGGCTACAGTGGCTTAGGACGCATCAATTGTATGGCCTTTCATCCTACCGACCCTAACACTTTTTGGATTGGCGCAGCATCCGGTGGTCTCTGGAAAACAACCAATGCCGGAACCACCTGGACGAGTTACGGCGATTATTTGCCTGTTCTCGGTATCACCGATATTGCTATTGACCCCACTAACCCAAATATCATGTATTTGGCTACTGGTGACGCGTTCCTCGGCAGTTTGTGGACGATAAACGGCACTGCCCGAGGCGATACTAAAAGCGTCGGTGTTCTTAAATCTACCGACGGTGGCTTAACCTGGAACCTCACAGGTCTCAACTGGAATATCATGTACGAAAAGCTAATCGGGCGGCTTCTAATCAATCCCTCTAATCCACAAATCCTGATTGCCGCAGCGTCAGACGGCATCTGGCGTACCGTTAATGGTGGCACATCCTGGACGCACGTCAAAAGCAATCTGAACATGATTGATCTTGAATTCAAGCCAGGCGACCCAAACACCGTTTACGCCGGATCCAGGGCCGGATCCACGAGTTATGGACGCATTCTAAGGTCGCTCGACGGAGGCGCTACCTGGAATAACGGTTTGCAAATAGGAACATCTCTACGCGTCAATATAGCAGTAACAGCAGCAGATCCTACGCTTGTCGAAGCGCTTGTAGTAGAATACCCTAACAGCAATCTTAAAGGGATATGGCGAAGCACCAATAGCGGTGCTAACTACACCCAGGTGCTTGATGGCACAGTAGCGGGTAAGAATTACCTGCATTGCTCGCCAACGGCCACAGGAACAGGTGGACAGGGTTGGTACGACCTCGCCTTTACCATCAATCCTGCTAACAGCAATGAGAAATGGATAGGCGGCGTTAACATCTGGAAGACGACGGATGGTGGAACAACATGGTCTCTCAATACATACAGTCATGCAGTTGCCATCACTGGATGTGGAAACAACCCCGGTGTGCCTGTGGTGCATGCCGACCATCACTTCTTTACTTATCACCCTATCGTGCCCGGTTTGATGTTTTCATGCAATGATGGCGGGCTTTATAAAACTACCAATGGTGGCACCACATGGACAGATTTGAGCAACGGCCTGCAGGTAAGCCAGCTTTACAGGCTCAGCGTAGCTCAGTCTATTTCAAACAATGTGATAACCGGCTTGCAGGACAATGGTACCAAGTATTTTATGTCCGGCTCCTGGAACGAACTTGTTGGAGGTGACGGCATGGAATGTCTCATCGATTACAATAATCCTCTCATTCAATATAGCAGCTACGCAAACGGAAAAATCTATCGCACTACCAATGGTTGGTTAACATACAACACTATCTCAACAAACATCCCCGGTTCGCAGTCGGGCGCCTGGGTAACGCCATTTGTTATCGACCCTGTCAATCCACAAATACTATACGCCGGATACGCAGAGGTCTATAAAACAACCGACCGCGGCAACACCTGGACAAATATTTCGCCCACGCTTGCATTTTCCCAAAAGCTTCGATCACTTGCGGTTGCACCGTCAAATCCCAACTACATTTGGGCAGCTAGCCTGGATCAATTGTTTACCACCTCCGATGGCGGGGCCAACTGGTACACTATCACGATCCCTCCTACAGGGGTAGCCATCACTTATATCACGCTTCATCCTACCGACCCTCAAAAAGTTTGGATTACCCTTGGTGGCTATTTAACCGGACAAAAAATATACTACTCAAATAATGGTGGTGCCAGTTGGACTAATGTGTCAGATGGGCTTCCAAACATCCCCGTAAACTGCATTGTTTACAAAACAAACAGCAACAACGAGCTCTATGCCGGTACCGACCTTGGTGTCTTTATTAAAAAGGGAGGTACTGCCTGGCAGCCCTTTAATGAAGGTATGCCCAATGTACCGGTAACTGAACTGGAAATATCCTATGCAGAGGACATGCTTTATGCCGCCACTTACGGAAGGGGCTTGTGGCGCACGGAACTTATCAGCCCGAGCTATATTTTCAACGGCAATGGCAACTGGAATCTTCCCTCTAACTGGTCCAATGGCGTCGTCGCCCCCACAACCATTCCCGCAGGTACACAGGTTAAAATACAGCCTGCCGCTGGTGGTCTCTGTCAACTAAATGGCGATATAGTCGTCAAGCCGGGAGGGTCTCTCTTGGTTAATGAAGGCAAACAATTGCAGGTTACAGGAAGTGTAACAATCGAAGACTGTAACCAATACAATATTTCTTTCGGAGGCGATTATAGTGATACAAGAGAATACAGTGTCAATGCAACTGGTGGTTTAACCCAAACCTATGGCCCCTATTCCACTATTTTGAAAAACTGGACTTCTACCGGCGCTACAACAGCCACCGCTCTTATCGCTAACATTTACGACGATGGCTGGTCCGATATAACAGCAAATTTTGACTGGACGGATCCATTAAACCCCGTAGTAAATATTCCTCCTCAGGCTACTGGGGCAACTTATTCCGGGCTTCCTTTATCAATTAGGACCACCACTACTTCCTCTTCGTACAAGTTAAATACTTTTTCATTTTGTGAGCGAAGAATTACGCTGTCGGTCGATCTGTATAACTCTTCAGGAGTATTGGAAGAAAATTACAGGATAGTATTACACTAATAGTTTCACTAGTCTTTCCACAGAAAAGGAAAGAGTATAAGTGCAAGCACCACTATCATAACATCCAGGCCCAAAAGCAAAAGCACCATCGTGTCGTAACCAGCCTGTACCACCTGCGCAAAAGCTGACTGCGATAGTTTGATGAGTAAAAGTATTTGAGGAACGATTACCGGGAAGCCCAGGATGGTAATCAATGCTGCCTGCTGCTGCGCTTTCGCCGCTATTGCAGCCAGGAAAGTAAAAACAAGGCTCAGGCCTACTCCGCCCAGCATACTCACAAGCACAAACTGTACGAAGTGTTCAAGTGGATTGCCTAGCAGAATCAGGAATAGCAGCAACGATATAAAAGTCATTGCCAGTGTAATGATTGCGTTGAACAACAACTTGGCAAAAATAAAATGCCTCGCCCCGGCAATTGAATAAAAATATAACATCCTGCCGCGGTTCTCAGCAAGAAAGCTTTTCGCTACAGCATTTACGCAAATAAACAATTGCGTAATCCAGAACAGTCCGTTCCACACCTGGTCATCCGGGCTACCCATAGAAAGGTAGATCACGTAAATGGTTGATGCCACGTACAGCACAATTCCATAGAAGGTGTACTGTTGCCTTACTTCAAGTAACACATCTTTTTTTACAAGTTGTATAATTGAACCGGGCTTACTCATGTTCTATAGCCGCGCATTTCCTGCAGCGTGGTTCGTAAACATCCTTCTCGCCCAGCAACACCTGTCCTTCCTGCGCAGTTTTCCTGTAACTAACATTAGCAATATGTCCACAGCGCTGGCAAATGGCATGCAACTTCGTAATATAGTCCGCTATGGCAAGTAGCGAAGGCATGGGACCAAATGGCCTGCCCAGGTAATCCATATCAAGTCCTGCTACAATTACCCTGATTCCTTTTGTCGCCAGTATTTCACATACATGAATTACCTCGGCATCAAAAAACTGGGCCTCATCTATTCCCACTACGTCTACACCCTCACTCATCAATAAAATCGTTTGGGAGTTTTCTATAGGCGTAGATAATATGGCATTCGCATCGTGACTCACCACCTGTACTTCATCGTACCTTACATCTATCGAAGGCTTGAATATTTCTACTTTCAGGTTAGCTATCTTTGCTCTCTTCAACCGCCTTATCAGTTCTTCCGTTTTGCCGCTGAACATGGAGCCACAAATCACCTCTATCCAACCGCGCCGCTCGCCACTTAAACTGGGTTCAATAAACATTTTTACAGGGTTATAGCTAAAGCTTGTATTTTTATAAAACTAATCCCTCAAATGTATTATATCCTATGCAAAGAGTAGGAACGCTGATAGATAATCTGCAGGAGCAATACCGCGCTGGCGGCGATGCAAATGCTTTATTACTAAGCGCTCAGATGCTTGTTAACGAATTATACACACAAGTGGAAGCTCAGGATGACAGGGCAGGCCAGCATGTGGTAGTAAAATTTCCTTCCGTGAGCGCAGTTCCTGTCCAGGCTTCCCAACATCAGCCTGAAGAACTTATACACTCCGTTGCAAACGAGGATAGCTCCCTCATGCCTCTGGAAGAACAAACGCTGGCAGAAGTAGAAATCGAACCGCAACCTTTAATTGAGGAAGTTATTATCCCGGTGCAGGATGAGGCTCATGAACCTGATACCGATAGCTCTATAGAAACAGAACAGCCTGCTGACCCACCCCACTTCGCAGCCGCTGAGCATGGCCAGGAACTTGCCGAAAAACCAGATGAAAATTATGAGCCTACCTCCATCAAAACCGGGGTAGCTGGTTTTTTAAACGGCCAGCAGTGGCTTCTGGATATAGAAAACGAAATTCCTACGCTCGCACATTTTAGTAATGAGCAACAGGAGAAAACAGGCGACGAAAGCCTCAACGATCGCCTCAAGGTAGAGCATAAGGAGCTTGGCTCTGTGCTCAAGGAAAGCCCCATCAGGGATCTTAAAAAAGCAATCGGCATCAACGACAGGTACCAGTTTATCAATGAACTTTTCAGGGGCGACGAAGCCATGTTCGAAAGGAGCCTCAAAACCATCAATTCCTTCAACGTTTATTCTGAAGCCGAGTATTGGATCAAAAGAGAACTAAAGCTCAAACTCGGCTGGAACGAAGACTCAGAAATTGTTCATCATTTTGACCATTTGGTGAGAAGAAGGTTTTTATAATGCTTCATTTCAAGTTCACTTTTCTATATCCTAAGTTCCAGTTGTAATCAAGGATACTTTAATGAGACTTGTAATTGCTATCGCAAAGTCAAGGCACTAAAAAAGCTGCCTCAGCAGGCAGCTTTTCATTCTTTATTCTAATTATCTAACTAGTTATTTAACAAATTGTAGCACTGCTTCGCTATCTCCAACTCTTCATTTGTGGGGATGACGAGCACCTTGGTTTTTGCGCCTTCTTTATTTATTTCTCTCACCTGGTTGTTACGCACTGCATTGCGCTCTTCATCTAAAGTTATACCGAGGTAATCCATCTCTTCACAAACCATTGCCCTGATGTGCGTGTCGTTCTCACCAACGCCTGCAGTAAACACAATGGCGTCTACACCATTCAACACTGCAGCATAACTTCCTATATATTTCTTCACCCGGTATGCATACATTTCATAGGCTAGTTCTGCATCCTTATTTCCTGCATCAATTAGTTTTCTTATCTCCCGCATGTCACTATAACCGGTAAGTCCGGCCATACCGCTTTTCTTATGCATGATGCTGCTTAGCTGTGCAGGCTCATAACCTGTATTTAATAAATGGAAAATGAGCGAAGGGTCAATATCTCCACTTCGGGTACCCATAATAAGCCCTCCCACAGTGCCAACTCCCATACTGGTATCAACACTCACGCCCCCTTTCACTGCTGTCATACTGCTTCCGTTGCCCAGGTGAATTGTAATGATTTTCGCATCTGGATTACCAAGGTATTCCGCAGCTCTTTCCGCTACATATTTATGGCTCGTTCCATGAAAGCCATAAGCCCTCAGCCGTAACTCTGTATAAAAAGAATTAGGGATAGCAAACCGGAAAGCTTTCTCCGGCATGGTTTGGTGGAATGCCGTATCAAATACACCAACTTGTTTTGCGCTGGTAAATATGCGTTCGGCCACCTCTACCCCAAGATAGTTGGGAGGATTATGCAACGGTGCAAGTGCAAAAAGCTTCTTCACCTCTTCTTTCACCGCCTGATTGATGATGGTGGTGGTTGCAAATGCTTCCCCGCCATGTACCAGCCTATGGCCTACCACGTCTATTTCTGCAGGGTCGGCGATAACTCCACCATCGGTTGCTGTCAACAGGTTTACCACTTCTTTCAATCCAGCCTCATGGTCAGGTATATCTAACGTCAGTTTTTTTACTTTCTCTTCGTTGCCCAAAAAAATCTTGTGAGTAATCACCGAGTTGTCCAGTCCTATGCGCTCAATCAATCCTGTACAAATAGGACTTTCCGAAGGCATTTTAAAAAGCTGGTATTTTATGGAGCTGCTTCCTGAATTAACTACAAATATGTTCATGTCTCTGGTGTTTTCTTAGTTGGCAAGCGCAAGTTCTTCCTGCTGTGCCTGTATAGCTGTTATGATTACAGTATTATAAATATCGTCCACCGTACAACCCCTGCTTAGGTCGTTCACGGGTTTATTAAGTCCTTGCAACATCGGCCCTATAGCCAGTGCTCCTGTTTCGCGCTGCACTGCTTTATAAGTGTTGTTTCCCGTATTCAGGTCGGGGAAAATCAGCACAGATGCTTGTCCCGCCACTTCGGAATTAGGGAGTTTATGTTTTCCTACCACCGGGTCTACCGCAGCATCATACTGTATCGGGCCTTCAATTTTTAGCTCAGGCATCATCTTCTTCACTAGCTCGGTGGCTGCCCTCACTTTTTCTACGTCCGCGCCTTCTCCCGATGTTCCTGAAGAATAAGAAAGCATGGCAACCCTTGGCTCTATACCAAAACTGCGGCTGCTGATGGCAGACGACATAGCTATCTCAGCCAGTTGCTCAGCGGTGGGATTTGGATTTACCGCACAGTCTCCCATTACACAAACACGGTCTGGAAGGCACATAAAGAAAATAGAAGACACCACAGATATCCCGGGCTTTGTCTTCACAAACTGCAACGCCGGGCGTATGGTGTGCTGGGTAGTATGGGCTGCCCCTGACACCATGCCATCTGCATGCCCCTTGTACACCATCATGGTACCGAAGTATGACACATCGGCCATCAGGTCTCTCGCGCTTTGCAGAGTGATATTCTTGCTGCGGCGCAGCTCAAACAGGGTTTCTGCATAATCATCAAAATACTCAGAATGAATTGGGTCTATCACCTGCATTTTCTGGAAGTCAATATTCAGGCTCAGCCTTTTTGCCCTCGCTGACACTTCCTGCGGATTGCCAAGTATGGTTAATTTAACCACATCATGCTCTACCAGCCTGCAGGCTGCTTTTAATATCCTGTCGTCATCACCTTCCGGCAATACAATATGTTTTATACTCTTCTTTGCTCTTTTGGCAAGCTGGTACTGGAACATGTACGGTGTCATGCCTTCAGGAATATAAGTTATCAGCTTTTCGTTAAGAGCATCTACGTCCAGGAATTTGTTGAACGTATCAACCGCCAGTTGTATTTTCTTGGTATTATCAGGCGTAATGCGCGATTTAATTCTTCCAATCGAAGTAATTGTATCAAATGTTCCTGTCGGTACCGAAATAATCGGCACCACGTTTTGCAACCCTTCTATGAGCTTAATAATTGGCTCTTCAGGCTCCGTATTGGCAGTAAGCACTATACCGGCAACTTTGGGATAGCTGCTGGATAGGTTGGCTTGTAACGAGCCAATGATGATGTCTCCTCTGTCGCCAGGAGTTACAATAAGTACATTTTCTTTTAAATGTTTTAAAAAGTTGGGTACCTGCATTGCACCCGTTACAAAATGGTCTACCTGGTTATCCAGGTACTTCTCCCCAAACATCAGGTTACCACCTATCTGCTCGTATATTTCTTTCATGGTCGGGCTGTCAAGGCCTTTATCATCAGGTATCACAGCAAGGATAATTCCTTCCGGCAATTGCGACATCAACAGTTCTCTAACATCGTCCACCTGCTCGGAACACACTTTGTTTACCACCACTGCCACCGTTTGTGCTTCGCGAGATTCAAAGTTCTTAAACAGCGAAATGGTAGAATTAATCACCTGCGAAGTAGTCTTGTTTTTTCCACTGCTTACTATCAGCACGGGGGCTCCCAGGTTCTTTGCAATGTGCACGTTAGTATCAAATTCAAAGGCTGTCCCCTCTCCTACAAAGTCACTCCCTTCAACGATTGTAAAATCATTGTCTTCCTCCATTGCCTTATACTTCGTTATAATGGTATCCAGCAGCAGCCCATCCTGCTCGCTTTCAAGCAGTCTTAAAGCCTGCTGATAAGTAAAAGCATAGGTATCTGAGTAATGCAGAGGCAAGCGAAAATGGTCCAGGACGGTTTGTATATGCATGTCCTTCTCATCTTCAACTTCAGGATTAATAATGGGCTTGAAATATCCTACTTTCTGTGCTTTACCTAACAATAGATTAACTAGGCCCAGTGCGATGATCGATTTACCGGTAAACGGTTCAGCGGTCGCAATAAATATACTTTTCGTCATAGTACTAACTACTGATGTTTTTTGTAGAAATGCAAAGGTGATGGCTGTCGTTTCCCCAATCTATGACATCAGTCAATGACGAAGATAATTGCAGAAACTTTACAATATGTAATGGTTGTATAAGGCAAAAAAGTATGCAAACCTCGTAAGCCGGATTCTGTTTCTAAGCTACCATTTATCTGGGATAAGCATTGCTGCTTACCTCTTGCTGCCTACCCTGGAGCATCGGGCGGGCCGCCCTCAATCGCTCCTATACGTGGCATTACAACTCCCAAGGTTTACCCGTAGCAACGGTTCTCCGTTGCTACTGTGAGCTCTTACCTCACATTTTCACCTTTGCCTGCCAAAGGCAGGTAGTTATTTTCTGTGGCACTTTCTCGCCCCGGATTTTACCCGGAGGTCCCGCTCTTCACGGGATGGGACGCCCTGTGTTGTCCGGACTTTCCTTGCCTCCTCACCCTGCGGTGAGCAAACACGGTAGCTCGGGTTTGCATCCGGCAAATCTAAGACCCCTGGTGTTAATGTAGATTTATACCAGCTAAATCGTTTTTACTTTATATCCTAAAAGCCTTTAAAAGCCCTGGTATTCTTTCTGATAGCAAAAATCTACACCCTGGGTAGCCAATAGGTGGATGTGAAACAACCATCTTTCGCCGCATATCTCATCGCTACCTTATGCCTGCCTTACCCCTCCCTTATGCCTAGCTTATACCTAGCTTATGCCTAGCTTATGCCTAGCTTATGCCTAGCTTATAACACCCTTATTTTCCTACGTAATTGGCCTTTTTTAATAAGTATTTTTACTTAATCCTACGATAAGAAGAACACACCCCTACCGCATCTTTACGCAAAGCCCGCTAAAGCAAGTTTTCGCAGTTGTTACAACTGCCATCCCTCCAACCCACCTGTCTTTAAAAAAGAAGAAGCGAAAAGTTTCGCCTCTCACCTACTAAAATAGCAAAACTCCACCGAGGGAGTTTTACTGAGTTTATATGTAGATATACTTGCCTTACGCTGAAAACGATAACTACTTGCCTTTAAAACAATACAAAGGCCACAAATGCGCTGATGATCTCAACCTGCCTAGTTCCACATCTTTTTGCTGTTCCGGGTTCATAGTTCTGAATCCCATTGTCGTTAAATCCTTATCCTTCCTAATAATCTTTCTTCCTCTATTCATGATAATCATAACCTCTCCTTTTATTTTTTTGCTCATCTGGGTTACCATAAGAGAAATACTGTGCCACGCACAGCAGCATAAAAAATCAAAAGTCCACAAGGTGTTGATAAACTGCCTTTTTACAGTTTGTGAAAGCGAGGTTCTAACGTACTGTTAGCAAAACAACAGTATCGTTTTAACAGGTAAGTTCTAGTCGTACTGCTTTACCAATGCAACTATCTCATTTCTTATTCCGGGGTACTCATGGTGCGTATCCCTGATGTCCATACTGCAATAATTATTACACCGCAGAAATAGTTTCTGCAGCACTTCTACCGCTTCGGCGCGGCTCATATAACATGATGAGTGTGAGGACAATGACACGATATCTATGGCAGCGAAAATGAGTTCTTTCACATTTTTCCAATCCTGCATACAACCCACATCTGTAACATTGAGCCGCTCCACAAACAGGTCAATATGGGCGGTCGCGGTTTTGTTCATCTCAATGTTGAATATCCAAATTTAGGTGTTAAGCAACAAGCTGCAACCTCTCATATCGCTGTGATCTGCTCTTCCGGCCAATTCAAAACTTCCATCCGCATTTACTTTTCCCACATCATCTGTGGCAATAAAACAACAGGAATGCACATTCGCCAGGTCAATAATATTGAGTAACCCGTTACCCATTGTTCGCACCTGTAGCGGATCATCCTCATCTCTCACCACCACCTTCATCCAGGGAGGGCATCGGTAAACCCCATCCCCTTTCGAGTAGGCCTGGCTCATCAATTCTGTCATTCCATATTCTGCATGCACTGCCGGCAATTGGAAAGCAGCTTTCAAAATGCTGTGTACTTCCGGCTGGGTTATTTCTTTCTTCCTTCCCTTCATTCCTCCGGTCTCCATCACCACCGTGTGCCTTAACGGCATAGGGTGCTCCTCCGCAAAATCCAAAAGCGCAAAGGTTACCCCCAGCAACAATGTCTTCTGCCCGCCTGCTTCAAGCTCCGCCAGCTTCCGGGCCAGCATGTCTTTATTATCAAGGTAAAAACCGCTTTCTCCATGGTTGCTTTGCTGCATTAAACTTTCCGCCATATAAACCAGCGACGAACCCTTTCTCTCCAGGTACGATGGCAGTAGCGCCAATATGCAGTACTCCCTTACATCCCCATAAAACAGCTTGAACCCTTCCTGGAAAGCCTGTGTATAGATAGATAAATCCTTTACAAGGTGCCGGCTGCTCAC
>JAEZDR010000041.1 GCA_023433265.1 Bacteroidota bacterium | reverse complement strand
GACCTGGACTATGTGAGGATAAAAGAAAGGCAGGTCCTGGGTGAAAAGGGTGATCAGTTGTGGTACATCTTTAATATCGTTGCCCCTTATTTTTTAATGGCAATGGCAGGAACCTATTTGGGTATTGCAGCAGCAGCGATGAGAGAAGCGGAAAACACGATAAAAAAGAGGACTTATTCTCACAACGGTGTTCGGCTTTCGTCAGTACCGTTACTGCAACATCGCATAGGTACTATGTGGGGGAGGCTGGAAGCAACGCGACAGCTTATTTATGCGGCAGCTTTAAGCGCGGACAGGGGGGAACCCGAATCGTTGCCATCCGTTCTGGCTGCAAAGGCGATGGTAGCAGATTGTGCAGTAGACACTGTGAATGAAGCTATGACCCTGGCTGGCGGGATTGGATACGCTAGCAACAGTTACCTGGGTATGCTTCTTCGAGATGCAAGGGCTTCGCATGTAATGAGTCCTACTACAGATTTATTATTTACCTGGATTGGAAGAACTTTAATGGAGCAGCCATTGCTTTCCGATTAATTATGGCTACAGTATTGCATCTAGGGCTTGGGGAATTTGAAACACCTGTTAGATCGGTAGTTGCGGAAACTAGCGACGATAAATTTATTTACCTGAGTGATCTTGAAAGTGCAAACCTGAATACAACAGACGTAGTAATAATAGGGCCGGCTGTTGAAATGCCAATTTCGACGATCCAGAAAATAGTAGTCGCGGACAACCTGATTTCGATTCTGCTGATTGCTACGCAGGAGCATTACAAATACCTAAAACAGGCGATTCTATTTGCACCGTACATTGGAAACAACGTAAGGTGCCTTCTCTTTGATGAAGAATTTGAGCTTGCGTATAAGTCTGCTGTGTTACAAACACGGCAGCGAAGGAATTTTAAAAAACTAAACCTCGACAGCCATGTTATCAGGCAAGCGTCGCAACCCATAACAACTCCTCTTGAAGTACTGGGCACCTTTCTTAACCAAGCACCCATTGGCGCTTTGTTGTTGGACGTATCTAACAGGATTGTGGCGGCAAATGCGGTGGCAGCAGGTATTTTTAAACTAAAACACATAGGCCAGTTAAACCTGCATCTTTCAGATTTGTTTAGCAGCAATGTGGTGAATACGGTAAGGCAATTTATTAGCGCAGAGATCCATGAACGGGACCTGGAAATCCTGAACAACGAGAATCAATATCTTGAGCTTAGCTGTGCTGAGGTTCATAATGGGCAGAGTGAAACCCTCCATATTTTATTGGTAAACGATATTACCGCAAGAAAATTAGAGGAACAAAGGAAAAACGACTTTCTTTCCATTGCCAGCCACGAACTTAAGACGCCTCTAACTTCGTTAAAAGGTTATGTACAATTATTAATGCAGGATCCACAAGTAAAAACTGTTCCTACTTATAAATTCCTGGAAAAAGCAGAAGGGTTGGTAGAAAAGATAGTTAGGCTGGTTGGCGACTTATTGGATCTAACGAAAATTGAATCCGGCAAACTGATTATGCAGCCAAATCATTTTAATGTGAATGATTTGATTTCAGAAATCATAGAAGATACCCGGCTTACCAATCCCGGTGTACAAATTGAGTTTTTCCCGTCAGAAGGGGGTGATGTGGTAGCTGACAAGGATAGGATAGGCCAGGTGATAATAAATCTTGTAAACAACGCTATCAAATATTCATCACCGGGTAAGCCGATTGCAATTAAGGTGAAGGAAAAAGATGGGTTCAGCCGGGTTGCTGTTTCAGATTCGGGAATAGGGATTGACAAGATTCACCACGATAAGATATTTAAAAGATTCTATCGAGTTGAGGAACACCAAAGTAAAATGGTTTCAGGGTTTGGCATTGGCCTTTACATCTGTTCACAAATTATTGAGAAGCACGGGGGAAGGATAGGACTCGATAGTCAGCCGGGTGAAGGCTCGACCTTTTTCTTCAGTTTGCCTACAACTTCTATTAGCAATACAGTTGCAATTAGCAAATAAAAAAGCTGCCATAAGACAGCTTTCATCATATTTAATCAGTATAGCTTTTTACTTTACTTTCTTTACTCGTACAGCGCTCATGCCCTTAGGAGTACGCTCTGTTTCGAATGTAACTTTATTGCCTTCATAAACCTGCTCTTCAAGGGCGCTCATGTGTACAAAGATACTTTCGCCGCTTTTTGCGTCCCGGATAAAGCCGAAACCCTTATTTGCGTTGAACATTGTGACAGTGCCGGTGCGCACTATTTCTTCCTCAACTTCTTCTTGTTTACGGACCCCAATTTCAATTTCTTCCAACGAAATTTCTTTCCTTTTCGTTTCGTCGGGAGGAGTGGAAGAAAGATTGCCATTTTCATCTACGTACGCAAGCATTTCTTCAAAGCTTTTTCCCTTGTCGGAATTGGCTTGGCGTTCTGCTTTGCGTTCTTCTTTCTCTTTCTTTTTTTGTTGCCTTTTCTTGTCTTGTTCTTTCTTACTAAAAGTGTCTTTTGATTTTGCCATGTTTATTTTGATACCCTCGAAATTAAAGTATTCAGTGCACTCTCAAAAAAAATCAACATCTTCTTAAGAGCCGGTCGCTACGTAAGCTGCTGAAATCCAAGCCAAACCGGCTTTTGAACAGTTGAAGGCTGGGATGGTTTTAACGCTTTTACAAAAGCCCACTTCACGCAGATAGAGCAGTTGGTTATTCATTGATAGTCAATGGAACATGCTTAGGAAATCTTAAAATGAAACCCTTTTTTAAATCAGGGTCATTTATTTATACTTTTTTGTACAAATAAAAATACTTTTGCAGCATGAAGACAGAAGTGTATCAGGAAGAGAAGAATACCTTCGAAGAACTAGATCCTATACAGGAACATGTTCAGAGCGAATATAAGTACGGTTTTGTTACCAATATTGAAGCAGATGAGGCGCCCAGGGGCCTTGATGAAGAAACAGTTAGGTTCATCTCTGCTAAGAAAAACGAACCGGAATGGATGCTGGAATGGAGGTTAAAAGCCTTTAGGCAGTGGCAGAAGATGGAAGAACCCCATCACTGGCAAAACTTTAAGTACGATTACATCAACTACCAGGATATTATCTACTATTCAGCCCCAAAGCAGAAAGTAAACCCGAAGAGCCTGGATGAGATAGACCCTGAGTTACGAAAGACCTTTGAAAAGCTTGGAATATCGCTTGATGAGCAGAAACGTCTTACGGGGGTAGCTGTAGACGCGGTTATAGACAGCGTTTCGATAGCTACCACCTTTAAGGAGCAACTGGCTGAGCAAGGCATTATTTTTTGTTCAATTTCAGAAGCTATCCAAATTCACCCGGAATTGGTTCAGAAATATCTTAGTTCTGTAGTTCCTGTAACAGACAATTTCTTTGCTGCGCTAAACTCAGCTGTTTTTAGCGATGGGTCGTTTGTATATATACCTAAAGGCGTTCGCTGCCCGATGGAACTGTCTACGTATTTCAGGATAAATGCTGAAAATACCGGTCAATTTGAACGGACACTGATAGTAGCTGACGAAGGAAGCTATGTTAGCTATCTTGAAGGGTGTACTGCACCTAAAAGGGATGAGAATCAGTTGCACGCTGCGGTGGTTGAACTTGTAGCCATGGATAATGCAGAGATTAAATACTCTACTGTACAAAACTGGTATCCGGGCGATAAAGACGGCAACGGGGGTATTTACAACTTCGTTACAAAGCGTGGAATCTGTAAGGGTGTAAACGCAAAAATTTCCTGGACCCAGGTAGAAACAGGATCTGCTATCACATGGAAGTACCCAAGTGTTATACTTAAAGGCGATAACTCCGTGGGGGAGTTTTACAGCGTGGCGGTTACTAACAACCACCAACAGGCAGATACCGGGACAAAGATGATTCACCTTGGAAAAAACACCAGGAGCCGCATTGTTTCAAAAGGGATATCTGCGGGTTTTAGTAACAACAGCTATCGCGGGCTGGTACACGTAGGAAAAAATGCCAGCGGCGCAAGAAATTTCTCTCAATGTGATTCGCTACTGCTTGGTGACAAATGCGGAGCACACACTTTTCCCTATATAGAGGTAAAAAATAGCAATGGAGTAGTGGAGCATGAGGCGACAACTTCAAAAATTGGAGAGGATCAAATATTCTATTGCAACCAACGTGGAATAGACACTGAAACGGCAGTTGCACTAATAGTGAATGGCTTTGCAAAAGAGGTAATGAATCACCTCCCTATGGAGTTTGCCATAGAAGCGCAAAAGCTTTTAGCTATCAGCCTTGAGGGTAGTGTAGGATAACATATCGTAAACAAATTAGCACACATTATTAAACATAATTAAAATGCTTTCAATAAGGAATCTGCAAGCAGGAATAGAAGGAAAACAAATTCTAAAGGGAATTAATCTTGACATAAAACCTGGTGAAGTACACGCCATAATGGGTCCGAATGGCTCTGGTAAAAGTACTTTATCGTCTGTGCTTGCAGGCCGCCCGGAATATGAAGTAACTGAGGGGACTGTTGAGTTCATGGGCAAGGATTTGCTGGATCTTTCGCCAGAGGAGAGGGCAGGTGAAGGTATTTTTCTCGCTTTTCAATATCCCGTAGAAATACCAGGACTTACTACAACAAACTTTATTAAAACTGCAGTAAACCAGGTGCGTAAATACCGCGGGCTCGAGCCTTACGATGCAGTAGCGTTTTTAAAGCTAATGAAGGAAAAGATGGCAATGGTTGAAATAAATCAATCGCTCCTGAGCCGCTCTTTAAATGAAGGTTTTTCGGGCGGAGAGAAAAAAAGAAATGAGATATTCCAGATGGCAATGCTTGAACCTAAGTTTGCTATATTGGATGAAACCGATTCAGGACTTGATATTGACGCCATCCGTATAGTTGCAAATGGCGTAAATATGCTTCGCAGCAGCGAGAACGCTGTGCTTGTAGTTACTCACTACCAGCGGCTATTAGACTACATTGTTCCTGATTATGTTCACGTTCTTTATAACGGCCGTATTGTTAAATCGGGTACTAAGGAACTTGCTTTGGAACTCGAAGAACGCGGATACGATTTTATCAAGAACGAGGTTAAAGAAGTAAACGAAGCTTAAGCTTAAATCGGAACAATGGACACATTAGAACAAATAACGCAACAGTTTCATAAACTACAGTCGTCTAACGGTAAGAGCCCACTTACATCTATTGAACAATCGGCTTACGATAAGTTTAAGTTGCTTGGCGTGCCCACAAGCCGGCATGAAGAGTGGAAGTACACTCGCATTAGCCCACTGTTTAATAAAGAATATTCTTTTGACGTTGAATCTTCTGCTCCAACTGTGGATGTTGGGGATGTAGATAATTTTCGCTCACCTGGGTCGGAAGCCGCCAATCAGTTGGTTTTTGTAAATGGCCGCTATGATGATAAAATGTCACACATTCTTTCGGGGGCGCTTGATTTGCAAACTTTGGAAGAAGCTGCTGCAAATGAAAACAGGAACATCGTACTTAACCACTTTGGACATAGCAGCAATTACATTAACGATGGAATACATGCTCTCAATACAGCTTTTTTGCAAAATGCGATGTTTATCGGTATTAAAGACGGAGTGGTATTGGATCATCCCATCTACATCTACAATATCATAGATGCCAGGAGTAACAATGTTTTTGCACAACCACGTCTCCTCGTACATGTTGGACGCAATGCGCAGGTTAGGTTTACTGAAACTTATCATACCATAGGAGTCTGCGAAAGCTTTATAAACCAAGTAACAGAAGTAGTTGTAGAACAGGATGCCTGGGTTGAATACTATAAGATTCAAAACGATGTGGCGCACGCAAACCAGGTAAATACGACACATATACGCCAAGTAGGTAAGAGCGTAGTGAACACGGTGACGATTTCGCTGAACGGGGGTATTGTGAGGAATAACCTAAACATAGCCATGGAGGCAGAACATTGCGAGTCTCATTTTTACGGGCTGTATTTTTTAAGAGGGAATACGCTTGTAGACAATCACACGATTGTGGATAATGTAAAGCCTAATTGTGTTAGTAACGAGCTTTACAAAGGCATCATAGATGATTGGGCTACGGGTATATTCAACGGGAAGATATTTGTGCAGAAAGATGCTCAAAAAACCAATGCTTTTCAGAGCAACAAAAACGTCCTTTTGTCTGATGACGCGAGCGTGAATACGAAACCCCAACTTGAAATTTATGCCGATGATGTAAAATGTTCGCATGGCTGCACTGTTGGAAAGCTGAATGAAGAAGGATTGTTTTACCTCCGCTCTCGTGGTATTCCTGAGAAGGTAGCCAAGTCTTTGTTAGTCCGGGCATTTGCGATAGACATTCTCGATTATATCAAAGCTCCGGCAACCCGACAATATGTAGATCAACTTATTAGTCAACGGCTGGAAGTAGAAACAGTATGAGCAAAGTGACTACCATAGTTGGTTACGACGTGGAGAGAGTACGTGCAGAATTTCCTGCTTTGTCGCGCCGGGTAAAGGGCAAGAAACTAGTTTATCTTGACAATGCAGCTACCACTCAGAAACCGCAGGTAGTAATTGACGCGTTAGTTAACTATTATAGCAATTTCAATGCGAACATTCACAGGGGTATTCATACGCTTGCAGAGGAAGCCACCAGCGCTTTTGAAGCAACGAGGGATGTAATAAAGAAGTTCATCAACGCGCCCACGAGGGAACAGGTGATATTTACGGCCGGGACTACTGAAAGTATCAACCTCGTTGCACAAACATGGGGCAGGGATAATATTAAGAAAGGAGACGAGATTATTCTATCCAACATGGAGCACCATTCTAACATAGTACCCTGGTATTTGTTGGCGGAGGAAAAAGGAGCCGTCATTAAAGTGATCCCGATTAATGAGAATGGTGAGCTGATGATGGATGAATTTGATAAGCTCCTTTCGTCGCGAACAAGGATAGTGTCAATAGTGCATATATCTAATGCATTAGGTACTGTAAACCCGGTAAAAGAGATTACACGGCGAGCTCATGAAGCCGGCGCAGTAGTCATGGTGGATGGTGCACAGTCGTCGGTTCACCTGGATATAGATGTACAGGATTTGGATTGTGATTTCTTCGCCTTCTCCTCACACAAAGTTTATGGCCCTACAGGGGTAGGTGTATTGTATGGCAGGAAGGAACTTCTTGAAGCCATGCCTGTTTATAAAGGAGGTGGAGAGATGATTAAGGAAGTTGACTTTGCAAAAATTAGTTGGAACGACCTTCCTTATAAATATGAAGCGGGTACCCCGAACATAGCAGATACAGTGGCATTTAGCGCGGCATTGGATTTTACAACTGCCATAGGGAAAGAGCTAATTCGTGAGTATGAACAGCAACTCCTTGCCTATGCAACCGAAGCGTTGACAAGTTTGGCTGGTGTAAAAATAATCGGACAGGCGGCTGAAAAAATTAGCGTTTTGTCTTTTGTAGTTGATGGTGTCCATCCACAGGATTTGGGCATATTGCTGGACACGAAAGGAATCGCAGTAAGAACCGGCAATCATTGTGCTCAGCCTTTGATGGAGTGCTACAAGATACCCGGCACCACGAGGGCTTCGTTTGCTATGTATAATACTAAGGAGGAAATAGATCTTCTGGTTGACGGATTAGAAAGGTCGCTAAAAATGTTGAAATAGGTAGGATGAGTGCATATAAGACCATAGAAGAAATAGAAGAGGAAATAGTGGAAGAGTTTTCATTGTTTGACGACTGGGATGGTAAATATGAATACATTATTGACCTGGGTAAGAAATTGCCTCCTCTTGCGGACGAACACAGGAAAGATGAAAATAAAGTGAAGGGCTGCCAGAGTACTGTATGGCTTGCTGCTGAATATAAAGAAGGCAAGGTAGTATATATGGCTGATTCTGATGCTATGATAGTGAAAGGCTTAATCAGTATGCTAGTTAGAGTATTTAGTAACCAAACACCAGCTGACGTGATAAAAGCAAGGTTGGAGTTTATCAATAGAATTGGGATGATGAGCCATCTTGCCCAAACTCGTTCAAATGGGTTATTGGCTATGGTGAAGCAAATGAAGAACTACGCATTGGCGTTTCAATTAAAAAACGAAACTGTATGATGGGCAATGATGTATTGAGAGATAAGGTAATTGAGCAGATTAAGACTGTTTATGATCCTGAACTGCCGGTGAATATTTATGACCTCGGCCTGATTTACAGGGTAGATGTATTGCCCATTGGAAATGTGCAAATAACGATGACGTTAACCGCGCCGGGTTGTCCTGCCGCTCAATCGTTACCTGTGGAGGTAGATCAGAAAGTAAGGGAAGTGGAGGGAGTTAATGACGTACATGTGTCTGTGACCTGGAACCCGCCATGGGATAAAAGTATGATGAGCGAGGAAGCTCAGCTTGAACTGGGTTGGCTTTAGAAGAGAAACGCATATAAAGAGAGGCTATGAAAATTACCGCACAAGAAGAATATGGGTTACGCATTCTTATCAGAATTGCAAGATGCAGTGACAAAGATGGCATGAGCATTCCTCAACTTAGCGAAAGTGAAGGGTTGACGTCGCCATACGTTGCAAAAATAGCCCGCACTCTGAGGATGGCCGGTTTTATTAATAGTACGCCCGGTAATAGGGGAGGTTATATTCTTGCTAAGCCGGCGGATCAAATTATTATCAATAACGTACTGAAGGCACTAGGGGGTGCACTATATGACGAAAAATTTTGTGGTACACATTCCGGTGCCGGTGCGATGAAGTTTTGCACGAGCTCTGTTGATTGTTCGTCCCGGTCTTTATGGCAGATGACCCAATATGTTGTAGACCAGTTTCTTGACAAAGTAACTCTGGACGACCTCGCCAACCCTCAAAAAGATTCTTCTCATCACATGCATAAATTGCTTATGCAGACCATCGCAGGAGATTAGGGGTACTTCAACGGTTTTGCTACAGCTATGGGTACAAAGCATTTTGTGTAAATTGCATGTAGAATCCTCCCTGGTTGAAAACATTCTTAAATATCGTTATAGGCCATCCGTCAGAGTTCAGTTTTGAAAACCGCGGATTTAGTTTTATCGCAGTTGTTACTATTGTTGTACTGAGTGTTTTTTTACCTATTAATTATATTGTAGGTTTTCATGAAGCTAATGTTGTTTTTGGATTTACGCTATTGGCCTTAATACTGCTTTACTATTACTCGCGCTTCAGAAAAAAATACCTCGTTGGCGTATTTATCTATGCTTCGTTTGCTTACATTTTCCTGATTGCGGCCTATCTAATGAACGGTGGTTACCATGGGCCTGTGTTGTTTACTTTTTTCCTTTCATTCCAGATGTTAATTGCAATTACCAGGACTAAGATGCATTTGGTATGGCTTGCTTTGCATACAATCATTGGGGTTGCACTGATACTGTCACAGTACAACAACCCGAATATGATTTATAAAGACTATGATTCTGAAAACCACCTGGTGCTTGATACGATAGCTACCTATGTAGTTGTTTTGTTTTTTGTTTTTATAACCGCCTCCTTTCTTTTGTATGACTACAGGTGGCAGCGCAAGTTGGCTGAAAAGCGTGCTTATGACCTTGAAAAGAAAACAGCTGAATTAGAAAAAGCAAACGAAGAAAAGGTGAAGCTGTTTTCGATTGTTTCTCACGACATGCGAAGCCCCCTTAACAGTATTTTGTCTTACCTGGAGATACTTACTGATGCTAATATTCCGGAAGATGGAGAGCTGAAGCAACATTTGTTAAAGCAGACCCGGCAAACATCTGAAATGCTTTCAAACCTGCTAAACTGGAGTAAGTTGCAGATGGCAGGTATGGTTAGTAATCCGCAGAAGTTGAGAGTAGAAGAACTCCTGGCTAACGTGTCTGCATTGTATAAACCGATGGCCGAGGCTAAGCAGATAAACCTTTTACTCAAGCTTAATGATGGGTTAGAAGTAGAAGCGGACAGAGAAATGTTGAGTATTGCATTGCGTAACCTGATTAGTAATGGGATAAAATTTACCCCGCCAGGCAAACAAGTTGTTATAACTGCAGCGGCAGAATGCAACGAGGTAGTTATAAAGGTTCAAGACCAGGGCCGGGGAATTGCTCCTGATGTTGAGGCCCGGTTATTTAAGCCTATGGCAAAACCGGCGTGGGGAACAAATAATGAGAAGGGAGCTGGCATTGGCCTTATGCTTTCCAAAGAGTATATTGAGTTGCAAGGTGGGCGAATATGGCATCAACCTAGAGAAGGCGAGGGGACTGAGTTTATTGTAGCGCTGCCGCTTATACTTAACTAACTGCGATTTAATAGCCTGTTGCACTTCTTCTTATTTTTACAGGATCCTAAACTCAAATTATGGCTGCACGATCTGACTATATAAGCTGGGACGAGTATTTTATGGGGGTTGCTTTGCTTAGCGGTAAACGATCGAAGGACCCTAACACCCAGGTGGGGGCATGCATTGTGAATGACAAAAACAAAATTGTAGGAGCAGGGTATAACGGGCTGCCAATAGGCTGTAAAGATGATGAGTTTCCATGGGATAAAACAGGTTCCTTCCTTGAAACTAAATATCCATACGTATGCCATGCCGAGTTAAATGCCATTCTAAACAATATTGGAATGGATCTTTCGGGCTGCAGAATCTATACAGCACTCTTTCCATGTAACGAGTGTAGCAAAGCCATCATTCAATCCGGCATTCGCGAGGTAATCTATCTTAGCGATAAATACGATGGGACAAACATTTCTATAGCAAGTAAAAAAATGTTAGACACGGCAGGCATTACTTACAGGAAGGTAAATGTGAACCGCGATAAAATAGAGCTGTCGTTTAACCCCTTGCAAGTATAAGTATTATGCTTTATCCAATTCCCTAGCCATCCATAAATCGCATCCAAAGTGGCCGGACTTGCCTTTTGGTTGCGGTAGTTGTACGAATCCGCACTTTTTATACAAGTCGAGCGCCATCCTAAGCTCAGGCATCGTTTCCAGGTACATCACCTGGTAGCCAAGTTCGTATGCTTTTTCTATGCAACTTTCTATAAGGCGCTTTCCAATTCCTTTTCCACGAGCTTCTTTTACCAGGTATAGTTTGACTAACTCGCACCACCCTGCCTCAAGACCTTCTGTTGGATACACTCCGGCACCTCCAATCACCCTTCCGTCTAACTCTGCCACGAGGTAAAACGAACCCTCTTTTCTAAACAATCTAAACAATTCGTCAGTCGTCGGGTCAAAGTAGACCGTACCAGGTTTGTTTGCTTTAAACTCAGTAAGCACGCTCCTGATAATGAAAGCTATCTTGCTATTATCTTCTGGTTGTATAGGCCTGATAAGTAAATCGGGTTGCTCCATCGGTTCAAGGTAAGGCTGCAATAAACAAAATGTTTCATTTTAAAAAACTGATTAGGAACAGGCGCACACTGGCTTATGTTTAGAGCCAAGGTTAATGGGATGCATATCGTTTCCTATTTTTATCCAAATTATTCCAATGCGATTTGTTTTTCTTTTGTATCTCCTGGGCGTATCCCTCTTGAGTTTTAGCCAGGAGGATAGTAATACTTACCGGTTTCGATCGTTGGGGGAAGCTTTTTTCCAAGGATACCTAGCGCTGAATCCAACGGTGGCAACTTCACTCGGCGATTCTCGCTACAATGGTCAATTGGAGAATACCGGATCAGCAAAATACCGCCTACAGTCAAAGTCTTTATATGCAGGATACCTGGATTCGCTTAAAAAGATAGATAGACAGAAACTGAACGATCGGGATCGACTGAGTTATGATATTCTTAAATATGATTTACAGGCAAGGTTATCGCTGCTTAAATATCCTTCTCATTTAATGCCGGTTAACCAGTTTAGGGATTTTCGTTTGACCTTTTCACAACTTGGTAGTGGCGCCGGGGACCATCCATTTAAAACTATCAAAGATTATACTGACTTTACAGAGCGAGCCTTGCATTTTGTTGCAGTTACTGATACTGCCATTGCGAATATGAGGTTGGGTATTAAACAGGGCAGAGTGGCTCCACGTGTGATTATTGAAAAAGTTATACCACAGTTGCAGGCTATGATAACCGATACTCCTGCTCAGAGCATTTTCTATAAGCCTATTCTCAACATGCCGGCAACTATCGATGAAGATTCGAGAGAGCGGCTTAAAACTGGATTTACCGAAGCAATCTCCACTAAAATCATCCCTTCCTATAAACGTTTATTAGATTTTATCACTGCCGAGTACCTGCCTCATACTACTAACAGTGTAGGGCTTTCCGCGCTTCCCGGAGGCAAAGATGAGTATGCCGCGAGGATAAAATATTTTACGTCCACTAATTTATCTGCTGATGAAGTGTTTGCAATTGGTGAAACAGAAGTGAATCGAATTCAAAAGGAAATGCGAAGCATTATGAAGGAGGTAGGATTCCAAGGCGACCTCCAGGCTTTCTTCAAACATCTATTTAGTCATCAACAGTTTTTCCCTTTTACCAACGACGAAGAGATAGTAACGGCATATTATTCAATTTACGAAAAGCTGAGACCTCATATTTCAAAACTGTTTGACCTTGTTCCAAAAACAGCTTTTGAAATAAAACCGGTAGAGAAGTACAGGGCTGCGAGTGCTGCTGCCCATTACATGAAAGGCACAGTAGACGGAACAAGACCCGGCATATTTTATTTCCCGGTTGTAGATGCGAAAAGATATCATTACTGGCGTATGGAAGATCTATTTCTTCATGAGGCGATTCCAGGGCACCACTTCCAGATCTCACTCCAGATGGAAAACGATATGATCCCCGGCTTCCAGAAAATAGGCGCATACGGGAGTTATGTGGAAGGTTGGGGGTTGTATGCTGAAAGCATGGGCAAAAAGTTAGGATTGTACACCGACCCTTACCAGCGAATGGGCCAACTATACGGAGAGATACATAGAGCAGTACGCCTCGTAGTGGATGTTGGTATTCACTATAAAGGTTGGACGCGGGAACAGGCAATAAAATACAGCCTGGAAAATGAGCCGATCTCGGAAGCAACGGCGGTACAGGAAATAGAAAGGTATATATCGTATCCTGCACAAGCTTTGTCCTATAAAATAGGAGAGTTGAAGTTGCAGGAGATTAGGCTGAAGGCAGAACAAACATTAGGTAAGCGGTTTGATATTAAAAGCTTTCATGAAGAAGTGTTGAAAGATGGGGCAATGCCGATGCACGTATTTGAACAAAAGATGAACAAGTGGATTGCAACTCAAATGAGTCGTTAGGTTATAAAACGAAAAAGCCGTACAATTTGTACGGCTTTTTTAATGAACGAAGGAAAGCTATCTTCCGTCTCCATCTAACAAATTACCCAGGCCGCCAAGTAAACTTCCCTCCTCCTTCCTTGTTGTTGTTCCATATTGAAGGATCCTGGCTGCTAACCTGCTCACAGGCAAAGTCTGTATCCAAACCTTACCGGGCCCCCGCAATGTGGCGAAGAATAAACCTTCGCCTCCAAATATTGTGTTTTTTATTCCACCAACGAATTGGATATTGTAATCCACGGTATTAGTAAAAGCCACAATGCAACCTGTGTCTACTTTCAGCATTTCTCCTGCCTGAAGTTCCCTTTCTAACACATGGCCGCCTGCGTGAACAAACGCCATTCCATCACCCTCTACCTTTTGCATAATGAATCCCTCGCCTCCAAATAACCCGGTGCCTAATCTCTTTTGAAACTCGATACCAATACTTACTCCTTTGGCGGCACAGAGAAAAGAGTCTTTTTGACAAACGATTTTGCCGCCTAGCCGGTATAAATCAAGCGGGATGATTTTTCCGGGGTAGGGAGAGGCAAAACTTACTTTCTTCTTCCCATGTGATGCGTTGGTGAAGGCGGTCATAAACAGGCTTTCACCTGTTAGCAAACGCTTTCCCGCGCCGAGTATTTTTCCAAAAAAGCCACTTTGTTGCTGGCTTCCATCGCCAAAGATGGTTTGCATCTGTACGCCGTCGTCCATCATCATGAAAGCGCCGGCTTCAGCTATGGCAGTTTCTTGTGGATCCAACTCTAACTCTACATACTGCATTTCTTCGCCAACTACCCGGTAGTCTATTTCGTGATTCGCAATCATTGGTTATTTTTTATTTTACAATAATAGTTTTTTCCTGCTTTCTCGTAAAAACTCCTATCGGCGCCAGTGATTCAACGCCATCTCTTTCCAATATTGCAGTTACTTCATCAACCGCCGATGGGTCTACTGCAATGAGTAAACCGCCGTTTGTTTGAGGATCTGGCAGTATGTTATAGGCTTTGGCCACATCCACCCCTTCGGCAAAAGTTATCTTGTCGGGGTAACTGCTCCAGTTGCGTGACGTGGCATCGGGAATGGTTTTCAGTTCGAAATACTTATCAAGTGGCGCCATTTTAGGAACCTTTTTGTATTCAATTTCTGCAGAAAGACCGCTGCCTTCACTCATTTCTATGAGATGCCCCATCAATCCGAAACCGGTTACATCAGTCATGGCATGGACACCTTTGATCTTACCTAATTCGGCCCCAACTTTATTTAGCTTCTTAATCCACTTCAGCAGCAAAGTATAATCATCTTCAGTCAAAAGCTTTCGCTTCATTGCAGTGGTCATCATGCCTATTCCCAGGGGCTTTGTAAGGAAGATTTGATCTCCGTCTTCAGCGGTATTGTTTGCCTTTAAATTCTCCTTCGAAACGGACCCTGTTACTGCTAGCCCAAAAAAAGGCTCAGGGCTGTCAATACTGTGTCCACCAGCTATTGCTATACCAGCTTCAGTGCAAATGCTTCTGGCGCCTTCTAATACTTTTTTAGCCACTTCTGCAGGTATTTTCTTCACAGGCCACCCAAGAACAGCTATTGCCATCAAGGGCGTTCCACCCATTGCATAAACGTCGCTTATAGCATTGGCTGCAGCTATACAGCCAAAGTCAAAAGGGTCGTTTACAACCGGCATAAAAAAATCCGTGGTACTGATAACGCAGCTTCCGTTCTCCATTTCATAAACAGCAGCGTCGTCGTTTGTATTGTTGCCAACTAGAAGCTTTGGATCGATTATCGTTTCTGAACTTCTTATTATTTGTTCCAGCACCTGTGGTGCGATTTTACATCCACATCCACCGCCGTGGGAAAATTCAGTAAGGTTAATATTGTCCATTTATTCGTTTTTATTTTCAATGAGTTTTGTTGCGATGGCTGCAGGATCGGCTGTATCGACGGGAATAGTCTTTACCAATGTTTGCCAGTCGGGTCGTAACTGCAAGCTTTTCAGATACCACTTATCATAATAGGATAACAGAATTCTAAAACACTCTTTCACCGAACCTTCGTGAAGGTGAGCAATAGCGTTTTTTGTTTCCAGGCCGCCAAGCCTTTTCGATATCCTGTTAATCGCGTCTTCAAGTAGCGGTTTATCAAACACCCCGTAATCTCTTACTATATTTTCCAGCCTGTTTTCGAAGCTAAGCTCAACGAAATAAACAGGTTTTGTCCTAAGCTGTTTGAAGAGAACGGTGGGCGTGTTTACATTGCCAATGCGTTGGCTTTCATCTTCAATCCAGGTTGGGTCGCCGGCATTTAATTGTTGTAGTGCAAGCGCAAGTTTGTTTTCGAACATCTCCTGTGTAGGTTGTCCTGGCATGCCAAGGCTTCCAAACGCAGAACCGCGGTGATGGGCCAGTTGTTCCAAATCAAGAACCTGTTCATTTTTTTCCGTGAGGGCGCTTAGTACATTGGTTTTCCCTGTTCCGGTAAACCCACCCACAACATTGAAATTGTATTCTTTTTCGAATTGTTGTGCCACCCAATGTCTAAATGCCTTATATCCGCCGGCCAGCGTTACTATGTCGAATCCATAAAGGGTAAGCAGCCAGGTTACCGCACCACTTCGCATGCCTCCACGCCAGCAATGCACTAAGAGCGTTTTGTTATGATCAGAGTGGTAGAATTCACTGCACAGTTTCTCAGCGTCTTCTACCATTTGTACCATCCGGCTTCCAAAGTATTTTAGTCCTATCTTGATAGCTTTCTCTCTGCTTTCCTGTTTATAAGCAGTGCCCACCACCTTCCTTTCTTCATCGGTGAAAAGGGGGAAAGCAAATGCACCGGGTATATGTGCATGAGCGTACTCACCAGGCGACCTTACGTCAAGTACCGGGTGGTGATTCCGAAGTTGTAAGAATTCTGAAATACTAACGCGCTTTGCAGCCATCGTTTGCAAACCTATTAACTTGTTAGCTACTGCCCTTGTTTTTTAACTTATAAGTTTTGCGGTACTTTGTACGATGAAACCCTGGTACCTGTTTGCATTGATATTGGTCGTGTCCTGTGGAAATACAGAAAACGAAGTGCCCCAGCCTATAGCAGATTCTAACCGGGTTACGAAAGACACCCGGTTTTTTGAAGAGCAGGACATCAATTGGATTTCTGAACAGACGCGACTGTTTGTAAGGGAAGAAAATATCAAGTTGCTGGATGAAGGCGAGCAAACCTTCCAGGCAGTTGATTTCACTCCATCGAGACAGTTTTTCAAAGCGTACGAAACCGTACTTATTTGGAACGCTGACAGCAGTAAGATATTAGACATAGGATCCTATGGTTCAGTACCGGTAGAAAGGGGAGGGGAAATAGTACTGGAGGGAGGAGAGCCGGACAATGAGGTTGCATTGATAGATCTGCCTGAAAGAAAGCGTTACAGGTTGTTTTTTGCGGGACCTTCTGCGGAAGTGTTGGATGGAAAATGGGTGGACAAACAAACAGTGATGTTTATAACTTCGTTCGAAGGTGAAGATGCAAAAGAGACTAGTGTCTGGATTATTAATCTGTCAAATAACTACCTCAGGCGATACCAGGTAGAAACTGCGCCTGCAATACTACCGGATTCAGCATCTTCGTTCATGGAATAAAAAAAGGTTTGCCGTAGCAAACCCTTTTTATGATCTCGTGTTTTTATTATCCGTTCATACTTGCAAGGAACTCTTCGTTGCTCTTTGTTCCGCGCATGCGCTTCAGCAATTCAGACATTGCTTCTTCTGTATTCATGCCGTTGATGTAAAGGCGCAAGATGTTCATGCGTTGCAAAACTTCTTTATCAAGCAATAAGTCGTCTCTCCTTGTCGATGATCCTACAAGGTCAATGGCAGGGTAGATACGTTTGTTCGCCAACCTTCTGTCAAGCACCAATTCCATATTACCCGTTCCTTTGAATTCCTCAAAGATTACTTCATCCATTTTACTTCCTGTCTCGATGAGGGCAGTAGCAAGGATAGTTAGCGATCCACCATGTTCTATTTTACGGGCGGCACCAAAAAATTGCTTTGGTTTCTGCATAGCATTTGCTTCAACCCCGCCGGATAATACCTTACCACTTGCGGGTGCCACTGTATTGTGTGCTCTCGCCAAACGGGTGATAGAATCAAGCAAGATCACTACATCGTGTCCACATTCCACAAGGCGTTTCGCTTTGTTTAAAGCGATGGTGGAAACTTTCACGTGTTTGTCGGCAGGTTCATCAAACGTAGAAGCAAGCACTTCGGCACGGACGCTTCTTTCCATATCGGTTACCTCCTCCGGGCGTTCGTCAATCAATACGACCATCAGGTAAACCTCAGGGTGGTTTGCAGCTATAGCATTTGCCACTTCCTTCAGCAACATGGTTTTACCTACTTTAGGCTGCGCCACAATCAAACCCCTTTGTCCCTTACCGATAGGCGTAAACAGGTCCATGATGCGCGTACTGTAGTTGTTGGACGTGGTGAATAGATTGAGCTTCTCAAAAGGAAATAGCGGAGTAAGGTAGTCGAAGGGAACCCTGTCTCTAACTTCATCCGGGCTTTTCCCATTTATGCTGTCCACCTTTAGCAGGGCAAAATACTTTTCGCCTTCTTTCGGAGGTCTTACAGAACCTTTTACCGTATCGCCGGTTTTTAAACCAAATAGTTTTATTTGTGATGGCGACACATATACATCATCGGGAGAAGAAAGGTAGTTGTAGTCTGAGGAACGCAGGAAGCCGTAGCCATCAGGCATCATTTCCAATACTCCTTCTGCCAGGATGACTCCATCGAATTCGACATTGAAGGCAGGTTCTTTTCTTTGAATAACCTTTGGTGCTGCCGGTGCTTCTACTACCTGTTGCTCTTCTTCAAGTTCATCCTCAAGTTCTTCAACGCTGTGCTGCATTAAAGAGGAAAGATCTTCCGGAAGGTCTGCTTCTGACAGCGCCTGCAGCTCAGCGGCATTGTTGAATATCTGTTCTATATCCGGAGGTAAAGAAACCGAAGGCGATTCTTTTGCTGCGGGCGCTGGCTTTTCTGCCACCTGTTCGCTGCCATCCTTCTTTATGATTTTACGTGCTCTCTTCTTACCTGCCGATGCATCTTCTGCTGCCTCTTCCTTAGGGGCACTCGACTCTTTCCTGGTTTTAGAAGGCTTCTCAGAAGCATCGCTCATTACCTCAGCCTCCTCGGTAGAATTGGCTGTAGTTGTCTTTACCGTGCGCTTACGCTTCGGCTTGTCTGAACCTTTGTCCTTTTGCTCACTTGCCATAACAGCTTGTTTATCCAGTATTTTATAAATCAGGTCTTGCTTATCAAGTTTTTTTGTGTCTTTAATGCTTAGCTGATCTGCTATATCGAGCAGTTCGGGTACCAGCATATCATTAAGTTGTAGAATATCGTACATAACAATGGTGGGAAATAATATTTACTTTAAATAACTCAGTTTTGAACCGTTAAATCGGGTAGAAAAAAACTTTTGATTGGTTAGAAAACAGGTGAGCTGAGGGATTGGCTAATAGTTTCAGCTTGTTTTCACCTGCAATGTTAACCCAATTTGGAATATTCCAACCAAAATTTTTATCATTTATCAAGGTTTTAGCCGTTTTTGGTTATCAATACGTAGTTAGGTGCTTGTGCCTTCAGCCTCATCATTCCATTATCTTTGCGGCGTTTATCACTAAGCACCGCCATCCATAGCGGAAGACTTTAAAACAGAAGTTTAATGTTCAATACACGTACCACAATTAAGCAGTTGTTAAACACTGAAGCTACAGGGCAGGAAGTAACCGTAATGGGTTGGGTGAGGACTTTTAGAAACAACCAGTTTATTGCTCTAAACGACGGCAGTACTAACAATAACCTGCAGGTGGTGGTTCAACTTGGACTTTTGGCTGATGATGTTTTGAAACGTATTACCACAGGCGCTTCTTTAAAAGTTACAGGCAAAGTAGTAACTTCCTTAGGAAAGGGGCAAGCTGTGGAGGTCCAGGCCTCGATGCTGGAAATATTAGGGGATAGTGATGCAGAAAAGTACCCGCTTCAGCCTAAAAAGCATAGTCTTGAATTCCTGAGAGAGATTGCTCATCTCCGGTTCCGGACTAATACCTTCAGTTCCGTTTTCAGGGTAAGGAATGCATTGGCCTTTGCTGTGCATAAGTTTTTTAACGAGCGGAATTTCATTTACCTGCATACGCCTATCATCACCTCATCTGATGCGGAAGGGGCAGGAGAAATGTTTAGGGTTACAACGCTGCCTTTGAACGGGGCGCCGCTTGATGAGAAAGGCAATATTGACTTCTCGCAGGACTTTTTTGGTAAAAGCACGAACCTTACCGTAAGTGGTCAGTTAGAAGGGGAATTAGGTGCAATGGCGTTCAGCAATATATACACTTTTGGTCCTACGTTTCGCGCTGAGAATTCTAACACTACCAGACACCTTGCTGAGTTTTGGATGATTGAGCCGGAGATGGCTTTCTACGACCTGGAAGATAATATGAATCTGGCCGAGGAGTTTATCAAATACATCATTCAATATGCCATTGACCATAACAGCGAAGATCTTGAGTTTCTTGCCCAACGGTTGGCAGACGAAGAGAAACAACTTCCACAGGATAAGCGAAGTGAGATGGGGCTATTGGATAAGCTTCAGTTTGTAATTAATAATAAGTTTGAGCGCATTACCTATACTGATGCTATCAATATTCTGCTTGAAAGCCCTGCCTATAAAAAGAAGAAATTCCAGTATGAGGTGAAGTGGGGTGTTGATATGCAGAGTGAACATGAAAGATACTTAGTAGAAAAGCATTTTAAGAAGCCTGTGATTGTTACCGGTTACCCTAAGGATTTCAAAGCTTTCTATATGCGCATGAATGATGACGAAAAAACCGTAGCAGCCATGGATATTTTAGCGCCTGGCATAGGAGAGATAGTAGGCGGCTCGCAACGTGAAGAGAGGCTGGATAGGCTTGTTAGCAGGATGGAAGCAATGCATATTCCTGTTGAAGAGATGAGCTGGTACCTTGATACCCGCAGGTTTGGAACAGTGCCCCATGCAGGCTTCGGGCTTGGCTTTGAGAGGATGGTGCAATTTGTTACCGGTATGACTAACATCAGGGATGTAATTCCCTTTGCAAGGACACCTAAAAACTGCGAATTCTAAATAGTTTCCTGGAGCATTATTTGGAGATTTTGATTAACCTGCTATATTTGCAACCCCAAACGGAGGCTGCGCAGGTAGTTCCGGAGGGGTAGGTTGATAGAAAAGATGGTGCGGTAGCTCAGTCGGTAGAGCAAAGGACTGAAAATCCTTGTGTCGCCGGTTCGATCCCGGCCCACACCACAAAAAGAGAGACATAGGTCTCTCTTTTTTTTTGACAGAGGGTTACCAAAGAAAGCTGTTGCATTATAGAAGGGCATAAACAGGTTTTTGCAGTTTCGTTATTCAATAGCAGGGGGAATTTTACTGTTGTGCTTGCCTATCGGAGCCTATTTATCATCTTTCGTTTTCTTTGCCACTGCTAACATTCCCTACATGATACAAGAAATAAACGCCTGGCTCAATAACCTTCCGCGATATGCCTGGAATTTTTTACTTATTGCGTCGGCACTTGTTGCCGGCCTTATTCTTAAGCTCATCATTGCGCTATTACTGAAGCTTTATGCAAAGCGCGAGCGCGGCTTTTCTTTCTTCGGCTCTGCGTTAAAACGGATGGGTAAAAGCCTGAATTATTTCCTGCCGCTGGTGATGTTGTATGTGATGCTACCGATGTTTAAGTTTAGCAGGGAAAGCCTGGTGTTGTTTGAGCGGTACCTGGGTATTGCCCTTATTATTTCGCTTTCTGCCCTGCTTATTTCTTCCATTAGAGTGATAGAGGATTGGGTTTACAATAAGTTCGATTTTAATAAGACTGACAACCTAAGCGAACGTAAAATAAGGACGCAGTTACAATTCCTGAAAAAGGTGCTTGTTGGCCTCATCATCATTGTGGCGGTTTGTGCTGTGATGCTAAGCTTCCCCGGCATGCGCCGCATTGGGGCGGGTATGCTTACCGGTGTGGGCATAGGGGGTATTATCATTGGGTTTGCAGCGCAAAAGTCGCTGGCAAATTTGCTGGCGGGGTTTCAAATTGCCTTTACGCAGCCGCTTCGTATTGACGATGTTGTGATCATACAAGGCCAATGGGGCAGGGTGGAAGAGATTACGCTAACCTATGTGGTGGTAAGAATATGGGATATGCGCCGTTTGATTATTCCCGTGACGCACATTATTGAAAACCCGTTTGAGAACTGGACGAGGGCAAGTTCTGAATTACTGGGCACTGTTATGTTGTATGTAGATTACAGCGCGCCGGTAGAGGAGATAAGAAAGGCATTTGATGCCATCCTGGCGGAAAGCAGTTACTGGGACGGGAAAACAAAGGCTTTCCAGGTGACAAACGCGAGTGAACGTACGCTTGAACTAAGGGCCTTAATGAGCGCCAAGGATTCGGGCACTGCATTCGATCTACGTTGCGAGGTGCGTGAGAAACTCATCGGGTATATTCGGCAGCACCATCCCGGCAGCCTTCCAAGGATAAGGTTGCATAATGAGGAGGCGGCGGAAGCAGCGGGAGCGGCGGAAACGGGTAGACCGGATGGAAGGTAGCCGCCTATGCGAGGGCGGAAGCTGCCGGAAGCGCATAGAAAGCCGAGGGCAGCATTATAGGTGCATAAGAAAGCGGGCTTTACCGGGGGTGGCGTAATATAAATCATGCGATGGTATGATTTATATCATTGGAGGGGGTAATGCTATGAACGTTTCTTTGTTAATTCTCTGCACTTTTTTAGTGTAACCAAGACTCCTTAGAAAGGCCGCTTTTGATAAAGTGTAAAACTGCTTATTATGAAAACAAAATTTACCCGTGCATTATTGGTATTGATGACAGCGAGTATGCTGGCGGAATGTTCGCCGGCTAAGAAGGAGGCGCATATAAAGCTACCCCCGGCTACGATGGAGGGGGCGAATACGTTTGGCTGTGAGTTTAACGGGGCGGCGTGGATGCCACAGAACAACGACAAGGCTTTGGGGAGCAACCTTGAGTTTTTTTATGATAAGCGTGAGGGGCTTACGATAAAGGCGATTAAGGTGAAGGACAATGTGGAGGAGTTTATTTACATCACGATAGGGGATTGCGGGGGCACAGGGATATACAGCACTGCTTTGAATAATGTGGCGGTGGCGTATACGAACTACCGGAAGGCGGCGGATTGTGTATCGTTGTTTAGCCGTAACCCCAAGGTGCAGGCCACGGGGACGGTGAGGATAACGCGGCTGGATGAGGCGGCAGGGATAGTGAGCGGGGTGTTTGATTTGCAGCTAAGCAAAGAAGGCTGCGAAGAAGTGATTTTGAAGGAAGGAAGATTTGACGGCAAGCTATAGGCGGAAGATTTGGATGTTGGCTGTAAAGGATTTGGATTTAGATTTTTGGTAATTGAAGGTATCATTAGGTGAAAGCCCTGGCTTTAGCAGCCGGGGCTTATTGTGATGAGACAAATCGAACTTTAGTGCACAACGAACTTGGACGATACTTGTTTAGTTGCGTTCGTTAATCGCCATAGATAGATTCCTTTTGCCATGGCTTTGGATAAGCTGATATTTTTAACTCGTTCAATTCCGTAGTGTAAGGCATCGTTCATAAGAATGATTTTTCCGTCTGAAGCCGTCACTATTAAAGTATACTTGCCTACTGGAAAATCACCGAAATACAAGGATAGCCCGGATTGCGAAGTATAGACTATCATGGGAGGATGCTTGTCATACGAGTTCAGGTAAACTGCATTGCTAAACGAATTTTCGTATGTCTTACTAACCGATCGTATCCTGTAGAAGCTCGCTTGACGATTCTCCTCTGAAAATTTATATTCTTCAGTTGAAAATGCGCAAATCTGCTTAGCTACGGGGCTAAATAAAACACCGTCAAAGGAACGTTCTATATGATACTCAATTATGTTTTCATTATTTGGACAAGTCCATGCCAAATGAATATTTTTAAGATGTCGTGAAGCCTTTAGATTGATAGAATTAGTTGCAAGGATTGAAGTGTTTTTGAAAACCAGGCTGAATCGAGATTCCCCTTGAGTAGAAGAAGTTCCATCTATCACGAAACTATATTCAGTAGTTTTTGTTAATGGGATATTTACATTATGTAGAGAATCATATAAAAACACTTCCAATGTGTCAGGTAAATTCATTTCAGCAACAACAAACGAATATGTTGCGTGAATTTTCGATCCTATGCCCAGTCGAATTACTGTATGTTGATTTAGGGGCCTGCTGTCTAAAGCCAATTTGACGCTGTCAGAAGACAATGAGTACAGGTTTGCATCTGGATTACTGAGCTTTTTTCCATCGAGGTTGTCGAGTCCATTGATGGCCTTACTTCTATAAAAAATATAAAGATCATCCCAATCCCGGCCATTTCCTACCATTCTAATATGAAGTCTCTCGCTGGTTTTCGCTCCTTTCAATAGTTGTCTGTTTGGCTTCTCATCAGATTTATGATTTTCGGTAAATGTCACCGACGTACTATCCTTTACCTGTACAAAAAAAGCGCTTGCCGCAGGTAGGACGAAATCGTCTCCAAATGGCACAACCTTATATCTTCCTTGGGCAGCATCGTATGGATCCCATATCCAGAAACAAGTTCCTACCAAATTCGTATCGACTTCGTGATCGAACACCTGCTGGGTCTGGATTGGGGCGGGATACGGGTTTCCAACAAGATTGTAGCCATCGACACCTTTAATTAAAGGAACGGTTACGTTGCCAAAATTAGGAACACCGTTCATAGATAATACTGCCGGTGCCGGGTTATAGCTCCCACCTACTAATCCTTGTCCCTTAGATCCACGCAATAATACCCTTATGCCCTGTGTAGGCAGCCATGCGTTGTTTCCTAATCCATTCGTGTTTGTAAAAGCTATCCATTGAGCCGTATTTGTGTTATACCAGAATGCTGACGGATTGTTAAGTTGTGTAGGAGTGAAACCGGATAGTGCACCTCCAATTCCTGTGATGTCTATGTCGTCGGTGATAGAATTCAGACCTATGGCAGTTTTGAAAGGATGCGCAATAAACCTAAAAGCCCTTCTATTGCTTGAATCGGGATGAAAATACTTCCCGTTGTAATGCTCTGTAACTATGTTGCCCTGAATATTGAAATTGTAAGTATTTCCAAGGAATGCCGTGCTGCTGTCCGTGCTCCGCAAAACAAAATCGCAAGTGTCGCCCGGTCCATCAAAATCTATCAAACCTGGTGAATTTGAGAACATCACGGCATTATTAATTTCATGGCGACCTTCAAAAATTTTCGGGCCAATGCCGTCAAGTATCAGGCTTTTATAAGCCATCCTTGTTGAGTTTATCACTTGTCTATTCCTGCTGCTAAAAACCATTGTATCGGCAGATTGCACGAACAACGCAGTTGAAGTGAGGTTGCCTGCGATAGTAATCTTAGATCCGTTGAACTCTTTCTGACCGCCAGACAAAATGATTTGATAATAATTGTTGCTATCAACCATTTGGCTTCCATCGGTCTTTGAAAAGTGCACTGTTGAGGTAGAGTCAAATACTAATGGATTTGTCTGAAAGGTGCCTTGCAACCCGTTTGGGTGGCTGCAAACAAGTGTTCCACTTATCTTATGTGCGCCATTGCCGTTAACGGCATAGTGCCCTGTATTGAGGTAGGCTTTTGATGCGACGTGGACTGAGTCGGCAGAGATATGGGCCTGCAGTGTTATTTTGGTGGTGTCCATGATTTTTAGACAACAGATTGCGCCTTGCTGTGGATTTAATAAGGAAGTATTTAAAAGGCTATCTGAACCGGCAAATAACAGATCGACACCGGGCCGGTAGATGGCGGGTGTATTGAGCTGTCCGCCGGCTACGGTAACGAGGGAAGAAGTATCCATTAGCAGGCAGGCTGGAGGGGTAAATTGAAGTTTGCCATTTAATAGGTAGAGCTGCTTGCTGACTTTGAGCGTATCGGCAAAGAGGATAGACAAAGCCGCGTGGGGCAGGTTGATTTCGATGTTTTGAAATGAGCCTTGCAGCAGTCCGTTTGGAACGTTGCCATAGAAGTGCCGGAACACAAGTGTAGCTGCGGACCCTTGTATTGTACCATTAATGATTTGGGTGTTTTTGGGAATAACGAACCTGTTATTGTTTAGTTGAAAGACTCCAAGCGAAAGCAGGAGGTTTGCGTTTATACTAACCGGCTGGGTTAGGCTAACCGAAGTGGGGTTGTTGATTTCCAGGTTATTTACTTCCGATGGCAGTCCATCGCCTGTAGCCTGTGGTGAGGAACCGCTGAAAATATAGTTGGCGTAGTTGCTGAAGGAGCGGGATAAGACCTGGATGCAACCTGCAGCACTTGTTTTTGTTAGCGCGCCGAGGGTATGTGTGTTTGCTGTTATTAGCGTTGCTGCACTGTCGAGGATGAATCTGACATCGGTGCCTGCGGTGCTTTTTAAAGTGGAAGTGTCGAAGTGGACAGTTGAGCCACCCAGTACGCGGAAGATGATAGTGCGCGTTGGTGCCGAGTTAATAATGGCGTTGGTGATACTAACTTTTTGTGGTACTGACCCATTGAAATAGAAGAAGCTTGTAACGTTTGGGCCTGTTTGATTTGTACTTAGCTCATTGGAGATGGTCGCATTATTGATGGTAAGATTGCCTTTGAGATAAATTGGTTCAGTGGCCGGCCCCGTGCTAAGTCTCAGCTTGGCTCCATTGCTTAATGTCAAGTTGCCATTTATAATGAGCGGAAGAGAGGATTGGTTGTTTTCGTTTACAAGTTCAAATCTGCCTGTGCCATTGATAGTGAGGTTGCCTATTACCTCGGGCAACGCTCCATGACAAATGGTGTTTTTTGATGCAGCGTATGTTAGATGGCCAATATTACAGCTCATTTGAGAGCGCATGGGCATCGCCCCAAATATTTCCTTAATGAGAATATGGCTGTGTGGAGAGAATATTTCGGTGCCACCTAAGATATTTTCGAAGAGCCAGCTCTGGCTTTCATTGTAACCATAGTTGTGTATATAGGTAGCTGCACTATCAAGTATAAATGTACTAGTTGAGCCAAGATTTAAAGGGCTTTTAGCCTCGAAAGTTGCCCCTGGTTCTACCTGTAGTGTTGCTCCCGTTCCAAGGTTCAAATAAGAGGAACGAGACAATATGACGACATGCGGGGTACCTGCTCCATTACCAATGCCTTGAATGATAAAAACATCTCCTGCGGTATTGAAGTACGCCGGTGAGGTACCGGTGCCATCCCTTGTTGTAGACCAATTTGAGAGGGTGCTAAACGAGCCCCCTTTGGAATAATAGGTGGTAGCTAGTGCGGTGTGAGTAAGGATGAAGGCGGTAAAGAGAACCAATATTGTTTGAATGATTTTACCTTGGTAAGCCTCGGGTTTAAGTGAGCTATACCCTATTGAGGATTGCTGGTTCATACTCTATGTTTAGGGTTATGGGGTTAGAAATGGTTTTGGTTATGGTTAGGTCTTGTATTATGTATTTCCCGCTAACGCACGCTTCAATAGTTGTGAAGATAAAAACTGCTAATAAGTAGGAAAATGACTTTTCTCAGGTTTGGGGGCAAGCTAAATGGGTAATGTTAGCACGAGACAGGGTAGGGTGACACGCTTTCGAGAAGAATCCAGCGTAGATTCACCTTCTCCTTCCACCCGGAAATCAGCACGATTTTCCGGGGTTAAAGCGTAACTATAGGGTAGATAAAGCGTTGCCAAAGCGTACAAAAGGCGCGGTAGAAGCGCCTCTACCTTCGTCATTAGAAGAAACAAGGTAGAAACATAGATCGCTGGGTGGCTAGCGGGCGGTTGCTGCTAAAGAATAGGTTATTCCTTAAATTTGCCTATTGCACAATCTCTTTTCATTCAAGCTAAATACATCGCCGTATGGAGACATTAACCGCCAATGACAATAAAACGAGCCTTCAACAGGACTTTCTACCCCTGCAAGGCACTGATTATGTTGAGTTTTACGTGGGCAACGCCAAGCAGGCAGCCTATTTTTATAAAACGGCTTTCGGGTTTCAAAGCCTTGCTTATGCCGGCCCTGAAACGGGACTGAAGGATAAGGTGAGCTATGTATTGCGGCAGCATAAGTTAACTTTCGTATTTACCACCCCGCTGCGCAGCGGCAACCCGATTGCCGACCATATTTACAAGCATGGCGATGGGGTAAAAGTGCTTGCCCTTAAGGTGGAGGACGCAACGGATGCGTTTAACCAAACCACGCAACGCGGCGGGCGCAGCTATATGGAACCTACCCGCCTGCAGGATGGTGACGGCGAAGTGGTACTGAGCGGTATTCATACCTACGGCGATACGGTTCACCTGTTTGTAGAGCGTAAGAACTACAATGGCGTGTTTATGCCCGGCTTCAGGAAGTGGGAAACGCCCAACTTTCAAACAAAGGATACAGGCCTGTTGTACGTGGATCATTGTGTGGGCAATGTGGGTTGGAACCAGATGAACCCGTGGGTTAAGTTTTATGAAGATGTGATGGGCTTTAGGAATATCCTTTCGTTTGATGATAACGACATATCGACCGAATACTCTGCGCTGATGAGTAAGGTGATGAGTAATGGCAATGGCTTTGTGAAGTTTCCCATTAATGAACCGGCAGAAGGCAAGAAGAAGAGCCAGGTGGAAGAGTACCTTGATTTTTACGACGGCGAGGGTGTGCAGCATATAGCTTTAGCCACCAACGATATTGTGGCGACTGTACGTGATTTAAAGAGCCGGGGTGTAGATTTCCTACAGGTGCCGGGCAGCTATTACGACGATTTGCTTGACAGGGTGGGCACGATAGACGAAGACCTTGAGCCACTGAAGGAGTTAGGCATTTTAGTTGACAGAGATGATGAGGGTTACCTGTTGCAACTGTTTTCGAAGCCGGTTGAGGACAGGCCAACGTTATTCTTTGAAATTATTCAGCGTAAGGGAGCAAAGAGCTTTGGAAAAGGAAACTTTAAAGCGCTGTTTGAAGCCCTGGAAAGAGAACAGGGTTTGAGAGGAAACTTATAACAGAGAAAAGCCTTGCAAAAGGCTTTTCTTTTTTAACGTAGGGATAGCATGAATGGAAATTGTAAATAGATAATTTCGGTGTATGATAAGGAAGGCGGTGATGGCGTGTTTGCTGGTAATTGGTGTAGGCTATGCGGAAGCGCAGACGTTTGTGGATGTACAGCGCAGCTTCCCTAGGGTAGGCAATGCTATAAGGACAAAGGAAGAACTGTTAAAGAAAGAGTTCCAGGAGAAAGGATTGCAATGGCCGATGAAACAGATGTACGTCCGATCGTTTAAGTGGGACTCGCAACTGGAAGTTTGGGTGAGGAGCTCTGCACAGGAACCTTTCAAACTGTTTAAGACCTATAAAGTATGTGCCATGGCCGGTAAACTGGGCCCTAAAAGGATGGAGGGGGATTACCAGGTGCCTGAGGGTTTTTATTACATCAACGAGTTTAACCCACGCAGCATGTACCATTTGTCGCTTGGCATTAATTACCCCAATGCCTCAGACAAGCTCCTTAGCGATTCGGTGAAGCCGGGTGGTGAGATTTATATACATGGACGTTGCTACACGGTGGGTTGCATACCCTTGCAGGATCCGCAGATAGAGGAGCTTTATATTCTTGCTACAAATGCCAAGGCAAGCGGGCAGGATTTTATACCCGTACATATTTTCCCGGTGCGTTACAATAATGCAAAAAGCGTTGATCAATTGCGTAAAGCCTCGATAGAAAACCGCGACCTTATCCATTTTAATAACCAATTAGAGCGCGTGTTTAAATATTTTGAAGAGAAACATAGGCTGCCGGTTATTTCCGTGAATGCACGCGGTGATTATGTGATGTTATAATAGCACTGATAGCTGCTTTGCGCAGGTAAATGGCGCCGTTTAGGTTAAGGCATCACCATAATCTACTTTCATAAGGCAAAGCCCGTGAGCAGGCGCTGAGAAATCGGCGAGGGTGCAGTCCCTTTGCCGGATAATATTTTTATAGTCATCAAGGGTGATAGTTCCCCTTCCCACTTTAAGCATGGTAGCTACCAGCGCCCTTACCATTCCCCGTAAAAACCTATTGGACTGTACACAGTATTTAATGCCCTGTTCAGTTTGCAACCAGCGGGACTGCATGATCGTGCAATCGAAAGTTTTAACATCCGTGTTTCTTTTGGAAAAAGCACTGAAGTTGTTAAACCCCATGGTAACCTCTGCTGCCTGCTGAAGGTTATGGAAGTTCATTTTATAAGGGTAGTACCAGGCAGTATCAGAAAGAAAAGGATTTTTCTTGTGGTAGACCTCGTATTCATAGCTACGGCTCAACGCTGAGAAACGGCAATGGAATTGGCCGGGCACTTCTGTAATGGCATTGATAGCTATGTCCTGGTGGAGCATCGCATTGAGGTTATAAGTAATACCGGCGTCAATAGGTGCATCCGCATCAAAGTGGAAGAAGTTTTGTTTGGCGTGAACGCCGGCATCTGTTCTTGAAGAACCTGTAAGCTCAACCTCTTTTCTCAGGAAGGTAGCTAAAGCAGCTTCCAACTCACCTTGTACCGTTTGGGCATTAGCCTGAACCTGTGAGCCACGAAATTTCGTTCCCTTATAGCATACTTCAAGCAGGTACCTTGGCATGCGTTATTTTCGAATCAGGTCACGGAATTTCTGCTTGTAATCGCTATCAAGGAGCAGCGGCTCAAGCATCATATAATTTTCTGCATCAGCCGTATATGGCAGTGCAGCTTCGAAGAACTGAAAACGGGCCTGATCGTTCAGGAACATGTGGCCGAGGTTTTTAATTTGTGCAGTAGAGTAACATCTCGTCTTAAACGCTTTTACTGCGGTTACGATCATTCTTTCATGGGTTTTGCCGACAGCCAGTTTCCTCCGCAATTCGAGGAAGTCGTCGTCATCTGCATATTTAGCGCAGTTAGAAGCAGTGTTACTCTTTGTTGCCTGTGCTTGTTGATTGGCGGGGTTGCTAATGCTATCTACATCCGCAGGCGAGACGGCAACGGGTGCAGGTGTTTCAACTACAGCCGGGCTCTTTACAACAGGCACCTGTGCTGGTTCAGTTTTGCCCGTTACTTTCTCACTGTCATCTGGTTGAGGCTTTATTTCTTCAAGCGAGGGAATGAGGACATCAATTGTATCTTCTTTTTCCTGGTAGAAGTCTATAAACTGCAGTGTGACACCTTCACGAGAGCTTTTTTCGAGGTTCTTGATAATGCCGCGTGTTCTTTTTGCGGGCATGGGAGGTTCCTCATCCACCGGCTCTTCAGTTTCCTCTTTCTCTTTAACGGCAACTACCTTAGCTGGCTTTTCTTTTTGCTCCTGTTCGGCATTAAGCGCGGGCTTTATTACAGCAGGGGGGGTGCTTGCCAATGCATCGTTATTAATTACTTCCGGGCTAAGTGGCTCTTTGGTTTGCAGGCTTACGAGAACAAGCTCATTCCTTGGGTTTTCTTCCAGGCTCAGACCAATATCCTTTTTGTCCAGCTTCACATTGTATACGAGTTTGGCTTTCCTTGCAGTCTCTATCTGGAGATTGTAGGTGCCGCTAAAAAGTTTTGGTATTACAACGTATCCGGTGTTAGAAGAATGGTAGGTCTTTCCCTTCAATGTAACCGTGAAAGTTTGTTTATTATCAGACTGTATGTAGATGAAGTAGGGTTGGCTAATGCCCTTCACTACAAAAAACAGCAAAATGATAAGCGTGAGGAGAATTCTTGTCATTGGGTTGATGTTCCTTACAAATCTATAAGAAAACTCTTACTTTACCTTGGGCCCCGGCAGCAGAAGTGGTTTAAATGTTATTCCATCCATAAAAAATTAACGGGTAGCACTAACGAGGTTATTATTTTTACTGCAGAAACTTCCTACACATGCGAATTTTACAGCTAGTTATCTTTTTGCTTATCACATCCTTATCCGTAGTAAAGGCACAAACACCGGCAATACACAGCAATCTCAACTGGAAAACGGTTTACCGGGCTACACCTGAAAAGATTAATAGCCTCGTTCATACAAAACTGGTCGCAAAGCTTAACTTCCAAAACGCTACCCTGGAAGGAAAGGTTTGGATTACCCTGAAGCCTCATTTTTATGCAACAGATACGCTGAGACTTGATGCAAAGGGAATGTTGCTAAAGGAGGTAGGAATATTTAAGAGTGGCAAAGTACAGCAGCTTAAATATGACTACAGTGATAGCGCAAACCTCTTTATAAAGTTAGACAAGGCGTACACCGCAAAAGAACAGTACACTGTCTATATAGAATACATAGCCCGTCCCAATAATTGGAAGGCGAGCGGGAGCAATGCGATTTCCGGCGCCAAGGGCCTTTATTTTATCAATCCAAAGGGAGAGGAGAAAGGAAAGCCAACCCAGGTATGGACGCAGGGCGAAACGGAAGCAACCTCTGTTTGGGTACCAACCATTGACAGGCCTAACCAGAAAACTACGCAGGAGATGGTAGTGACAGTACCGGCAAAGTATGTTACGCTATCCAATGGTAAGAACACTTCGAGCAAGCTCAACAGCGACGGCACAAGGACGGATACATGGAAAATGGAACTACCACATGCACCTTACTTGTTTTTCCTTGGTGTGGGCGACTACGCTATAGTGAAGGACAGTTACAAAGGCAAAGAAGTGAGTTATTATGTGGAGAAGCCTTATGAGGGTGTAGCCCGGAAGATATTTGGGAACACGCCTGAGATGATGGGTTTCTTTTCAAAGCTGCTGGGTGTGGACTATCCATGGGTTAAGTATTCGCAGATGGTAGCCCGCGATTATGTAAGTGGGGCGATGGAGAACACGACAGCCACTTTACACCAGGAAACTGCGCAGCAGGATGCACGTGAACTTTTGGATGAGAACCGGTGGGAAGATGTGATAAGCCACGAGCTCATTCATCATTGGTTTGGAGATTTGGTTACAACCGAGAGCTGGAGCAATTTAAGTATGAATGAGAGCTTCGCTGACTATGGTGAATACCTTTGGCGAGAACATAAGTACGGGAAGGACGCCGCAGATGATCATGGTTTCCAGGCAATGCAAGCCTATCTTGCTAACCCCGGAGAAAGCTCAAAAGACCTTGTGAGGTTTTATTATAAGGACAAGGAGGACATGTTCGACCAGGTAAGTTACCAGAAAGGAGGACGCATTCTGCATATGCTTAGGAATTACCTGGGGGATAGTGCTTTTTTTAAATCGCTTAATCTATTTCTCAACCAAAACAAATTTGGTACTGCTGAGGCACACCAGCTTAGGCTGGCATCCGAAGAGGTTTCAGGAAAAGACCTTAACTGGTTTTTCAATCAATGGTTTTTCGGTAGTGGACACCCCGTATTGACTATTAAGAACGATTATGATGACAAGAGCAAAAAGCTAACGGTTATTGTAAACCAGACGCAAAAAGGAGATAAATATTTCCGGCTTCCAACCGTTATTGATATCTACCAGGGAGCAAATAAAACCAGTCACAAAGTATGGCTTAACAAGAACGATACTTTTGAGTTTAGTGTTGCCAGCAAACCATCCCTTGTGAATGTGGACGCTGAAAGAGCATTACTTGCAGTTAAGAAAGAAAGTAAGGATATGGACGAATACCTGCACCAATTTAAATATGGAGGTACTTTCATGGACAGGCGGGAAGCTATCGTTCAGGCAGCAAGTAAAAAAACTGATCCTGTGGCTGCACAAATAGTGAGTGCAGCCCTCTCAGATCTATATCAAGGCATCAGGCGCCTGGCAATAGAGGCATTAGACTCTACTGCTGAAGCAGCGACAATACAAAGGATAGAAAAGATGGCTAAAAATGATCCCAGCCGTTTGGTGCGGGCGGATGCTATTAGTTACCTGGGAAGTTTAAAGAAAGCAGCATACAAGCAGATGTTTATTGAAATGATTAACGACTCTTCTTATTCTGTTGCAGGTGCATCTCTTGAAGGGCTTTTTGCCATTTCACCCAAGGAAGCTATTGCTAAAGCAAAGCAGCTTGCGGTACAGCCCGCCAAAGGAAGGTTGAAATCGACAATCGTGAACCTGCTTATTTATTCTGGCGAACCCGAAGTTGCTGAGAGTGTGCTGGATCTTTTCACAAGTATGGGATTGCAGGAAAAGCTTTCGAATCTTGAGGCATTTTCACAATTTGTAGGAGCGGTAGAAAATACAGAGATCTTCAAGAAAGGAGTAGATGAGATAATAAAATTAAGCGCGGAAACACCCGCACAGTATAGAGATCAAATAGATTTTTACATCTACAATATTGTGCTTGTAAACATAGTGAGCCGGAAGGAAGCTGAAATAAAGGCTAAAATGGGCGACGTTGCCGAGTTACAAAAACAGGTGAACTACGTAAAAGAAATGCGTGCTAAGATGAAGGGCTAATCATTCCAGGATGGTAGTTCAAGAAGTTCAATTAATGTTGTGCCATTCCTCTCCCAGGCGAAGCAATGTGTGCCATTAGTGATCACAAGATAGGGAACGGGTAAGGCTATATTATATCTCAACAGCTGGTCTATTGTTGCTGTTGAGAGCATAACTGAAGGTTCTTTACATTCTATTAGCATCCAGGGCGCTCCGTTGCGATACACAACAATATCGCAGCGTTTTTTGATCTCGTTTAATTGTAATTCCTTTTCAACCCCAATAAGAGAAGGGGGGTATTGTTTATTTTCAACAAGATATTGCAGGAAGTTTTGGCGTACCCATTCCTCCGGTGTAAGTGTCAGCCAGCGCTTGCGAATAAGATCGAAGATAGACGGCTTACCATCGCGTTCGGTAATTGAGAATGGACTATTTGGATACTCTATCTTCACCATTAAGCAAATGTATAGCTGCTTTGTGCCTATATTTGCAGAATTTATTGTTTCAGAAAGCAATGAAGGGAATCAGAGAAACAGCAAGCTTATGAAAACAAAAGAAGAGATAGTAAACAACTGGTTACCGCGCTATACAGGTGAAAAGCTTGAAAACTTTGGCAAGTACATTCTGCTTACCAATTTTAGTAATTACCTGAAAATGTTTGCTGAATGGAATGATGTTCCAATTATTGGCCTCGACCGCCCTTATCAATGCGCAACCGCCGACGGTATTTCCATCATCAATTTCGGAATGGGATCGCCGGGAGCAGCTACTGTGATGGACCTGCTAACTGCAATTGAGCCTGAAGCTGTGTTGTTTTTAGGAAAATGCGGTGGCTTGAAAAAGAGAAATAAACTTGGCGACCTGATTTTACCAATTGCGGCAATAAGGGGAGAAGGTACTTCAAACGACTACCTTCCGCCGGAAGTCCCTGCATTACCCGCCTTCGCTTTGCAGAAGGCGATTTCCACTACTATTCGGGATTACGGAATAGATTACTGGACAGGTTCTGTGTATACAACAAACAGAAGAGTTTGGGAGCACGATGAGGAATTCAAGAAATACCTGCAGGATGTTAGGGCCTATGCAATTGATATGGAGACGGCTACAATCTTTACGGTTGGTTTTTACAATAAAATTCCTACAGGCGCGTTGCTGCTTGTAAGTGATTCGCCAATGGTACCGGAAGGAGTGAAGACTGAGGAAAGTGACAAAAAGGTAACCTCAGAATTTGTAGAGCGGCATATTAAAATAGGGATAGACAGTTTGAAGCAACTTATAAATAACGGAGCTACCGTACGGCATCTGCGGTTCTAACTATATTTTGAGCGCGAAAAGCTCAACCCCTTTTTCTTTTCCTTTAAGATCCACAAGCCCAAGGCTTTCGGCCTGCCAGTCTTTCAACGGCATTTTCTCAAGAAAATCAGCCGATACGATAAACTTCTGATTTAGCTCACTGCACGCTGTCCTAATGCGGGCTGTAGTATTCATTGTGTCGCCGCTCATTGCAAGGTCTTTCTTTATGATGCCTATTTCCCCTATGGTTACTTCTCCTACATGGATGCCCACCCTGAACTCGGGGATATGTCCATAATGTCGCCTAAACTCTTCTGAGTGTTGTTGCAGGTTCTTCCTTGCTTCAATTAAGGCGTCCATACAATGCCTTGTATTTTCTTCTGTGTCCAGCCAACTCACCACGATCTCGTCGCCGACATATTGATAGATTCTGCCATTGTATTCAATCAGTGCGGTTGAAATATGGTAAATAAATTCCCTTATGAAGTTAAAGTACTGAAGGTGCCCGAGTTTTTCTGCAATAGGAGTTGAGTCCTTTAAGTCGAGGAACATTACAATCCTTCGTTCAGTTTTCGGCTGTATATACCTTCCTAATAACACATCCCAGAAAACACCGGGAGCATACTTTTCGTTTATCTCCAGCAATAATTGTGTAACGATGAAAAGGATAAACCAATACGGCAGTTTTTGGATTAGCCAGATGCTTTCAAATGCGTCCCTGCTGAAACGTTCGACCGCAGTATCAAAAGAAAGATGCAGGATGATTATGGAGTGACTTATGTGAATAAGGAGATTCGTTAAAATAGCAGCCCCGGCAAGTATGAGCGTTTTGATGAGTAAGGTAAGGTAAAGCGATTTGTACCGCATGCGACGGCGAAGCTTTGAAACCAGGAGGTAACCTACAAAAGCACTCATTAAGAAAACAATAGTTTCCCTAAGAAAGAACGCGGGAACATTCGCATAGTCCGAGGCTGAGTAAAAACGCTTATCGGTAAAGATCTGGAACCTGGAGGTTATGCTAATGATGTCGAAGAAGGTCCAGCCAAAAGCAATAATAGTTATTACCTTGTACCTATAGCGTCTCACCATAGAAATTCTTGTTCTTATAAACTTCCAGGGCTTCATGCTAATTGTTGAACATATTTATAGATTTCTGACTGGGCATTTAATGATGCATCGCCTTCCTTTATCTGCCTTAATTGTTCGCCATACGGATTAAGTATGACGGCTTTATCTGTGTCTTCCCATTGGATTTCGAAATAGTCAATGAGTTGTTGTTTTAACTTAACATCATTCATTGCAACGCAGACTTCTATTCTTGAATGAAGGTTCCTATTCATGAGGTCTGCAGAACCCATCCATACATCCACTGTTGCTCCTGATCCGAACATGAATAATCGTGAATGCTCTAGGTACCTGTCGACTATGCGCTTGACTTTAATGTTCTCACTTAGGCCTTCAAGCCCTGGAACGAGACAGCAAACGCTCCTTACAATGAGTTCTACTTTAACACCTGCCTGGCTGGCTTTATAGAGGAGATTGATAATAAAGTGTTCTTCAAGGTTGTTTACTTTAATTCTTATGCGGGCTGGTTCTCCTTCTACAGCTTTCTTCATTTCGCGCTCCACCATCATTTCAAACCGGGTCATGAAATTAAACTGAGATACCATCAGGCGTTGGAAGTCCAATTTATCCTTTCCACTCGGGCGGTTTCTTTCTTGAAGAAAATTGAATAGCTGCAGAATTTCCTTAGTTGTAATGAAATCTGCTGTCATCAACACATGGTCAGTATAAAACCGTGCGGTGCTTTCATTGAAATTACCAGTGCTGAGAATAGAATAGTAAATACTATGATTAGAAGATCCTTTTTTTATCAGTGCTATTTTTGAGTGGACCTTTATTTCGGGAATGCTATATATTATCTTGACCCCTGCGTCTTCCATTCGTTTGCTCCAACGCAGGTTGTTTGCTTCATCAAACCTGGCTTTTAGTTCTATAAATGCTGTAACGCGCTTGCCATTTTTTGCAGCACTGATGAGTGCATTTACGATATGCGATTCAGCAGCTACCCTGTACAAAGTGATATATACCTCAGTTACTTCTGGATCTACCGCCGCCTGGTTGAAGAATGCAAGTACAGGATTATAGGTTTGATAAGGCAGATGTAGCAGGAGATCTTTCTGATTCAGTACGTCGAACATATCGGCGTAGTCTTTTAATCCCGGAGGCGTTAATGGCCTCCACTTTTCGTATTCCAATGCCTTGCCAAAAGTTGGGAACTTCATAAAGTCGCTGAGGTTATGATAGCGGTTGCCTTGAAACATTTCGTCAAGTTCTACACCGAATGCGGAAGCAAGGAACAACTGTACATTCCTGGGAAGTCCTTCTTCGTACAAGAAACGGGAGGGAGGGCCATAGTCACGTTTCGCAAGTTGCTTCTCCATTTTCTGGGCAAGATCGCCTGTGTATTCATCCTCTAGCCTGAGTTCTGCGTCCCTGTTTAGCTTGATGCCATAAGCTGACAGTACCTGGTAATTGGGAAAGAGCAAGTCCAGGTTTTCCCTTATGATATCATCGATGAATACAACATAATTTTTACCATTATACCTGGAGAGAGAATAGAAGCGTTGTAGTTCTTCAGAAGGTATGTTAACCACAGCGTGCCGCTGAACCTGTTCGCCCGGCAGTTTAAGAGAGACAACAAGGTACAACTGGTTGTTTTCCGGGTAGAACTTAGCGTCGTCTGCGCTGTCGAGGATTACCGGTTGGATGAATGAGAGGACTTGCGAAAGGAAGATTTCCTTCACCTCCGCTTTATGGTGGCTTTCCAGCGATCGCCTCCAATAAAGAATGATATCGTTTTCTGCAAGTGCAGGTAGTATTTGTTGCGTAAGCAGCGTACCATAAAGTTGTAGTTGCCGATGAATCTCGATTTGTACTTTCTCAGGAACGTTCTCGTTTAACTCATTAAACCTTGCTTTCGTTTTCTTTTTCAATTGTGTGATAGCCATGACTACAGGGTAGCGTACCCTAAAGAACTCGTCCAGGTTAGACGAAAATATAGCAAGAAATTTCAGCCGTTCGAACAGAGGAACCCTCAAATCGGCTGCTTCTTCTAATACTCGCAGGTTAAATGAAAGCCAACTTAAATCGCGATTGAAATACATAGTTAAAAGGGAGAGGCTGAGGAACTGTTCGCAATTCCGCCGGTGCTATTTAAAAAGACTGCTATTGTGAAAGCGCACACAGATGCAATTATACCTATCATGAAAATATTGTATGCAAGTCTTATGAGCTTGTACTTTCTACCTAGGACTACGCCTAGCTGGTGGATATCTTTCACAAGAGAACCATATAGGTACTCAGGATCGCCCATCATCATGCGCATCGAACGTTCATAGTCTTCTAAGGGCACTCTGTAGAAGTTTCCAAAAAACAATAGGTTTGTTTTTTTTGCCACCACATCTACATCTTTAAACCTGCCCTCAGTAACCTTTGGTCTTGTGGCAAGAATGGCTATTACTATAGTTGCCACTGAGAAAAAGAGGAATATGATGGTAGGGATAATCAGGTGGGTATCAAATTCCAGCCGCCTTACCAGTACTGAAAGGATCACTGAAATGATGATGGCATTTACCGATATCAGTATATTGGCTTTGCCATCCGCAAGCCCACTTAATTCCAGGTGATTGTCTGATGTGAGGCGTAGCATCGTTTGAATGCCTTTCGTCATCAAACTGTTCTTTTGCTCGAAAGGAGGAGGTGTTAGAAGATCGTTAGATGGAATGTCCTGTAGCTTCCCTTTTAGCCACTCAAGGTTTTTCTGTTTACGATCGTTGAGCTTTTCTTTACAGTACGAAGTGAAGTATTGGTGGTCTGTCATGAACTGGACTGTTTCTTTCATCCATTTTTGCTTATCGACATATCCATCCTTCAGTTCAAATTCACGCCTGACGAGTTTGTTTATCTCTTTGAAATTCTTAGTGCCAACATGGTAGGTATCGGCATCGCAAATTATTTGCTGTAATAGTGTTTTCGGATTTTGCGGATGTTTTGTAGCCATGATGCAATCTTCTACCTGGTTAAGAAACAACTCGTCATTTGAGTAGTTGTGCATCATTTCCCGCATCAGCTCGCAACTTTTCTGCTCATGTTCTTCATCCGTTAAAAGGTAGCCGGTATCGTGAAACCAGGTTGCGGTGTACAACACAAGCATATCATTCTCGTCAAGATGATAGTGTGCAGCAATTTCCTTCATTCTTTCCACCACATTGATCGTGTGATCCAGATTATGATAAATCAGCTTAGGGTTGGGGTGCTGTTGATACAGTTCTCTCACCCTTGCTTCGATGTGCTTGTATAAAAAGTCCTTGTCCATAAATCAAAATGTTAGGTTGAACCGTGTGCCTACGGTGAGGTTAAACAGTGTTTCTTCTTTACTAAAGGCTGCGGTTGCTGAAATTAGGATGATATTGAAAGGTGCATAGTAGATACCTCCCCCATAGCTATGATGCCATGTTCTTGAATCTTCTCCACGCAACCAAACCCTGCCCAGATCGTTAAAGGCTACGAGCCCTACACCCCCGGGAAACAACGGTGACTTGCTTTCAAAGAGTTTTAGTCTAAACTCAAGGCTGCCATAAAGCAAACCTGAGCCAGCGAAACGGTTTTTCCGGAAGCCCCTTAGGTAATTGTTTTGCCCTAGCGAGAGCGCCTGGAAGTAATCAAAGTTCTTTGAGAAGATATGTCCGCCACCTACCCGTAATACGGTAACGAAGCGGGAGGGTTCGTTCATGGCTGCATAAACGTTCATGTCAGTAACAACCTTTGTTACACTTAGACTGTTGCTGTTAAGGCCCTGCATGCTGGTGAATTCTGTATTCCAGCTAATGCCCCTTGCAGGGAAGAGTGTGTTTTCCAGGTTATCAATCAAGAGGCCTGCCTTAAGCCCCGCGTATGTTTTTGTTTGGAATATGCGGGTAGCATCCAGCTTTACCATTTCAGGCCACTGTAGTATTTTTCCCCTGTTGTCTTCAGGGTGATTCCAGTAGTTGTATACAGATGCCCCAAGAGTATATTCAAGCACACGGTTAGGCCTTTTTCTTAAGAGAACATCACCTGAAACGAAGTTGTACCGAACACGATAGAATTCTCTATTCATCCTTTTGTTATCAAATATTTGTTCGGTTTCGTTACCCAAGCCAAAGAAATTGTCAAGTACTGGATTAACTATGGTTCCATTGAGTACGAGGTCCCACTTACCCAATAGCTGGTTGAATTCGCCCTGGTACTTTAATTGGTAACTGTTACGATTTACTGCTACGAGCGATCCAAATTTGTGCTTAGCTGCATAAGGGCTTTTTCTAAATCCATGTTTTACATATTCAAGGCCAATGCCAAGTAGCAGTCCATCTTCGGCATTGAAGCCTAGCCTGGGTATCGGGAATTTTAGATAATTGTACCGAAAGTTTGTAATGTCGGTGACATTTACAAATGGGTCAGGTGAAAGAATGTCCTTAACCCTCGCCTTACCTTCTAGGTGATTATCGCCTGTAGCAAGATCGTAGACATAGCTTTTTGCTCTTCCATCTATATTAAAGGTGTCTTTACCTCTACCTCCAATTATCCTTATTTTGACAAGCCTTGGAGTAGAATTTTCCACCTCGAAGATATCATCGTCGTTCATTCCATACAGCCTTACTTCATCAGTAGTCTTGTCGAAGACACGATCGTACATAAGTGATGCGGAATCGCTTTGTTTATTTCGCTTATACACCTGGACACGCATCTTATTGTCCTGCCCGGTTATTTTGAATAGTTCCTTTTTATTGCTACCAAGGATATTTACCTCTTTAGATATGAATTCATAATACCGTATACCTTCCTTCATGAGAAGGTTTCTCCTGCTTTTCAGCTTATTAATCAGGGTTTCGCCGCTTACGTTAAATACAGTGGGGGGTAGCCGCCTGATGCTTCGCTCAATTACTTCATCGCTTAATGCTTCCTGTACCAACTTTATTTCTTTTTCCCAATCCTCACGTGAGAGTTTGTTCAAGAAGATACGATCGAAATCTTTCGCACTGAAACCAAACCATTCTACACTAGGTATGTCATGCCGAAAGCCTTTCAGGAATTTAAGTGTTGTTTTTGTTATCATGTTTAGCAGGAAACCGTCAGAATAGAAGTAAGCCTGATCACGGTCTCGTGGAATAGGAACATAAAGTTTGCCTTTGCCGGTATCAGCCACTTCAAAGCGCCATTGATCGAAATGCCTGTCGAAGTCGCCGAGTACTATGTCAAGCAGTCTTGCACGGAGCGCTGTGCGCTGGTCCACCCTGTGGTCATTATCTTCAATGAGTTTCTCCAGTGTTTTTGCGGTGCTTTTTGAGTCTTCCAGGCCGGCGTGCCTTTCCTCAAGGAAACATAGCTTGTTAGCAAACACTTTTCGGTAGATACCAAAGGCAGGGTCGTCCGGCACAAAAACCAATTCAGGTTCAGCCTGCCTGATGCCGATAGCTTTAGACAGGGGGGGAACCGTAAGCGGAGCGTAGGGGTGAGTAGCAGAGGTGAAATCCTGGACAAGATCTTCTGCCACAGAGTTTCTAAAGTTTCTTGGCACTACTTCGGTTGGGTCCTTGGTAATGGTGCGTAGTATCCATTCACGGCCTTTCTTGTCCTTCAACCGCAGTGTTTTAGTTTGTTTGCCACCACCAAGGCTTACTATTTTAAATCCGCCCTTTTCCTGCTTGAGGTTAAACTTTCTAGCGGTAACAGGTGTGGCCCATTCTTTCCTGTAGTTATTGCCAAGCAGCTTGCGTTTTAAGCCGCTTACTTTGTCGTAGTTCACGTTTGCAATTGCCTCAGCGCTGTTTTTGTAATCAATTGTTACAATAGTTGCGGAATCTCCTGTTTCCAAAACTTTGGGGATGGGCTTGGTGAAGTTGAGCATGAAGCCCTCATGCACTTTCGTAGTAGCTCCATCCTCGCTACTAACAACGTAAAACGAGGTATAGACATTTTTATTCTTTACTATATCCAGTACCGCATAGCCAAGGTTGTCTGATGCAAAAACAGTGTTTTTGTTTTTAGAGACCCTTGTTTGTTTGCAAGCGCTACCACTCACGATATAGTTGTAGGCACTGTCTTTTATCCATTGCAGTGTATGTTCGTGGCCTGCTGCGAAGAGTACGTTGGGATGCTTCTTTACTACTTCAGACATTTTATTCACCATGTCGCGGTAAACAGGGTGAGGAAGATCCTGTACAGTTCCGAAGATTCCTCTTGTGATAGGATAAATAGAACCTATAAGCGGAAGAGGAATCCACATGTTTCTGTTGGCATCGGTGAAGGGGAAGATGTGCTGTTTGATGGTGAAATATCCACCATGAATACCCAGGCTTTTAAAGGGGTGGTGTGTTGCAAATATGACAAACTTGTCATTATACTTATTCAGAAGGTCTTCAAGTTCAGACAGTACCTGATCCTGGGTTTTGTTAGGGCAGTCTGATTGAATACCAGGCTTATCGTAAGGATGAAGCCACCATTGGCTATCCACGGTTATTACCACCGTGTTATCGCTAACCACAACTGCTACCGGGCCCGGACAACCATCCTTTGGGTAGAACAAAACGTTTTCCCTGGCCAGCATGTCAATATAACGCTGCTCGTTTCGCACGTTGTCGTAACCGTGAACCCCACCATTATTCCAATCGTGGTTGCCGGGGATGAACAATGCCCTTGCATCGGTGCCTTCAATGAGGTTTGCCTGGGAATCGAGGACAGCTTTCGCCTGCGCATAGGTAACTAACTGATCGTCGGGTAAGCCCTCTTTGTAAATATTATCGCCAAGAAAGACTACAAAGGTTTTCTTGTTGAGCGGAACATTCTGTTTTATGGCAGACATTACCGGGTGCCGACCATTTACTAACGCACCGCCATCGCCAACAAGAACTATTCTCGCTTCAAGCGAATCTTCCTGTGCGATTGCAGGTGCGGAAAAAGCAATTAAAGACGATATGAAGCAGAATCCAACTAACCTCATTATTTAGCGCTTTTGTATTTAAAGACCAGGATATTAGCAGAGCCCTCATCAGCCGACTCGTTTGCGATGAACATATCGCCGTTCGGCGCAAATGCAATGGCTTCAGGCTGTTTGTATAATTCAGCGTCAAGGCTATAAAGTTCTTTTGGGTTTAAATTTTTATCAGCCACTACTAACGTTTTATTGACTGATGAAATGATGAAGAGTTCACCAGTGATAGGATGTATTGCTGCTGCTGAAGGTTTGAACTTATTATTTTCTCTTGCGATTTTATCGGACACCTGGTTCAGGTTCAACTTGCTGGCGCCACTAAACTTCTTTTCGCCCATGCTGAATTGAAAAGTAGTATTCGTTAGGCCTTTATCGCCATCGCAATCTTTACATATTATTCGCAGTGTATTGTCATCAGACTGATGATAAAGGGTTTCTATGTCGTTTTTCCCTGTGAGATTAAGATCAAAATTTTCCACTTTTGATGGCTTGTTTCCCAGGAAGGTGAACGATAGAAGGCGGCCACGGCTCGTGATGACAAAAAAGGTGCTATCGACAAGTACAATATCTTCATAATCATCTTTTTCGGCAAACTCCCACTGTTCTATTTTTTTATCGTTTAACGGTACCTTGTAGAGCATGCCTGCCTCGTCTATTATGGCAAAAAGTGCATGGTCCGGAGGGTAGTAGGCTATTCCAGACACCTCGTCCATCTTTGAAGGCAGCCTTTTTATAATAGGTTTGCCCAGTTCGTATCCAGCAGGAGAGGGTATGTCCTTAGCGGCCTTTATCTGGGAGTCAGCACCACAGCCAGCAAACAATAAGGTTAACACAAAAACGCATACCCTTCTGAGCATAAAAATCATAATCAAAACAAGTTTGGATGCTAACTGCTGTTCAAATCTCTTGCCGCAATAGTTTTCAGGGGGTTATAAAGTTTTTTATCCACCCAATAACCTCGGCAGGCTTGTTCCCTGTGCTCTCCTCAAAGTTTTCACCAAACATCACCGCTGTTCTCACTCACCACAAGCAATGATAGCCTCATGGAGCTGCGCACCCATCGCAAGTTTAATATCCATCTTTATCTAATAAGTTAAACATATTCAATAAGATAGCATTTATTTTATAGCTTTCAATAGCTATTTAGCTTGCCACAGTTCTTTAGCTTTCCTTCTGGGTTTTCAGCGTATCTGCAGCGTATCTAAAGCGCATAAAACATCATGTTCACGTCATATTACTATAAATCAAACGCCTCGGAAAGCTGTCAAAACATTCATCTCTTTTGCTGATGTTGCCCACGAAATACTAGGTTTGCAAAAAAAAATAATATGATTAAACAGGTATTGTTTTCCGTTTTGTGCACAAGCACCCTTGCATTGACAGCGCAGGTGCGCATGCCACAACCCAGCCCGACCCAGACAATTATCCAGGATTTTGGAATGGGGAAGATGGAACTCACTTACTCAAGACCCTCTCTCAAGGGCAGGACTGTTTTCGGTGAAGGTTCAATGCTGGCTCCTTTAGGACAAATGTGGCGTACAGGGGCTAACTCGGCTACAACACTTAAGATCAACGACCCCATTGCTATTTCGGGTAATAAAATTGACACCGGTGCTTACGTGCTATATACTATACCCGGAAAAGAGACCTGGGAAGTAGTGATAAATCGTGGAACAACAAACTGGGGAGTCAATAACTATAAGAAAGAAGATGACGTGGCCCGTTTCAAGGTAAAGGCTGAAAAAATGAACCACAGCGCTGAAACATTTACCATGCAATTCGCCAACCTAAAAAATGAAAGTTGCGAGTTGCACCTGATGTGGGGTAATACAATGGTGCGCTTGCCCATTACCTCAGAAGTTCGTGGCAGGCTTAGTCAACAGATAGAAAAAGCATTGCAAAATGCTGAGAAGAAGCCTTACCAAATGGCCGCTACATTTTACTATGAGTGGGAAAAGAACTATCCTAAAGCGTTGGAAAACATCAATAAAGCTATAGATGCAAATCCTAAAGCTTTCTGGCTCTATATGCAAAAAGCAAGAATTCAGAAAGATATGGGAGATAAAGCATCTGCTAAAACAAGTGCGCAAAAAACGATCGAACTGGCAAAAGAGCAGAACAATGATGATTATGTGGGAATGGCAAACGAGCTGATTAAGTCGTTATAATACGATAGTAAACGAACCAAAGCCTCCCGCTCGGGAGGCTTTTTTTATGCCCGGAACGCACTAGCGAGGGGCCGAGGCACAATTTCTGTAAGTTTCTTACATCGCTTCGAAAACACCATTTACAGCCAAATGCACAAAAGAAATATTTACATCTATCCGCTTACTTCATACATGTTTATGGAGGGTGCCAACGATTACATTTTGAGGTTGAGGGAACAACTGGCAAACGACTTCACCATTGTAAACCAGGAAACCTCTATGGGATTGGTGGATATCCTTTTGAAATTACATAAGACGAATGTGTTGTACTTTAATTGGGTAGAAGACATACCTGACAGGAAGCTTGGTTATTTGCAAGTATTATTGCTGCTCTTGATTTTAGTGATAGCCAAACTGAGCCGTATTCACGTGGTTTGGTTCATTCATAACAACCTTTCTCATTACAGGAAAAACAAAGTAGGCAAGCGATTGGTAAGAAAAATGATGGAGGCTTTTGCTGACGATGTTTTTTCCCATTCAGAAGAAGTATATGAAAGGAAAGCAGGGAGGTTGACCAATTTACAGGTTAAGGATCACCCAATCCCGGATTTTAAAGCACTGTCTATTTCGCAGCCTATTCAATACGATGTAGTTGTTTGGGGCTCGGTGAACAGTTATAAAGGAGTAATAGATTTTTTACGATATCTAAATGCAACAAGCCATAACCTGAAGATTCTTATTGCGGGACGTTTTTGTTCTGCTGAGCTTTACGAGCAAGCTCGCGAACTGAGCGGTCATACAATAACTCTTGTAAATAAAGTTCTATCGAAATCAGAATTGGAACATTATCTTTCTATTAGCCGCTATGTACTTTTTACCTATAACTCACCCTCGGTTTTGAGCTCTGCAGCACTCTGTAAAACACTTGGGTACGGTAAAACTGTTTTCGGGCCTCGTATAGGTGCATTTAAAGAGCTGGGAGAGCGCAACCTGATTTGCAATTATGAGGATTTTGCAGACCTTATAAACAAAATAGAGAAGTGCAAGCAACAAGCTTACGCTGTTTCTATTGAGAGGTTGCATGAATATGCGGATAGTAACAACTGGGAAAGCTTTAGAACTTTTGTTGTAGAAAAAATTAACCAACATAGCATTTACCCGGCGTTGGCTACAACAGCAGGAAGCTAGCGAGGCAACAGGTAGCAATGGTTAAACATGTATTTGGAAAAGTGCATCCACAATTAGGATGCACTTTTTTTTGCGGTAATTTGCAGCTAATAGAATGGACATCAACCCGACATTCCAACAGGAACAGACCACAATTAGCCGCTCCGATTCTTACGCTGAGGTGGTAATTCCTCTTGCCTTACCGAAAAGCTATACCTGGAAAATTCCTCTGCATCTGCATAGCGTTGTGCAAGTGGGGATGCGCGTGGAAGTAAACTTTGGTAAATCAAAAAAGTACGCGGGCATTGTAACCGCTTTTGTGCCTAAGCCGGCAGACTTTCAACCAAAGGAGATATTAAATGTTTTGGACGATGAGCCATTGGTACACGGAACCCAACTTGCCTTCTGGAAATGGATTGCAGCGTATTATGTATGTACCGAAGGGGAAGTGATGCAAGCTGCTGTGCCTTCTAATTTTAAGCTCACCAGTGAGAGTATCCTTAACTGGAGCGAGGAGCACGATGGCGATTTTACGAACTTGAACGATAATGAGTACATCGTAGCTGAAGCGCTTCTGATAAGAAAGCAGCTAAAGATGACGGAAATTCAACAGCTTTTATCCAACTTAAGCAGTGTTTATCCTGTTATAAAAAGCGTTGTTGAGAAAGGTGTTTGTTATTTAGCTGAAAACCTGAAAGAGAAATATGTTCCAAAAACAGAAACATATATTGAACTAAGTCCGTTGTATGCATCGGAGGAACCGTTACAGCATTTATTAAACTCATGGGCAAAGGCTCCCAAACAACTTGAATTATTGCTTGCTTACCTGCACCTTTCCAAAACAGAAAAGGAAGTAACGCAGACCGGGTTGTTAAAGATGTCGGGTGCCAGTACAGCACAGTTGAAAGGGTTGATACAAAAAGGTATTCTAAATGTTAGCAAACGAAATAAAGATAGGTTACCTCCATTACCGCCGACCATACATATCGATTTTGAACTTTCTGCCCGGCAGCAAGAAGCACTTGAAGCAGTAAGAGCATCGTTTCAAGAAAGGAAAACCTGCTTGCTGCATGGTGTTACGGCAAGTGGAAAAACCCAGATTTATATCAAGCTCATTGAAGAGGAATTGCTAAAAGGAAAGCAGGTGCTTTATATGCTACCTGAGATAGCTTTAACCGCACAGATTATCAGGAGGCTGCAACAACATTTCGGTGGAAATATTGGTGTTTATCATTCTAAGTTTAATCATAATGAGCGCGTAGAGATATGGCGAAAAGTTAAAAGCGGATCGCTTAAAATTGTGCTTGGCGCGCGCTCGTCGCTGTTCCTGCCATTTGCAGACCTGGGACTTATCATCCTTGATGAGGAACACGAAACCTCCTTCAAACAACAAGAGCCTGCGCCAAGGTACCATGCACGCGATGCTGCCATATATTATGCGTCGCTGTTTAATGCAAAGGTTTTATTGGGATCGGCAACACCATCACTCGAAAGCTATCATAATGCGTCAACCGGAAAGTTCGGGCTAGTGAAACTAACCGAAAGGTTTGGTGCTACGCCTTTGCCTGAAATCAATATCGTTGACGTAAAGAAGTTTCTATCGAAGCAGAAACTCATCATTACTCCCAGCCTTGAAGATGCTATCAACGATAGCCTGAAACAGCAAAGGCAAATTATTCTTTTTCAGAACCGGAGAGGTTATTCTCCATACCTGACGTGTAATGTTTGTGGCTGGATACCACAATGTATACAGTGCGCTGTAACCCTTACTTATCACAAGCATAAGAATAAACTTGCCTGCCATTATTGTGGTACGAACTATCCCACTGTAACAACCTGTTCCGCATGCGGTAGCCAGCAGTTTATAAGCAAACAATATGGCACTGAAAAGATAGAAGAGCATTTGCTTGATATGTTTCCAGGCGCAAGAATAGCAAGGATGGATTACGATACCGTGAAAGGTAAGCATGCGCATGATAACCTCATCAAACTGCTCGAGCAGCACAAAGTAGACATCCTTGTGGGCACTCAAATGGTGGTAAAAGGTCTTCATTTTGAGAATGTAGACCTTGTAGGAATAATAGATGCAGACAACATTCTTCACTTTGCTGATTTCAGGGTAAATGAACGGGCTTTCCAATTGATGGAGCAAGTAAGTGGCCGGGCCGGGAGGAGTAACCTGCAGGGAAAAGTTATGATACAGGTAAACCGTACAACGCACCCGGTGCTTGCTCATTTACTTAAGCATGACTATGAAGCTTTTTACCAGGAGGAGATCGAGCAACGGCAGCGTTTTTTTTATCCGCCGTTTTCGCGCATAATTAAACTGGTGTGCAAACATGCCCTCAATGAAGTGGCTGAAGAGGCTGCAAACGTCATCGCAACTGGAATGCGAAAGGAGTTCAGCACATATGTGGTAGGACCGGCGCAGCCTTCTATTAACCGGGTTAGGAATCAGTATATATGGGAGATTCTAATCCGTTTACCTAAACAGGCAGCCATACTGCAGTATTGCAAACAATACATCAGGCAACAGATTTTGATTGTACAAAGCAACAAACGCTATCGCTCTGTGGTTGCCTATGCTGACGTAGATGCTTTATAAAGTGAACGTCTCAGCTCTATTTGTAAATGATAATAAGAAAAAAAGCGCTCCGATATGGAACGCTATGTCGGAGTTGACGGGATCGAACCGCCGACCCTCTGCTTGTAAGGCAGATGCTCTAAACCAGCTGAGCTAAACTCCCTTTGTGCTTTGGGAGTGCAAATATAGCAGCAACTTTATTCCTGCCAAATTTTTTTGCGTGATTGTTTTCACTATGGCGTATTTGAGGAAAGGCATCATCAACTTGTTAGAGAGAAAACATACGAGCATTGCTAAGGCAGGATGAATAAGCACATTAGATTGAATTAAACTTCTGTTTAATTTAGCGGAAATTAGTCCACTTGAAAAGCATTCTGTCACAACATCAAATTGCGTTAACCCTAAAACGACTGAGTAAACAAATATTGGAAAACCACCCTGGGCTAACTAATTGCTGCCTGATAGGATTGCAGCCACGTGGGATTTATTTTAGCGACTTAATTATCGAAAACCTCAGACAGGAAAATGGGGTAGAGGGAATTAATTATGGGAAGTTAGATATTACTTTTTACAGGGATGATGTACGTAACTCATTGCATGTGGCCAATAAAACAGACATCAACTTTACGATAGAGGGTAAGAACGTGATATTGTTGGACGACGTTTTATATACCGGCCGCACTATAAGAGCGGCATTGGATGCTTTATTAGATTTTGGACGCCCTTCAAAAGTTGAACTTTGTGTACTGGTTGACCGTCGTTTTAGCCGTGAATTTCCTATACAGGCTACTTACATTGGGCGTACAATAGATACATTCCCTAACGATAAAGTCAAAGTGCTTTGGGAGGCCCAACACGAAAGAAATGAGGTAGTATTAATACAAACAAGCGATGCTGCCGTGAATATTTAAGCGTCAAACCACTTTTTTGGAGCTTCTTCCCCCGATTTCTTTTTCGTGGCAGCATAGGCTTTCTTTACGCCATAGCCCACGCCTGCTGCGATGGCAAGACTTAATCCGCCGTCAAATGGAATTGGGGTTTCGTCGGGGTCTCCACCTGGATCTGGTGGCTGAGCGTACGAAAACATAGGGAGCGCCGCAATGGCAACAAGTATAAAAAGCTTTCTCATAGCATTCTTTTTCATGGTCCAGATTTCCAATTGTTGCAGTAGTCAATACAAGTACAATAGGAGTGTAAATGTAATACTTTGTTCATATAAGCAAGACAGAAAGGGGGTTTTTATTTAAAAATTCTTCTATAGATACCTTTTATTTGTCATATCGTAGTTTTACACAAAATAATTTTTCTATGAATGAGGACATTTACCAGGTATTACTTCATGTGCATAGTGT